>CALFYE010000536.1 GCA_937952145.1 uncultured Myxococcales bacterium
TCGATCTTGCCCTGCTCCGTCCCTTCGATGGTCATATGTGCTTGTAGTGCCATGATGCGTTCTCCTTGTCGATTGGCCCGGAGGGGCCTTGCAGACTACGGGAAAGGGGCCTGCCGCCCGACGGCGGAAAGCCCCGGAAGCATGGACGGGGACTACTTGCCAGGCGGGCCCTGCTGGCCAACCAGCGACAGCGTGAACGACGCCCCCATGTACTTAAAGTGCGGGCGGACCTTGAGCCCGACGGAGTACCAGCCCGGTCGGCCGGGGACGTCATCGACCTTGATCTCGGCCATGCGCAGCGGACGCTGGGCGCGGATGCCGGGCATGGGGTTGTCATCCTCGGTGACGTACTGACGAATCCATTTCTCCAGATCGTTCTGGAGATCTTTCTTCTCTTTGTCGGTGCCGAGGGCCTCGCGCTGCAGCACTTTGATGTAGTGGGCGAGGCGCGAGATGATGAACATATACGGAAGCTGCGCGCCGAGGCGGGCGTTGGTCTCGGCGGCCTTGCCCTCGGGGCTCTGACCAAAGGTCTTGGGCTTCTGGACCGAGTTGGCCGAGAAGAAGCAGGCGTTGTCGCTGTCCTTGCGCATGGTCAGGCCGATGAAGCCTTCTTCGGACAGGTCGTATTCCAAGACTTCGGGCAAAAGGACTTCGGTCGGAATCTTTTGCACCAGGTCGCCATCCGACTTGTAGAGATGGACCGGCAGATTCTCGACGGTACCGCCGCCCTGTGGGCCGATGATGTTGGGACACCAGCGGTACTTCGCAAAGCTCTCGGTCAGACGCGTCGCGAACGCAAATGCGGTGTTGCCCCACAGGAACTGGTCATGCTGGCCGCTCTCTTCGGTGTAGTTGAACGACTTGACCGGATTGTCGGCACCGTACGGACGACGCAGCAGGAAGCGCGGACAGGTCAGGCCGATGTAGCGAGCATCTTCGGAGTCGCGCAGGCTGCGCCACGAGATGTACTGCTTGCTCTCGAACATGCTGCGCACGTCTTTGAGGCGGGGCAGTCCCTCGAAGCTCTTGAGACCGAAGAACTCCGCCCCAGCGGCGGCAATAAACGGCGCGTGCGCCATCGCGGCGACGCCGGCGGTCCACTTCAGAAGCTCGATATCGGTCTCAGCAGGCCCAAAGTCGTAGTTGCCAATGATGGCACCGTAGGGCTTGCCGCCAAACTGACCGTACTCGGCTTTGTGAACGTGCTGGTAGAGACCCGACTGAAAGAGCTCGGGAGCATCCTTGAAGTCGTCGTACAGATCCTGCTTGGAAACGTTCAGCAGGCTGACCCGAATGTTCTGCCGGAAGTCCGTCCGCTCGACCATGAACTTGAGGCCGCGCCAGCCCGACTCCAGCTGCTGGAACTTTTCGTTGTGCAGCACCTTGTCGATCTGCTGGCCGAGCTTCTTATCAAGAGCCGCGATCGCGCGATCGACAGCGGCCCGATCGATCTTGGCCGCCTCGCCCGCCTTGCCGCCGGCTTGGGCCTGCAGGATCTCGCGCAGCAGGGCGCGGACCCCCTTCTGCATGAGGGGCTTGGCGGCATCGACCTTGGCGGCCTGGGTCTGATCGATAATCTGGTCAAGCATGCTCACGGCGGGAGCGGCATGCTCGGCGGTATGGACCTGCGCAGCTGATTGAGCTGCACTAAGAGCGGAATCCTGCGCCACGACTCCTCCTACTTACACATAGCGAGTAGATGCAATACGCGTTCTGCGTGGTTGGTTTTGACAACAAACGCCTAGGGATTGGCTGATCCCAGCCCGATTTCGTCCAGGATGCTGCCGCGTTCCTTTTCGTCGTCGAGAAGCTTCTGCAGACGCTTGCGGAATTCGGCATTCTGCGATAGCGGGCCCTTGAGCTCGGTCAGCGCCTCACGGAGTTCCAAAAGCTCACGCAGCTCAGGGATTTGTTGGGCGATTGACTCGGGCTCAAAGTCGCTCATGCTGTTGAAGTGCAGATCCACGCTAAGCTGGTCGCCTTTGCCACCAGAGAGCGTGTTGTCGATTTGCGTCTTGAGGCCGACCCGCTGGCTCTGCAGCACTTCATCAAAGTTGTTCTTGTCGATGTTGATCGGCTTGCGCTCTTCGAGGGGAGTGGCATCCGGGCGACCCGTGAAGTCGCCGGTCACCAGCAAGCGCAGCGGCAGCTCTTCTTCTGCAACCGCCCCGCCCGTTTCGGTCTTGTACTTGATATTGACGCGCTCTTGCGGAGCAACGGCACCTTCTTTGCCTGGAGTTGCGGCCATTTCGTTCGAGCCTCCCAGAAGTTGTGGTGAATCCGTCTTCGACTGTGGGCATAGCAAAGCAACATCGGCGACGCAAGGCTAAGTTCGTAGTTTTGCGAGGTAGGAAAAATAACAACCAGAGTCTGGTGTTCTGGCTAACGATTAAGAATCAAGGCTAGCGACCTCGGGCCCCAGCTGCACAGCGTCTAGGGGGGAGATTTTGCATATCTGGGCCCAGAGCTGAGCGCGTCGCGCGGAGGGGAGCTCCGCCGCCCGAGCGGACTTTACGGCGAGGCGTAGAGCACTTCGACCGAGCAAGGGCTCCCACTCGTTGAGTCGATGGCTGTCGACTTGAGTCAAGAGCTCTTCGACGATGGGCATGGCGATATCACTGCGCTGGTTCTGGAGCAGGTGCTCGGCCAAGCGCAGGTGCAGCTCGAAGCGCTGGCGACCACCCGTCGCTTCGCCAAGGCGCTTCTGAAGCGCAGCCACTGCCGCCGTCAGATCGTCCGGTAGAGATTCCGCGACGCTGCTGGGTACTTGGGGGGCGGAGGCTGGCTGCGCATCATGGCTACGGAGCCAGGTGGCGGTCTCGGCGTCTGCAAAGGGAGTCGCTTCGCGGTCGGCAAACCTGAGCTCGACCACCTGCGGGCAACACTGCAGCAGCAGCGAGCACTGCGCTCGGACTGCCGCCTGGGCTTGCTGGGCACCGAGACCTTCGAGGGCCCCGGCCACATAGCGCTGCAGATCGAGCCACAGGGGATAGGTGGCGAAGAGCTCTTCGCACTCAGTGACGACGGCTGCGTGATGCCCGGCGGCCAAGCGCTTGGCGAGGTCTTTGCCTAGTCGCGCGTGTCCCTGGGGCAGCGGAAGCTGGGTGCGGCCCTTTTGGGCGAGAGCTTCGGCGAGTCGCTCTGCTCGCAACAGATCATGATTGGCCCAGCGCAGCGCGCGCAGCAACCAATAGGGAGCGGGGTCCAAAAGGGAGTCGTTCCGCAGATCAGAAGCCAGCTGAATCACAAACGCCGAGAGCTGATCTTCGAGGGCTTGCCGGCCCAGCTCAGAGGGACTGGCCGGCGGCGCGGCGTTCGTCGGTGTGGCGGCTGCCGACGCGGTGCTGGGTACGGACGAGGGAGTCGGCGCGGCCTCTGCCCCGGACAAGGCAGCCGGAGCGGAAGGGGGAACCGCAGCGGGGGGAGCAGATTCCGCTTTGGGTGTGGCGGGTGCGGCCCGTTCGGCGATCGGAGGAGGCGGAATTTGCACCGCTGCAGCGGGCGGTGCCGATACCTGCGGGGGAGGCGGCGCGGGCAGGGTACGCTCGTGCTCCTTGAGTGCTTCGCGAAGCTCACGCAGCAGCGGATAGCCGAGCCCAAGCGCATTCCCTGCCTGCTCCGCGGTGTGCTCTGCGGCTTGCAGACAGACCTCGAACTCCCCGCGCTGGGTGGGCTTGGGGGGGCGCTCTTTGACGAGGGGGGTGACTTCCTCCGAAAACCACTTGAGCTGTTGTTGCCGGCGATTGTCCGCGCGCGGCACACAGCGGGACCAGCCTTGTTCGATCAATGCCCCCAGCGAATGGAGTACTGCCGCCAGGGGCAGGTAAAGAGACTCGTCGTTCGATGTGGTGTGTACGACCGAAAGCCCGAGGTACCCGTATACTTTTAAGTCGCAGCGCTGAGTCGCAAGCCCCTCAGCCAGCCGTCGAACCAGGGGCCAGTCCACGCTGTGTCGCTGCGTGCTGTACTGGGCAATCGCGGCATTGAACTGCTGCCACTGTGGTTCGCCATCATTAGGCTCTGGGGCCACAGCAGCAGCAGTCCCCAAGGCAGCGAGTGGATGTGCAGAGAGGGCTGAGGGCAGGGTCATTGGAGGTTCCACCGATCCAGGAACGGCACGCGGGTCTGCTTCGCTAGCTGTTGACAGACAACGCCCAGCGTCGAGTTTACGCTTCGGTCTTTGTGCAATCGCTGGCAGACGACAGCCAGACATTTATGCGGATCGCTCACGCTTGGCCAGGGCTCGCTGCTCTGTTTCAAGGAATACGAATCGATTGCCCGCGTGGCAGCCGCCGGGGGAAGGAGCTCCGGTAGGGTACAAGCGCTGCCTAACTCCGTCCCGAGTGCCGCGAGGTTTGCGCCATCCACCTGCCAGCGCAGCCAGTGGTCACCGGCCCGCAACACTAGCTGCGGGGCTTTCAGCTGATAATGCAGGATGCCTTCGACAGTCATGCTGAGGTGCAGTTGGCGTTCTTTGGTGCGCAGGTCCCACAGACTGATCCACCCCTTTGTGATGACTAGCATCGTCGAGGAATCGAGCAGAGCGGTATGAAGAACGGGGGCTTTGGTGTCGGGTAGGAGCAGGCGAACACTCTTCTGTGGAGAGGAGTCATCGGAACGCCAGACTTGGCCAGAGCTAGTTCCAATGAGGAGCGCCCCGTCCAACAAGACAGAGACGCTGCTGACCTTTTCATTCCCTATCGACCAGCGGGAGACATCTTGGCTGAGTGCAAGCCGATAGCGGAAGATCGTGTGCCCGCTATCGTACGCTGCCGCGAGCCAGCGCGCGTCAGGGCTGAGCGCCGTCTGTATGGGATACGATGACTTAGGAATCAGCTCGCGCGGGGCTGAGCTGAGTGGTCGCAGGCCGTTATCATAGCTCCGGCCAGTCAAGATCTGGCCATCCCCGGAGCCCCCAGCGACCGTCTTAAAGTCAGGCGCCACCGTCCAGCTGCGTACGTCCTTGAGATTCCGCCGCAGCCAGTCGTTAGCCTCGGACAGAAGCTCTGGCTCGGCGGCAACGGTGGCGGACTCGCGCAGCAGGCCGCGTGATTCCAGGTAGTCTAAATAGAGAAGCTCTACACATACCTGGGGGACTCTGCGGTCACGGATGAGCTGCTGGTTTGTCCGCGCAAGAATGTCCTCCATCTGCCGAGGTTGAAAACGAGGCTCTGAGCGAACTTCCTTTCTCGCCCCCTGGCAGAGCGCGAGGAGATCTTGGTAATCACGCTGCTGCCGATAGGTCACAAACACAAAGATGCTCCCCCAGAAGAGGAAGCCAGTGATTGCCAGCGTACCTAAGAGCCACAGCCTTCGCGCGCGACGATGCTGTGAGACCAGCGTCCTCCGATGTCGTAGATACGCTTGTCTCTGGATATCCAAAGACCGCTCCTGTTTGGAACGTGAGGCTCGCTCTTGCTCCGTGCGGCGGTATTCGTACCACCGACTCAGGAGAGCATCACACTCGGACAGCAGTTGATTGGCATCGGCGAGGTCTTTTTTGGGGTCCAGGCCGAGAGCCGCCACGATGAGCGAGTTACATTCCTTGCGCAGAGAGGTGTCAGGAAACGGCAGGGAATCGGCGAGCTCCAAGTAGGTCTGTTGTCGCTGGCCATTGTGCTCCAGGGGATGACAGAGCTCGCCGGTGAGCATCTGGTAAAAAATGACGCCCAGCGCATACACGTCGTCGCGCTTGTCTGGGGCGATGCGCCGATTGTTCTCGAACGCCTCCAGCACGGCTGGACGCATATAACAGGGCGTGCCGCAGGGGGAACACAGCAACGGAGGATCGTGCAACGCATCGAGGCGCTCACAGGCCTTTGCGATGCCAAAATCAAGGACCTTAAGCCCCTGCCGCTGAACGATGATGTTGCCTGGTTTCAGGTCACGGTGAATGACGTTGCGCTCGTGGGCGAAGGCGATGGCGGCGACCAGCTCTCGCCAGATCTGCACAGTCTGCTGCGGCACGCTGCTCCTGCCGTGGTCACGCAGCTGGCAGTACAACGTCGTGCCTGGAACATACTCAAGAACCATGAAGAATGTGCCATGCAGGCGCTTGGGAATACCTGGGGCCGCAGGAATCTGCTCAATGTCGTACACCTTGACGATGTCGCGATGATCCAGGGCCGCGGTAGTAATCGCCTCTGCTTTGAGGATCTCTGCTCCCGCTTGGCTAATTCCAGGATGCAATAGCTTGATCGCGACTTCGCGCTGCATGCGTTCATCGACAGCCAAATAGATCTGTCCCATGCCTCCTTCGCCGAGCTTCGTCTGTATCCGGTATCTGAAGCAGAGCTGTTGGCCACGGTTTAGACAGTCCTCGCTGTCTGCATCTGCCGCCTGACTCATAGTGGGCCTCACTGTCGCGGGAACTAGCCAATGATGATAGTAGGCGCGGTGAAGGGCAAACCTTACCCGGGTAGTGTGATTTACAGCAAGGCATCACGGCGAATTTGTGTCTTGCGCGTCGAATGGCGCGCTTGCTACCGTCTGCCGCCATGCTGGTGGTGCATGTTCTTAGGACTAAAGAACGAGAGCGAAGCTACTACTTCGAACGAAGTGAAATCTCGATTGGTCGCGTGGATGGCCAAGACATCGAACTAAGAGCAGATGATGTGTCGCGATGCCATGCTCGTGTGGCGTGGCGGGGGGATCGCGTTCGCGTCATAGACAACGGCAGCACGAATGGAACCTATGTGAACGGTCGCCGTATTCACGGGGTCGTTGAGGGCGTCTTCTCTGAGATGTCCGTCGAAATTTGTGGATTTTGGCTGACGTTCGAAATCACCGAGGGAAGAACCAAGAAAACGGGCGCCGCCACGCAGCCAAGCATCAGTCCGCCGCTATCGGAGATCACCGGGCCCACTCTCAGGCAGTCAGGCCTTCCCCCATCCCCATCCGCATCATCTGGCACGCCGACTCGGCCGTCCTTGCGCAAGCTGATAGACTCGGTTCTACCAACGGACGAGGACATCGATGTATTTAGCTTGGACTACTTCTTCAGTACCTACTCTAAATTTACCGCGGGAATGACGCGCCTCGCCAAGCAGAACTTGCTCTTGCAGTTGCCATGCGGTGAGGTGCTTCATGCGCTGCGTCAATTTTCAAAAGAAAAAGTGAATAGATACTTACATATTCTTGAATACGAAACCTCAACCTCCACGTGAACCATGCGCGATATCACGCTATCTCCCCTGATCACATCTTCTGCGGGGACCTCGCAGATCCTGCTTGTTGAGTCCGGTAGCTTAGCGGGCCAGCGCTTTGTGTTGCCTGCGGCTCCGGGGGCGCTGCTTTTGGGACGTGAGCGACTGTGCAATGTTCGCTTTGACCCGGAGCGCGATCGCGTAGTCGGCCGCACCCACGCCCGCATCGAGGTTCGTAGCAACGGGATCTATCTGGTCGATCTCAGCAGCGCCAATGGCACGTTTCGGGGAGATGGCACCCCGGTTCGCGGCGAGACGCTGCTGCGTTCCGGTGAGCGATTTCAGCTGGGGGGCGAAGGAGGGCCATGGCTTTCACTAGTGGCGAGTTCGCCGGCCGCGGTACATCTCAGCCCTGCCGCACCCGAGATGCCGACCCTGCTTACACCGATGGTGCCGCGGCGTGACGCCGTCGCCCCGTCCATGGCGGCAGAACAACGTCCGTCTCCCGGGCCGAATATGGGTGCTGGCGCTGCCGCGCATGACTTAGTGATTGCGCCCCTCGCCCCGCCGCCACAGATCGCAAAAGAACCGCCCGAGACCCGTCTGCCGGGCCCGCAGCGCACGGTGGCGACTGAGGCAGCCTACGCCACGCCGCGGCAGTTACCAGGCCCCGAGGTAGACTTGCTGGCCCTGCAACATCAGCGTAGCTACCGACGGCAGGTTCTTCTGATCTCCCTGCTGTTGGTGGTCGCCTGCCTATCAGGTCTAGCGCTGGGACTGCGGGACAGCCCGCTTGATGAATCGACCGAGACGAGCCGCTCGCCGTAGCGCTTGCGGTCACGGGCCGGGGGCTTCAAACAGATCGCGCAGGTCAGCCAAGCCAAACGATGCTTCGCGGAGGTGCATCCGTGCCGCAGTTGGGTCGCCCGCTTGGAGGGCTGCCGATGCCTGCTCAAGGCTCTTGGCGAACGGCTCCAGCAGGGACAGCGCTTGCGCGGAGCCGGCCGGGGACGTGTTTTCAGGCATGGGCTGTGCGTTCTTTCGCAGCACCGCGTTCTCTTCGCGTAGCTGGGCCAGCTGCAGCTGAAGCTGTTGCCGTTCGCGCTTTAGCTCCTCGCATTCTTGTCTGAGCGCATGCACTGCGCTGGCGGCGGCCGGTTGCTCTGTCTTTGTGTGAGCCGGCGGCAGCGTGGGAGGCACGGGGGGCGCAACCCGCGCGGGGATGATTCCCATTTCGCCTAATTCCTGGGACGGCCTGCGGATAAAGGTAGGCGGTGCGGCTTCGGAATCCACTGCGGCGGGCAAAGGCGGCGGGGCCGGGACTGACACAGCGGCCGGTTGCCGGCGAAGAATGAGCGTCGCTGGGGTCTCTTCCGGAGCAGGCTCTGAGGCTCGTAGCGGCTCCATGTGCTGCAGGAGAGCACTCTGGATCGAAGGCAGCTGACGGCGGACATTGATCAGCGTGGAGGGGGAGTCCTCCATAGACGAAGCTGGACTCTGCTCTTGCTCGTATTCGAGCGCGATGCTGCCGACCTGCAAGGCGCCCCGATGCTGCAGGCGAACTGGCTGGCTGCCAATCGCTACGCCATTGAGCAGAGACGGGCTCCGCGCGGATCGCTGCGCGGCCCACCAGCCATCCTGCTGATAGCGCAGTTCGAGATGCACCAGGGAGACCGTGTGGTCGCGGAGATGCAGCGCACAGTCCTCTCCGCGGCCGACGTATCCGACTGGCGGATCGAGGCTGCACTCATCACCTGTTTGTGGGCCAGAAGCAACCTTGAGCTGCAGCCTCATCTCTGTGCTCCGTTTCGCTTGGCTGGGACCGTGGTGCCGCAAAGCCACTTGTTGGGTTGCAGAGCCAGTTCCAGCGACGTGATTCCTGTGAGGTCTGGGCGCGGCCGCGGCAGCGGGCTCATCCCAGTTCCTGGTCGGTAGACATTGCGAGAACCTACGCCACCTGTGAGCAGTGCTCCGAAGAGCTCCAGTACTGGCTCTCGAAAACAGACAAGAAGCGAGCCCGCGGCAACGTTACCTAGCTGCCAGAATGCAGAGAGGGTGGGACGATGACGGGAAAGCAGACTGCGAATGAACGCGATATAAAACTGGAGCTCCAAATCACGCGCAAACGCTGGACGGGAAAGAGGCAAGGCAACCGAGGAGCGGAAAAGACGCGGCTCTTCGCCACCGCCAAGCGCCGCCTCCATGTCGTACAGGATGGCTAGGCCGGGTGCGCTTTCTTCGACGCCAAGATCTTGGCACTGCGTTTCTTGCAGGAAGTTTTGATAGCGCTGCGCACTCGGCGATCTAGAGCCTGCGGTAGCAGCCCCTTCCCCATCGTTTAGCGAGATTGCCCGCACAGAATCGACGCAGCCGTGGACTTGGCCGATGTGAGCCAGCGATCCGACTTTGCGGACCAGCTCTTCAAGCTGGGCAAAAAATTCGGCATGCAAGCCCAACACGCTGGCCGGATCTAGATCCCAGGCTGCCACCGCGAAAGTCTGAAATGCGACAAACGGGAACGGGCGGCCATGACTATCGACGGATGCACACAGCACTCCCAGAACGGCCTTTTCTGCATTGTCCGGTCGATAGACAAAGCGGTGGAACAGTCGCGGATAGGTGACCGTGAATCCTCCCCCCATCTCCCAGCGCGCCTGATGCAGACCTCGTTCTAGCCACTCTTCCAATCTGCGGACTTCGCGTCCTGCCGCGCGCACGCGGACGAAGTCTGCTTGGCCCGGCAAATAGCCGAACACGCCGACCGTACTTTGGCTTGAGGGAATCACGGCCGCCATGATGAGCTCACAGCAAGCTAGCGGGCAGGTCTACAGTCTTCCAGCGGTTGTCGGCCTTCTTGGGCGCCGGCCCTCCGGCCCCGGGAGCCAACTGGAAGATGATCTGAAAGCCCTTGCATCTGTTGGGGGCTTTTTCGGGCGGCAGGCTGAAGATCAGCTGGTTCCCTTTCTTCTGCGCATGGTCGAAAAGCTCTTCGGGGTACTCATGCTCAAATAGCGTGATGAAGCCGGGCTTGTTTTGCCACTGCACCATCAGGCGTGCGCGCTGACTGGTCTTGAGAGTCGTGCTCTCCGCGCAGCTACCCGTCGTTATCAAGCAAGAGAAGACTTTGTCGCCGCGGTCGACACGCACTTCGCCGGCTTGGACAACACAATCTTTCTCGGCCGGAGGGATCACGTCCGCGCGGACCAGATCTCGCTTCGGTGCACCGCCACCGGCTCCCATCGCTTTGGGACAGTCGGTAATTTCCTCGCCCACTTTGACCGCGTCTCGGATCGACGTACACGCGCTGGTGGACAGAGGCATCTGGCGGTCAAAGGGGAAGCTCATCCGCTTCAAGCTGCACTGCAGCAAGTTGTTCCCGGTGTAGAACGGAGCGTAAGACTTGCTGACAAACTCGGCGACCTCTTTGCGAAGGAACTCAGTTCGCTGCTTGCAACGATCCTCATCGGGAGTCATCTGGCGCTGCTGGTTCTCTTTCATGTTCTTCCAGCGCAGCCAGATCTGGTTTTTCCACTGTTCGTTGAGGGCCTGCGGGGCCAGGGGCAGGAGAGCTCGAAAGGCGAGGCCTTCGGCCTCTTGCAGCACACGGTTGAGCCCACTCTCTGACACATCGAGGCCGCTGCCTGAGAGACGGCCCTGCAGCGATGCCATCACATCGGTGCGCGCTACATCCAGCGCCCAGAGATCGCCGTTTGTACCCATCGTGGCCTGCAGAAGCTTGAGCGACTCGCCATTCCGTTCGGTGCTGTTTTGGATGCGAGCCAGCTGATTCCGGAGGGCTTTGGCCGAAAGAAGGTATTTTTGATAGTCCTCTTTGGCGCTGCCACTGTCTGCGTCTTCATCGGTGGTTTTCTTCGCCGCGGTGAGCTGGGCGAATGGCAAAACCAGGTCTTGGGCCGCTTGGCATTCACGCGGCGTCTTGAACTCTTTGAAGGCTTGCTTACCCCAGTCCAGCGACTTGCCAAATCGCTTTCCGCAGCCGGAATACCATGTCGACTTGCGACGCTGCGCACTCATGGCCTCGCGCACAACATCTCCGCCCCGTCCGACAACTTGCATGACCTGGGGCAAGGCTGGGCGAGCATCGCGAATCAACCCATCGAGCACGCGCAAGGCATCCGCGATGCTCTCGTTCCCCGCATGTCGGGGACTGGTGCTCTTGGGTTCATTGGGCGTACGCAGGGATAGATCGTGCAGCCAGCGATTCCAGGCCTCGCTGTAGCGCTGGCGATAGGTGTCTTCGAGGTTTGGCGGATCTTTAGGTAGCGGGCGATCCAAGACACACTTCCACCACTCGCTACCGCGACCGGCCTCAGGACCAAAGAACGTTGCGCAGCCGCGGCTCGTGAACACTTGCTCGATGCCACTCTCGCTCAGAAGCGGGGTACTCAGCTGTCCTTTGCGTTCATAGAGGCCGGCCAGCGAGACGCGCAGGTTAAAGACAATCTGGCTTTGATCGTCCCCACTGCCAAGAGCGCTGCGTGCCTGTTCGCGCAGGGCTTCGTCGATGCGCAGATGAGTGCTGTCACGCAGAACCGTAGGTTCCTGCATGAAAAAATACTCTAGCTGCCGTCGCATCCGTGCACTCGATGTATGAGGGCGCTCGGGATCCTCATCATCGTTGCTGACCAGCGCCAACCAGCGTCCCTTATCCCCCAGCAAGCGCTGCCAATGATCCAAGATGAACTGTGCCATCGCCTGACGAGTCTGCTCGGGATCTGCACCCGCGCAGGTGTTCCCTCGCAGGACATAGAGCATCCGGAGCATGCTAAAGCCGCGGCTGAAATCCTCGCCAGGATCCCCGCTCTTGCGGGCTGCCACACGCTCTAGGTCTTGCTGCATCTGGGACTCTAGCGGCAGGAGCCATTGCCGGTCGATGCGACGTCGCAAGAGCAGGCTTGCTTCATGGCCGGGGGCGGTGGGAATTCCCGATGGAGCCTCGGCGAGCCAGACACGTACCGATTCCATTCGGTTGATCTCTGCAACCAGGTCGTCTTTTGAAACTTTGCTGATTTTGTCGGGCAAGCCTGGCGCGTCGTTCAATCCCCGACACCGCTCTTCAAGCTGACGCAGAAAGTGGCCGGCGGTGCTCAAGCGCTGGCCCACATACCAGGAACAAGCAGCGCATAAGACGACAGAGATGCCGACGGCTAAGTGCTGCCGTAGGCGCATCTTGCGCTGCGCGGCCGCATTCGGTCTGGCGGAAGTCTCCGCTTGACGCAGCACCTGCGCAAAAACGCCGCGCAAGAAAAAGGTATCTCCGTTTGCGCCGGTGCCAACCGCCGGCGAGAGGCGATGGGAGCTGATGGAAGGAAGAGCGAGCTCGTCGGCGCGGCGCTGAGCCAAGCCAGCGATCCGTTGGCCGGTTTGCTCGGCGCTCGCAAAGTAGACGGCGCGCAGCCAGGGACGTTCCTGGCGGCTGCGGGGCTCAAGCAGGCTCTGAACAAAGAACGTCAGCAGCTCGCCAATCGCCTTAAATTCGGCGGGGAAGCTAAGGATCGCTTCGCGGGTGTCTGGGTTCGGGGCTGAGAGCATCCGCTGCGTGGCCCGCTCGGTGAGCGAGCGAACCAGCTCGCCAAAGCGCTTGGAAAATGCGCCTTCCAGCGAATCTGCCCCCAGGTTTTGCGTATCCAGTTGAATGCCCCAGGCCGCTGCTTGTTCTTCTGGCGCGAGCGCAGAAAAGAACTCAAGGAATCCCTCCAGGCAATCGCACTTGTTGAACAGCAGATGGATTGGGATCTGCGCGTCGAGAAAATGCGTCAACTCATCCAGACGTTCACGCAGCGCAAAGGCTACCCTTTCGACGTCTGCGCGCGGTCGATCCAGCAGCTCATCAATCCCGACTTGCAAAAGGACCGCATCGACCGGCCTCCTGCGCCGTTTCGCTAACAGATGAAGAAACGCCCGCCACTCGTCTCGGTCTTCGTCACGAACGGCATAGCGACCCGCGGTATCGAGAAACACCGCATCGTTTGCTAGCCACCAGGAGCAGTTGCGCGTGCCCCCGATTCCCTGTAACCGACGCCCAAGGCTGGTAAAGCGCAGGCCGGAACGATCGAGCGCTGTGCTTTTTCCAACCCCGGAGGGGCCCAGGATCATGATCCAGGGCAGCGCCGCGACTCCCCCAACTACGCCGCGTTCCCGGCACTGTCGGCTGAGCTGCGCAAAGGCCTGCGTGAAGTCCTCCGAAAAAGCTTTGAAGTCCCGCACGGCGTCCGGGCCCTGCTGATTCGCGAGCTGCTTGGCTTGGCTCGTCATCTCGCCGGACAGGCGGCGCTCAACCAGAAACTGACGGACCCAGTACACGACCAGAAAAACCGCAAGCGGTGTTCCAACCAGCAGCTCAATGATCCAGCGGTTGTCATCTTCGACGCCCAGCAGCGGACAGACCACATGCAGGGCGAGGAGGAGAATCAGTACGCCCAAAGTGGACCACACGATGGGGCGGGCCAAGAACCCGAGTAGTCTGCGCATCGGCTACTCTCCCCCCTGGGCCGTTGCTTCGCCCTGTCCCCGGCCAGCATTCAACTGGCGAAGCTGTTCGGTCGTGCTGCTGGCTTTCAGATAAAGCCAGCCCGTCAGGACGACGCCGATGAACAGGATCAAGCTCGCCCCCAGACCCATGACCCAGGGCGCCGAAAAAAGTGGCGGTGGCAGAGGCTGTGCTGAGCGGTCCAGCATCGGGGGACATAGCGGGGACGGGTGGATGCGTTGCTGGAGCTCGACGCGAAGTGCCTCCATCAGCACACGCAAATCCTCCAAGCGATTCTCTTCGCGGTAGCGCCCTTCAAACCCCCACGCCAGACAGCGAGCATAGATTTCTAGCAGGGGAAGCGGCGTGTCCGGACGCTTGCGCAGCGCATCGAGACGGTCGAAAAAATCGCGTCCAAGATTTGAATGCTGGTAGCGCTCGTATTGGAGAAGACGAGACATCCACTGCTCAGCGCAGTCGCGGGCCGCAGAGAGCTGCGCCGATTCATCTAGCAGCGCGATGATCGCGGACTCGGCATCTTGGATAACTGTGTCATCGATGTCCGCCCGCAGCAGCGTCCGTCGCTGTTGCCGCAGCTGGGCATCGGCCCAGGTCCGTAGATCAGGCGTTCGGTGTCCCGGAACCTCGCCCTTGCGCAGCCGCGCCGCGAGCCAAAACAGATCCAGATAGGCTGTGCGCAGTGCCTGCTGTGCTTCAACCGACAACGAGCTCATGCCGCTGCTCCCGGCGCGTCGTGTAACGCCACGAGTTCAAGATGCAGCCCATCTGGAGCCCGTGGCACGAACACACCGATTTGACCGGAGCGCCGAATTTCGTGCCACAGCGGCCCCTCGGCGCGCAGCTGGAAATACACCGCATCCTTGCGCACCGGCACAGGAGAAGGCGGACGAGGAATCGGCACCAGGGACAGGCCGGGGTTGGCGGTGCGAGCCAGGCTCTCCACCCGGCTGCTATCCGCCACCTTCGCCGCAGTGGGAAGCCGATCAAACTCAGCGCGCGGGACATCTCCCGTCGCGACCAGATAGAAGTGGGCGGATTCCAAGAGCTGGTGATCTTCGACCCGTCCATCCCAGGCGTTTCGCGTCTGATGCAGCGGAATCAAGGTGTAGCGAGCCCGAACGATTACGCCCAGCAGTTCGTAGATGCGCTCGATCAGCCCCGTGAAGCACTCGCCGATCGCATCGTGTTGGTATGGGGGCGCCGTCCGCACCGCATGGGGTGAAAAGACCAACAGCGAGCCAAAGAGGCTCAACAGTCCCTCATAGAGTCGCTCGGGGTGAATGCCCGGCACCGTAAGCAAATGGCGGAGTCGGGTGAGCTGGGTGTTGAGGGTATGCAGCAACCAGAAGTTCAGCAGGTCTTCGGCGTTGAACTCGAGCCCGTCGCCGCGCAGGCGTCGCTGCGCTGTCAGTTCATCAGCGCGTGCGTTGGCTCGACTCAGCAGCTCCTGCAGCTTTTTGATGAGCAGCGGGGCGGCGGCGACCGTCGGCATGGGAGGGACGTAGTCGCGACGAAGCGTCCAGGCCCCTTCGACCGCCCGTTCCAGCTCGGCGATCTTGAGCACGACGAGGCCATCGAGCGCCTCACGTCCGAGCACAATCCGCGTATTTTTGACCGCGATGTCAATCGTCCGCAGCTGATCCGGATCCTGATCATCGGCGACTTCGAGCGCGCGTTCGACGTAGCGAGCATCCTTGCGTTCGGCCGACATCGCCACCAGGGGCACTTGCGGGCGACGAGCCGGGATGGTCAGAAACACATCCAACGCGCGCGACGTGCTGCCCGCTGGTAGGGGCGCGGCGGCGGGAAGCATGTCCAGCTCGGGGGCGTGCAGTGCCATCCCATCTGGCCACAGCGCGCGGCAGCGCGTCAGCTCGACGCGTCCTTCCGCCAGCGCCGTTTCGTTGATCGCCAGCTCTAGCACGCCCCACTGCAACGGCTGCGGCCCCAGCGTCTGCTGTCGCAGCATCGATTCAAAGCTGCGCTCTGCCTGTTGGAAGTGTTGTGGCAGAAGGAACATGCCGTCCTTCCATGCGACTTTGCTATGCAGGCTCATCGCGGACACGCTCCTCCCATGCCCAGCGCTGCTTCACATGGATGATCGAGGCAAATGTCATAGCCTTTGATGTGCAGCGTCGGAAACATTCCGGTCCCGTTCTTGACGCGACTGATCGGAATCACCTGTGCAGTATTGGCGCTCTTGCCGCGGCCAACGGCCACCGCCAGGACATACTGCGTGTCTTTGAGAAGTTCCCAGCTCCCCACGACGCGCGGCTCATTCGCTGTGACCTTAAAGGCCCAACGCAAGGCATCACTGCGCTGCGTCTCGACGAGGGCTGATTTCAAGACGTCCAGATCCTTGCCCGCCGCAAAGGCGTCGATATCGATCTGGCAAGGATCGATCATCTGTTTTAGCTGATAGAGCCGCACTTCTAGAATGCGCGATTCATTCGCCCCACCCGCGCAGTCCCCCGTCGGCGGATTGATACAGTCCGACGGCTTTACCTCTACCGTCGTAATGACCGCGCATCCGCCTAACCCGCAGAAAAGCCCAACAACACCGACGAAAACCCTAGACCATCGCCTCGCTCGTCCCATGTCTCTCCACCCCGCGAACCTTTTCTGTTCGCGTCACGCGGGGCGGAACATAGCACAGTCAAACAAACCAGGAAGCGCTGTTCAAAAGTCCGTGCGGGAGCACTAATTGCTCTTCTGGGGGCAATCGATGGGGAGGGCCATCGGGGGTACTTTCTGCAATAAACGATATATGGTCCGCTCAGCAGGCACAGTCGCCAAAATATCTCCATACTGATCGTCGTTCAAATTACCAATCGCCAATGAAGAGATAGTGTTCATGGTGGTTCCCCCGATAGGGATGCTGGCTAATTCCCGCTGTGCACGCTTTCCTTGCTCATTCAAGATCAATAACAATTGATTACCCGTGGGGTTGGTTATATATTGCGCGATTGCTATATCAGAAAATCCATCATTATTGATATCCCCCAGCGCCATTGCTGAAATTGCTGAAATGGGTTGCATGGGCTGAGTTGTGAGGCCTGCCTCAATTTCTGCGTTCAGCGATGACTCGAACGCCGCAGCATTGGCACGTGGTAATAAAGGTTTCCCTGGTTCGAACTTTGCGTCGAATAGTCTTGTTAGGACCTTGTTGGATTTGTTGTTTTGGTATACTATCAGAAGGTCCTTCGCTGATTTATCTACAAGAAAACCACTGCCGACAAAAACAACTATCCATGCATCTGCGGGGTCTTTGGGGTCGTCTGCGGGGGCTGGAGTCATTGTCGAAGCCGGGTGGGATAATTTCATGGTCATGCTGGTAAATGAATTTGTATATAAAAGCCCTGTGTCATCTGCGTAAGCCATGACGGTAGTGCCGACTTCTGCTTCGAACGCAAAGAAAGATTTCATGGTTTGGGGTATTAACTGAGTGTCCGCTATCATCCCAGAGGGATCAGACATCGGCTGATTGCATTTATCGAGGTCGAGTGTCGTAGGAACCGGGTCAATGGAGCAGGATGAAACTCTTTGGTTATTTGTAGAGCCGTATAGTGAAGCGACAACTAAGGACGAGCCAGCGATGGAGCTCGACGGAAAAGCGTATGCTAGTACCGGCGCATAGGGGGTTGGCAGAGAATCAGGGAAAGTGTTTATCGGATTTGTGAGAGCCATGCCAACTGTGGGCGTGCCAGAAAAATTGCTATTGTTTAATTTAGCAAGTTGACGGGTTCTTTTCTTCGCTTCTTGGCCTTCGTACAGCGCATAGATAACCTTATTGGCAATCCCTGCCCATATGGGCCAGGGATATTTCGCGGTTACCGAATACACCGGAGCTATACTACTCGACAGTTCAAAGGCCAATGGATTCCGCAGCTGTAGTGACTTTCGGCCAAAGGAAATATCTGAGATCCCGCCTTCGGGCGGAAATATCAAACAGGCAGGACCGGCTAGAAATGTCTTTCCTGGTAGATTGACCTTAAAAAGACGATCTGTGCCAACAGACTCTGAGTAGGCAGCATCGGCTTTGCTTAACGAACCGTCTATTGCTTTCTGTTCAATCAGGAGGCTATGGCCGTCCAGTTTTTGTGCAAACCGAAGCTTTGGGTTTGGAAACTCAAGATTAAGCGTAGATTCCTGATCAACCAATAACGAAGAGGCAGACTTGAGGCTGAACGAGCATCGCTCTGGGAACTTTTCACATTCATAAAACTCTTCATTGCAATGGATTCCACTGGCGCCGATAAATGCCAGTAATAGACCACGAAAGAATCGTTGATTTGCTTGGAAGGTGCTCATTGCAATTACTCCATTATTTTGAGCGCTTGGAGTCATAGATCAAGAAGCCGATCCCCACAGCCGCCACGGCCGCCCCTCCGGCGAAACCTGCCCACGCAGGAGTGGCGTTTGTGATGATGATTTTTTCTCGGCCAGATGGTGAGTCTTTCTCTTGGCCTTGTAGCGCGAAGTAGACCGCACTTGAAACAATCATTCCGACAGCTCCCAAGCCGATCCCGGTCCAGGCGAGCGGTCTGAGAGTCTTGCTTGGCTGGGTATTGGAAGAGGGGGCGGGGGACTGAGGAGATGGGGGCGCGAGGGCAAATGGCTGGCTGGGGGCACTTTGGCCAGGTGGGTTCGTGCTGCCACTTGGCGCCTGAGCCGTGTATCTGCCACAGACCGGAAGCTCTGACAGACAGCCTATGCCGGCAGCTCGCTGCATCGAAACGCCATGACGAGGCTCCCCTCCCTGATCCACCAACGCCCCGGCATTCCGTCGCACCAGCCGGACCAGCTGAGCTGGGCTGCAGTCTTGGGTGGCGCAGTCGAGGGTGGTTTGGGTGGCGCCTTGGCTCTCGGAGAGGCGGATAGCGGCCCCATCGGGGGTGGGTTTGGCCTGGTCGCCTTCTGGTGCTAGGAGCTGGATGTCCAGCAGCGGCAGGTCTCGCAGCGTCGGGGGAAGTGCGCCACGGGGGTTGGCAGGGGGGGGCAGGCCGCGGACTTCGCGGACATCGAGGCCCATCTCGCTCAGGGCGCGTCGCGCGCCTTTTTGGAACTCGGCGGCGTATTTTTCAATCGAGCGTGGGGCATACACAGCCAGCGCGATGCGCAGATCACTGCGCGCCGCGGGCTGTGTCGACTCGGCAGTCTCCTCGGGAGGCACATCGGGCAGGTCCTCGCGGCACATCGGAACGCCCTTGCGGGGAGTCCACCGGGTTAGCGGATCGTGCAGCACATCCAGCAAGGCACCTGCCTGTCTTGCGAGGACAGCCGGCTCCACTTCCCCATTCGAGAGGTGTCGCTGAATGTGGATCTGGTCGGTCTTCAAGTCGACCAGCCAGAGCGTGCTCTCGCCTTTGCGGACATCCCCGCCGAGCAGGTACCCTTCCCTGTCCTTGAGCTTCTCGGCACAATCCGGGCCAACGCACTCCGGGCGTCCAAGCGGGGTTCCATCCACGTTGACCCCGCCCTGGCGCAAGCGGCTCATCACCGTCCGGGTACTCTCCCCATCTCGACTGCAGCCGCGGCTAATTTCGCCCACAATAATCCGATGAATAGGCTGGGGGGCGGGCTGGGCGAAAACTGGGTCGAGGGCTGAAAACGTCAGCAGCAGCCCCAGGCCGGTCAGCAGCGACCCGGGCATCGATGATCGGGCGGTCTTGGGCGGAAGCCGCTGTGAGCTAGTTCGTTGAAGCATCGGTTGAGCGTCCTGCCAGCAGCCGACGGGCCCCATCTGGATTTTGGGTACGATACAATTGCTCGATCCCATTGATGAATTGGCCGTAGCGCCCCTCTAATGAACCGACAAACGATAATCTTACCACATTATCTGCGTCGGTTACTAAGGTAATAGGCAGGGGTAGCTCACGTCCGGGCTGGCGCTCGACCTTTAGTACTGCAGCCTGTGTCGACTCCGGCATCGCTTGCAATATAGTCCACATGAGTTCGTGCGGCGTATCGCCAAACTGAACGCCGGCACTCGGCATGATGGCTCCATTTTCCCGCAGATACTTAAACATGGCCATGTCATCCAGTGTTTCCGATACCAAAACAAGCCGGATCTCTTTGCCATAGGAAGCGTGCAGTTTTTCGACGACGCGTTTTAGTCGCGGAAACTCGGCTTTGCAAGGGGGGCACCAGTCTGCCCAAAGATGGATGACGCGAATCGGTACCGAGCTGTCAGGGAAATCAACTGGCTGCGACGAACGCCAGGTATTCCCACCCCAAGCCGCGAGCTTGGATAGGTTTGGTAACCTAACGTTTAGCAGATGGACTTCGTCGCGCTGCCGCTGGCTAATTTGCTCGATTCGCTGTGTTAACTGTACGGGGTCCAGGGGGGGGCTGGCGATTAGCGATATCCACATCAGGGGTAGCCACATTTCCACAGTCCAATCTGAAGACCCAGAGAGCAATCTTGGCTGCTTTGCCCTGGGGTTCTTCGAAGTCGGGTTGGTCGTCTACGACTTGGTTAGCGTAGTGATCGAGCATCTGAGATTTGCCGCGGCATGAAATCAGCAGCGGACGAAACATCGCATGCTCGGGGACATGCAGCTTGTCGCGCATGAATCCGCGAATTTTGCGCCCCTGTTCAAGGGCATAGTTGCCACTTTCAGGTCGATTATCGGAAGGCTGGGCAATAACGAGTACACTGCTAACAGACTTCATTTTGCTAGAATCAAGCAATTGGCCAAGCTGATTCTGGCGATTTGAAGTCATGCTCGCCAGCCCGGCTCCTGGCTTCAGGCGCACAAGAACGTGGCGCTCTTCGTGCATAAATTTAAGTGCTTGCTCAACGTTGAGCTTATTGCATTCTTGCCCTTCACCGCTTTCGAGAAATTTCTTGCACTCTTGCAGAAATTTTACGACCCGTGGATTCTTGCAATTTTGCTCGATAAGGGTCTTTTCATGCTCGGCGCGAAGCTCGTTGAGTTGCGCGAGAAGCAGTTCATAGTTATTGGAGAGTACTCGTTGCTGATCATCCAGCGTCTTGATCTGGGCTTCATAGTCGCACGAAGCAAGGCCCAAGGCCATGGCCAGTGAACATGCAGCTAGCGAGAGGAAATTAACCGGATTTGCTAGTGTTTTCCGCATTGCACGATCACTTCCCTTAGACCCGACGGCAAGGTTCCAACCTGAGTTCCCAGAAGACGTAACAAATCGCTCCGCTGCTTTTTCCCGATTCTGCTGGGGATCGTGTCCTCATCGATTTCAATGCTCTGTCCCTGGCGCATTAAGGGTATCGACTCGTTTTCTTTGAGCCTGATACCGGCCTTTTGAAAGGCCGAGACAATCCCCAATCGCTGGTTTTTCGGGAGTCCCGCGGCATGTACACATGAAACGGTAATCGCCGATAAGGAACTCTTGACGGGCGGAACGGGGACCGGCGGCTTGGGGATGACTGGTGTGAGAATTGGGGGCGGCGGGTTGGGGGCGACGACCTCCTCCGGCTTCGGAGTGTTGGTTGGTGCTTGTATCGCCGCGCTGTGAATGGCAGAGCTTCCCTGCTTGCCGCGAGCCCAGCGCCAGCTCGCAGCGGAGCCGATTGCGATGCTGCACACCGCCCCGATGATCATCCACACCCTCGGACGATGAAGCAGCGGGAGGCGCGAGTCGCCCGTCTGACCACTCATCTGGCTGATGGTTGATGCCGAAGGAGGCAGGGGGCTGGGCTGGCTGGCTGACGACTTGCTGGGCGGTAGCTCCGGCTCGCGGGTCTTGTCTCTGAAAGAGCCCGACGGGAGCTTCGCGATGGTGGGCGGCGTAGCTGTCCTCTCCGGGGGGGGATCGAGCGCCACAATGGCTCCGCTGCGCAGCGCTGCGTGAGCAGTGACAGCGGAGTGGATGAGTACCAACTCGCGCAATGCCTCGACCATCATCGGACGCTCAGAGGGAGGCTCGCGCTGCAGCATTTTAGCCAGCAGCGTACTTAGCTCGGGCGGAGCGTCCGGGCACAGGTCCAAAAGAACGGGGGCATCCTGACTGAGAACTTGCACAATCAGCTCGGCAGGATTCGAAGCCGTATAGGCACGACGGCCAGCGGCGAGCTCGAACAACAGTGCTCCCAGGCCGTATACATCGCTGCGGTCGGACGCGGCGACCGCATTGCGCATCTGCTCTGGGGCCATGTAACCGGGTGTACCTAGCCCCATATCGTTCAACGTCAGGGGGGCACTGGCCGCTGCCGCGCTGGTGATCTTCGCAATGCCGAAGTCGAGCAGCTTCACCCGTTCCCCGCCCGCAACGGCGTCATCTGGCACAAGCATCACGTTGTCGGGTTTCAGGTCGCGATGGATGATGCCCTTTTGATGACCCGCGTTGAGAGTGCTGGCAATTTGAATGGCAATCTGCAGAGCGCTGGCGAGCGGCATCCGGGTCTTCGTCTGACGCAGGCGCTGTGTCAGAGTCTGTCCCTCAAGGAACTCCATCACCAGAAAGCCCGTGCCATCCGATAGCAGCTTGGCTTCGGAAATTTGCACGACACCAGGATGGCGAATGCTGTTTGCGGCTCGCGCTTCGACCCAAAGTCGCTCAATCAGCTCGGGGTTCTGCGCGAGCATTTCTCGGCGCAAAACTTTTATCGCTACCCGACGATCAATCTGCGGATCGATGGCCTCATAGACGGTCCCCATCCCGCCGATGCCGACTTGGCGGACAATCGCAAATCGATCAATTGTCTCAGGATGGGACATTTGCCGCGCAAAATACCCTAGTGCGTGAGCCAGCTGCAAGGGGGACTGCGCGGATCTGGCCCCCGTCGCCCCACGCCCGCCCTCGCGATCACACTGGGATCATTGCACCGCAAAAATCGCTGCCATCCCGTCGCTGTTCCCGGTCGGCGGCCGGAATGAGCGACATCCCCTCCGCATCGCTAAGCGCCGCTGCGGCTTGGGGTGGTTAGGTGCCGAGGATCACCAAGCCATCTCGGCGATGCTGCGTGTAAAGCCCCGCCAGGCTGGGCAGAGCGCCGCTGCACATCGGGCAGGCATCACTCCACCAGCGCACCAACACGACTTTGCCGCGCAGCGCGCGGGCACGCAGCGGGGGGGCCCAGCCAGCGCAGCTTAGCAGCGCGTTGAAAAAGTCGCTGCGGGGCCAAATCGCTGCGTTGTCGGTGCTCGCGT
>CALFYE010000537.1 GCA_937952145.1 uncultured Myxococcales bacterium
AGTGCCGAAGGAGGGAGTCGAACCCTCATGTCCCGGAGGACGAGGGATTTTGAGTCCCCTGCGTCTGCCATTCCGCCACTTCGGCTCACAAGACGTCCGCACGCTAGCACGCGGCCAGGTCAGCGGTCACGCCAAAACAACGCCTTAGCGCGGCAGCGCGGCCAGCCCGGACAGGAGCTCATCGAAGCGGGCCGTGTGGCTGATGACATCGACGCGCAGGCCGGCTTCGCGCAGTGCAAAAGCGGTGGTCTCGCCGATCGCTCCCACCCGCACCGCAGCAAAGAGGACGGCGGCATCGGCGGGCAGCACAGAGAGCGCGATGGCCACGCTGCGCGGGCTGCCAAAGGGCGCGAGATCGACCTCGCCCGCTTGCAGGGCCTGCCGGAGAGGCGCTAGCTCCGTCGGGTTGGCGGCGCGCATGCGATAGGCTTCGACCTCGATGACCTGCAGACCGGCCTGGCGCAGGGCAGCGGGTAGGGTCGGACGGGCTTCGGCAGCGCGCGGGAACAGCACCTGCACTGGGCCCTGCGCGGGGTCGGCAGCGGCGAAGCGAGCGACAAGCTGCTGAGCTAGGCCGGCGGCGCTGCTGCTTGGAGCATCGGGGCCATCGCCTTGGCTGATGAGATCGGCCGGACGACCTCCCTCGGCCAGAGCCTCGGCGGTGCGTGGACCAACCGCGGCCACCCAGCTTTCGGCAAGTCCTTGGCAGAGCGAACGGGCAGGCTGCAGCCGAGCCAGCGAATCGGCGACCGCCCGCACGGCGTAGCGACTGGTGAAGGCCACCACCTGAGGGCGGGGCTGCGAAAAGAGCGCTGCCGCCAGGGCCCCCTCATCGGCTGGCGGCGCAGGAAACAAGCAGGGACAGACCAGGGCTTCACCGCCCGCGCTGTGCACCAGTTCGGCCGTCTCGTGGGCTGAATCGGCAGGCCGGGTGATCAGCACACGCAGCGGGCGGCCACTCAGTCGATCGCGGAGCGACAGGGCCTGGGGCACGGGCCGGTCCGTCGTCATGCGCTCCGCCGGCCCCGACCGAGCACGGAGTAGAGGCCGACGAGGATCAGAGCGCCGGAGATGCAGGCGATCAGCCCACCCCACATCAGGTACGAGCCGCCAAGCGACTTGGCGATCCCCGCGACATCCGACGGATGCAGCGCACCGCCGACGCGGGCCCCCTCGGTGAACAGATAGTCGCCGCGAGCCACCGTGTCGAACACGCACAAGAGCCCAAGCAGCTGAGCAAAGAACACCCGTCCCGCAGGTGGCAGCCAGCGCGAAAGCAGCGCGATTCCCAAGCCCAGTCCACCGACGGTAACCAGGCCAACCAGGGTGCGCACCCAGAGCAGCAGGGACAAGAGCAGGCAGGCTGCCAAAAACAGCAACAGCGGCCGCGCCGCGCGTCGCGCCACAACCAAAAAGACGGTGCCAAACAGCGGCGGCCCCAGCAGGCCTCCGGCAGAGCTCAGCGCGCTGCCCAGGCCGCGCACGACTTCGAGGTGCGCCATGCCCGAGGCATCGGCAAAGATATCGAGCCGCAGGAAGCGTCCACCGACGGCGATCGCGGTCAGGCCGTGCCCCATCTCGTGCACCCAGGTGCTGAGCAGCGTGAACGGATAAAGGATCAGGCGCCCCATCGGCACCCAGCGCTGCAGCGCCAAGATCAGCAGCGCGCCGAGGACGAGCGCCACCTTCGCGCCCGTCTCTTGCGAGGCCGAGCCGGCCCTTGCGCTCTGTCGCTGAGCCGCATCTAGCAGGGGAGTGTCCATGGTTTGACTGTACCTTTAACCCCGCAGGGCACATAACCGACGGTGCGGTGGACCCAGTTTTCCGACGGTGGAGGGCGGGATCGGGGGGAGGGTCTAGGGGACCATCTGGTGACGCTGCAGCCAATCCAGATAGGCATCGGGCTCACAGTCCAACGGAACGTGCAGGTTGCGGTCCACGGGCGGCTCGGGCTCGGGGGCCAGCATCGCCGACGCGAAGCCAAACGGCTGCGGCTGTCCGGCCAGCGGGGGGGGCTGCACCTTGCCGTCGCCGTCTTTGTCGATGCGGACGGCATTGGTCACGGCCAGCGGCTTGACGCGACCGCTCAGCACATTACCGATGACCACCGTGGGCAGCGGCGCATCGCCCGAGGCCATGGCCACCAGCCAGCCGTCGCCGCTCACTGGCACCGTCACTTCGACGACCAGGGCCGGATGGGTGCGGGTCGTCACCGCCCACTCTTTGATCAGCGCGCCGTTGTGATAAAGCTGCACGCGCGAAAGATCGATCCACGACGCAGCGTCGGCGATGATCTTGACCTGCACGCTGTCGCTCTGCGGCGTAATCGTCGATCCGACATCGGCGCCATCAACCAGGAGCTGCAGCCACGGCCCGGTCGACGCGACGGCGCGGTTATTGGCAACGGCATCGCGCAGATCGCCAGGCAGGACGTACGCCGGCACATCGGTGGACAGCTTGAGCCAGGTGCGCGGATAGCCCGAGGTCAGCCAGTCCATGCGATGGGTATCGCTGCTGCCGATCGCCGTGACGCGATAGCCTCCGCTTAGCAGGAAGAACCAGTCGCCAAGCAGGCTCTGGGCGCCACCCGGCCACGCGTCGTAGCCGTTTAGGACCTCCAGCCCCTCGAACTGCCCTGCGGTGTCGAGCGGCTCGCCGGGATAATGGGGCCAGCCGATGTTGGTGAAGTAGCCCAGGTCGGGCAGCAGGCGCGGATGGTTCACGACCGCCACCGGCTGACCCGGCAGCGAGTGAATCAACGGAAACACCACGTTGCCCGGAAGGTTGCGCCAGTTCTCCCAGACCTGCCAGTCGGGGGCTCCCCACAGCTTGCCGGCGGGATCGACCTGCACCGGATAGACGCCCAGGTGGCCCGACAGAAAGCCGTATTCGGATCCCGGAATCGAGACCGCTCGCTCGCCGTAGCCAAGCGCCGCGACATACGACTGCAGGTCGTGATGCCAGATGTGGTCGGTAGGGACCATGACCTCGATGCCGGCGCCGACCTCTGAGATCACGCGATGCGCGGGAGCCAGCTTCGAGTCGAAGCTGCGGCTGGTGTGGATATGCATATCGGCAGCCAGCCAGCCATCGGTGCGCACGCTGTGCTGCAGGACGACATCTAGCTCGGCGATGGCCTTGCCAGCGACCGTGACCTGCTGTCGCACCTGCTCGAACTCGGGGCCCTGCGTCACCAGGATGTCGTAGGTGCCTTCCCGAATCGGCAGCGTGCCTTCGCCACCGACTAAGATCGCGCCGTCGGTGATCCCCAACACATCGGGCGTCAACATCCGTGCCGTTGCGCCGTCATTGTGCAGATCCGGCCACAGCGTGGGCGCCACCGGCGTGATGATCAGGCGGGATGGCAAAAGCTCAAGGCCGTCGCTGTTGCGCACGCGGACATGGATGGCGGGACCCTCTTTCGGCGTCTCGGGCGGCGTCTCTAGCCCGGTCGGCCCTGGCAGCTTGCTGGGGTCGGGGGCGCAGCTCAGCACACTCAGCCAAAGCGAAAGCTGAAGCGAGGCGAAGGGAGCTCGTAAGTGACGTAAGGACAGCATGATCTAGCGATGACACACACCGACTAGCGCTGTAAAGCCTGCGGCCCGGCGGGCAGGCGCTGCCGGCGCACCCGCTGTGCGATCCGGTCGCCGTCGGCGGCGTCGCCCGACGCGTAGCAGCAAGAACGAGAGGCCCCCACAGAGGCCCAGCATGCCCGCCGTGGGCGGGGCGGGGGTCGGCGAGCCGATCTGACAGTCGCAGTGGATGCCGGGCCGCCGTTCGCCTCCCGCGTCGGTGCTGGCGTCAGTACGGGGCGGCGTTGCGGCGTCGGAAATCCGGCCACCCAGGTCGCGCGGGTCAGACCCCAGATCCGGCCCGGTCTCGCAGCCGGGCGAGCCATCGCTGGCAAAGCCGTCGAGAGGCGCCGTCGCAACCAGGGTCTGCATGCGTCCGCCGCGCTCGTGCAGGAGGAAGTACACGCTGTCCCCGACGTTGACGGGGCTGCTGACGGTGGCAAAGCCCGCCTCGCAGGGGGCGTAGGCCCAGCCACCCGGGCCGTACTCGCGGGCGACGGTGGCTGCCCCTTCCAGCACCTTCCAGCGCCAGCCGGTGCTGAGCGCCTTGGCGGCGGTAATTCGTCCCACCCACACTCCCGGGCGCAGCGGCAAAAGCGGCGCCGCCGAGCCGTTATCGCCGTACAGATTTTGGAAGTCTCCGACGACCAGCCAGCGCGGGCAGGCCGTCGCCGGGGCGCGCAGCATCAGCGAGTCGGCCGCCGAGCGGTTGCCGCTGACCGTCGCATAGCTGGGGTCGGTCAGGCTGCGTGGGTCGAAGTAAAACGTCGCCGGGCCCCGCGTATCGGGCTGAACGATCTGAATGTTCTGCGTGTCGTTGCGCCGGCTGCCACCGTCGGCCGGGCAGGTGCCCTGGGCCCGCACCTCGTTGCCGTCCCACATGCCGCTGGGCAAGACCTTGTATTCCAAAAGCGCGCTGTCCGAAAGCGACAGCGTTACGCTGTAGATGCCATCGCCATCGTCGTCGCGCAGCACCGGACAGCTGGCCAGCGACCAGTTACCCAGGGCGGGCTGATTGCCGCAGATCTTCGGCTGGGCCCAGACTCCGGCCGGGCTGGTCAGCGCACCGGCCCAAAAAACGATCGCAGCGACGAGAAATCGACCAGAAGAGCAGGCTTGCATGGGCGCAGTATATCCAGTTGCCCACCTGCTTCCGGTTTTCCTGCGGCGCCCACTTGGCCGGGGTTATAAGGCCGGCAAAGGCAAGCTTCTCGCGCACATACGCAGAGCCACTTTTCCGACGGAGAGAGCCCCGCTACGCTGGATGGCATGAACAAGCCAATCCTTGCAGCCATCACCGGCGTTTCTTTCGGACTGTTTATGGGCGGCCTGCTATTTAGCCAGTCGACCTATCGCGGCTGTCCCCGGCAGGCGACGCGCACCGTCGAGACCACCCATGTTGTGGTGCAAACCGTGCCGGCGCGGCCCCCTTGCCATCAGGCCCCAGCCGACGTCGATACCGACGAAAAATCCGTCGCAGAGCCGGATTACAGCGATGTCGATGCCACGCTGTCTTACGCCCAGACGCTGTTTGTGAATGGTGAGTACGAGAAGGCGATTGTCGTCGCCAAGCGGGTCGATGCTCGTGGCCAACCGAGCGTGCGCTCGGCCCGCATCCAGGGCGCCGCGGCCTGTCAGCTGCGCAATGTGCAGCTAGCCGACCAAGCGTATCGTCGGCTCGATGCCCCCGGCCGGCAGTACCTGGTCTATGTCTGCCAGCGCAATGGCCTTTCGATCCACGGTCGTCACTTCCGCGTCGAGTAAGCCGCACCCCGTCGCGACCGCCGAGCTCGGCGACTCCCCGCTAGGCTCTCCCCCTGTCGCTGACTGGGGCCGCCCCTACCCGGCCTTCGGGCTTGCTCCGCTCTGCTCGCTTGGCGCTCTTTGCGCCTCTCTCCAACACCCACTGGATGACGCTTGACCGCGGCCCTTGCCAGGCTTGCAAGCAAGATATATACCGTCGGTTCGTTTTTCCATCTACCCGACGGAGACGCCGTGGTAGGGTAACTAAAAGTTGGCCGTAGGGAGTGGCGTCATGTCGATGGAGATGAAGCAGAGCCTCAAGCTGTCGCAGCAGATGGTGATGACACCGCAACTGCAGATGGCGATTAAGCTGCTGCAGATCTCGCGCATGGAGTTGGTGGAGCAGGTGCGGGAAGAGCTGAAAGAGAACCCCCTGCTGGAAGATACGACCGACACCGAGACAGAGATTTCTCGCGACGATCCTGTGGTGGCTGCCGAGACCAGCCTGCTTGGCGAGACCGAGCAAGCGGCCGAGACGAACGCGCAGAAAGAGATGCGCGAGATCGAGCAGGAAGTCCCGACCGGGACCACCGCGGCCACCGACGTCGACTGGGAGACCTACGCCGAGAACATGGCGACGGCGCCAAGCATGCCGGCCTATCGCCCCGACAGCGACGAGATGCCGACGCTGGAACAGGCGGCAACGGGTGGTCCGTCGCTGAGCGAGCATCTGATGATCCAGCTACAGATGGCCAAGCTGCCCCCCGACGAAGAGCGCTGCGCCATCCTGATCATCGGCAACCTCGACACGGACGGCTACCTGAAGGAGCCGCCCCTCATCGAGATCGCGCAGGAAGCCGACGTCGAGCCCGAGGTTGCGGAGCGGGCCCTCAAGCGCGTGCAGCGCTTCGATCCCATCGGCTGTGCGGCGCGCACGCTGCAAGAGTCGCTGTTGGTGCAGGCCGCGGCGCTAGACATCGACGACGAGGTGCTGGTCAAGATGCTGACCGAGCACCTCACCGACTTAGAAAAGAAGAACTTCGGTCGCATCGCCCAGAAGCTGCGCGTCGATATCGAAGAAGTGTACGAAACGGCACGCGACATCCAGCGACTGGATCCGCGACCAGGGCGCGAGTACACGACCGACCGTCCGCAGTACATCACCGCCGACGTCTTTATTCACAAGGTCGGCGACCGCTACTTCGTGCAGATCAACGACGACGGCTTGCCCAAGCTGCGCATCAGCAACTACTACCTCGACACCCTCAAGAGCAAGAACCAGGACAAAGCGGCCAAGGACTACGTGCAAGAGCGCCTGCGCTCCGCTCGCTGGCTGATCGACAGCATCCAGCAGCGTCAGCGCACCATCGTCAAAGTCACCGAGTCGATCCTCAAGTTCCAGCGCGACTTCTTCGAAAAGGGCATCAGCCACTTAAAGCCGCTGATCCTGCGCGACATCGCCAATGACATCGGCATGCACGAATCGACGATCAGCCGCGCCACCAGCAACAAGTACGTGCACACCCCGCAAGGGCTGTTCGAGCTGAAGTACTTCTTCAATGCCGGCATCAATCGCGAGGATGGCTCCGACGACATCGCCAGCGAGGCGGTCAAGCGACTGATCAAGCAGCTCGTCGGTGACGAGAACACCAAGCACCCCTATTCGGACCAGAAGCTCGTCGAGCTCCTGCGCGAGCGGCACAAGATCGATATTGCCCGCCGCACCGTCGCCAAATATCGCGAACAGCTCGCCATCCTGCCCTCGGCGCAGCGCAAGCAAGTCTTTTAGTCACGCAAGCAGCTTGACTGACCGCGCAAACGGCACTAGACAGCATCGACCCCGCTTGTTGACGCGGAGATTCGACCCCTACACACAGCGAATAGATTCGGGTATCAGACCGGCCGGTTAGGCTGGTCAGTGCGGCGGGCTCACCCCATGAGCTCGGTCGCTCGGTCAGTCGGATGCGCGGCTGGCCAGGCATCCCGTTCACCCCAACCAGAGGACTGCGATGCACCTATCTTTTACCTTCCGCTCGACGGAAACGAACGACGCGCTCAAGGACTACGCGAGGGAAAAGCTGGATCGCATCCATAAGTATTTCCCCGATCCAATCAAAGTCCACGTCGTCTACTCGCAGCAGCGCGGGTATCTGCACTCCGCGGACATCCAGATCACCTTGCCCAATGGTCTCGTCGTCAAAGGGGTCGAGGCCAGCGACGATTTCTTCTCGGCCGTCGATCTGGTGATGGCCAAGATCGAGCGCCAGCTACGTCGCTACAAGGACCGGATCCGCGATCACAAGCCGCAGAGCGGGCCGCAGCGCTCGCTGACGCACCGAGTGTTCTCGGCGGACGGGCATGGTCCGACGACGGAAAAGCCAGCCCCCCGCGAGGCGACATCAGACCGGCCAGCCGCAGCGGCACCTGCTCCGATGGCCAAACCGCAGGTCATCAAAGAAGACAAGTTTATCGCCGAGCCGATGTCCGTCGACGAAGCGCTCATGCGCATGAACCTTTTGCACGAGAGCTTCCTGTGTTTCAATAACATCGAGACACACCAGATCAATGTCGTCTACCGTCGAGACGATGGCACTTACGGCCTTATCGAGACCACGCACTAGCCACGCCATGCGGTGGATGGGCTGGCCAGCGAGGCCCCGAAGCACGAATGCGGCTATGGCCGGCGGCGCAGCCATCCCCTGTGCCCGCCCGAGCCACCAGGCGCGGGGTGGTGGACGTCGATGAAGATCACAGACTTCGTACGGCCCGAGCTGATCATCCCTGAGCTGGGGGGGCAGACCAAGCCGCAGGTCATCGCCGAGCTGGCGCGTCAGCTGGCCCGAACCCAGACGGGTGTCGACGCCGACGCCCTGACCCGTGTGCTGATGGAGCGCGAGGAGCTGGCCAGCACCGCGATCGGCGAAGACATCGCCATTCCGCACGGCAAGCTCGACTCGGTCACTCGCTTGATCGGCTGCCTCGGGCGCTCGACACGCGGCGTCGACTTTGACTCGCTCGACCGCCGGCCCACCCACCTCTTTTTCGTCCTTATTGCCCCCGAGAGCTCGACGGGCATGCACCTCAAGGCGCTGGCTCGGATCAGCCGCTTGTTCAAAGATCCCGACTTTCGCGCCCGTCTGATGCGCGCGAGCACCGCCGGCGAACTCTTCCGCATCCTCGAAGAAGAAGACGCCCGCTACTAGGCCAGGCGTCGTCAGCCTGGGAGGATCCAACGCCGATGGCTGGAGTCTCTGTTCACTCGCTCTTGGAGGCGGAAGCGGGCTTGGCCCTTTCCGTCGTGGTGGGACGCAGCGTGCTGCAGCGCAAGATCGGCGGCGTGCGCATCCAGAAGCCGGGCCTGGCTCTGAGTGGGTTTACACAGCATGTGCACCCCGAGAGACTGCAGGTCCTCGGCATGACCGAGATCGCCTACTTGCGCAGCCTCGATGAGGCCGGGCGACTGCGCGCCGCAACGTCGCTGGCCAACTTGCGGCCGTGTGTCGTGGTCGTCACTCGCGGACTAGAAATCCCCGCCGAGCTGGCCGCCGCGATGGAAGAGCACGAGGTGCCGCTACTCAGCACGCCGCTTATGTCGTCGGTGTTCATCAACCGGGTGACCAAGGTGCTAGAGATGCGCCTAGCGCCATCGACGAGCGTGCACGGCGTACTCATCGATGTCCTCGGCATCGGCATCCTCTTGCTGGGCAAGTCGGGGATCGGCAAGAGCGAGGCCGCGCTCGATCTGGTCCTGCACGGACATCGCTTGGTGGCCGACGATATCGTCGAGATCAAGAAGCGCATGCCGGACATGCTGATCGGCTCGAGCAAAGAGCTGCTCAAGCACCACATGGAGATCCGCGGGCTGGGCATTCTCAACGTCAAGGATCTGTTCGGCATCTCGGCGGTGCGCGACAGCAAGAAAGTCGAGCTGGTCATCGAGCTAGCCGACTGGAACGAGGCCGAAGAATACGATCGTCTGGGGGTCGACGAGCGACGCTACGCCATCTTGGACGTCGCGCTGCCTATGCTGCGCGTACCGATTCGGCCGGGACGCAACATTGCCTCGCTGATCGAAGTCGCGGCGCGCAATCAGCTCCTCAAGCAGCAGGGCAAGCACTCGGCGCGCGAGTTTCAAGATCGCCTGACCCGCGCCCACAACGAGCAGGCGCACAGCCACGCGCAGGCCGTGCCGCCGACCGGCGACGAGATCGAGTAGGCCGTCGACCTAGGCGGGCAGGCCACGCAGCCGTTCGATCAGGCCATCGATCGAAAGGCGCTCTTCGCTCCGCGACGAGAGCTGGCGCAGCGGATACAGCCCCTTGCTGACTTCATCTTCACCGACGAAGACGATCCACTCTAGCCCAGCGGATTCGGCGTACTGCAGGTGCTTGCCGGGGTTACTGGCCGAAAGCCCGATGCGCGCCGCAATGCCCTGCGCGCGCAGCGCCTGAGCCAGTCGCTCAGCACTCTCACCGACGGAGCCGAAGCCTTCACTGCGCTTGCTGCCAAACAGCAGCGGAGCGATCAAGACCGGCCGCGCTACGCCCAGGCCACCGCCGGCTTGCTCTTTTAGAAGCTCAATCAGGCGCTCGACGCCGAAGGAGAAGCCGACCGCGCCTTGCGGCATGCCTCCGTACAGCTCGATGAGGTCATCGTAGCGCCCACCGCCGGCGAAGCTGAGCTTGCCGCCGAAGCGCTCGACGTGCGCCTTGGCCTCGAAGATCGGCCCGGTGTAGTAGTCCAGGCCGCGGGCCAGCGTTGGATCGATGGTCACCCGGTCGGCAAACCCCAGCCCGGCTGCTCGCGCCATGATGTAGCGCAGCTCTTCGACGCCGGTGCGCCCGGCCGGGTCATCGGTGAGCAGCGCCGCCGCGTGATCCAAATATCCCAAGCCGCTGAGATCGGCCTGGCCTTCGAGAAGCCCTAGCTGACCCAGAAACGCTTCGAACTGTCCGGCGTCGATGCCATAGCCCACCGCTTCCTGGCGAATGCCCGGCAGGCCGATCTTGTCGCGCTTATCGAGCGCGCGCAGAGCATCCGCCTTCTTCTCAGGTGCGATGCCGGCCTTGCGGACCTGGGCTTCCAGGATCTTGCGGTTGTTGATGACGAAGCTGTAGTCGGTGAGGCCGAACTGGGCGAGGACCGTCGTCGCCAGCAGCAGCAGGTCGACCTCGCAGTCCATCGACGAGCTACCGATGATGTCAGCATCCGCCTGATAGAACTCGCGGTAGCGACCCGCGGCTGGCCGGTCGTAGCGCCACACCTTGCCGATCTGATAGCGATAGATCGGCCGCTTGAGCTCGGGGTGGGCCGCCATGACCCGCCCCGTCGAGCTAGTCAGGTCGAAGCGCAGCCCTAAGCGCCGTCCCCCCTTGTCTTCGAAGGAATAGATCTCGCGCTCAGCCGCTGGGCCCGCTTTGAGGGTCAGCACTTCCAGGTACTCAAACGCCGGCGTGTCGAGCTCTTCGAAGCCAAAGAGCTGAAATGCTCGTCGCAGGCGATCGAATACGGCACTCCGCACCCGCATCTCTTCCGGCAGGAAGTCGCGGGTGCCCTTGGGGGTCTCAAACGTCTTGGCCATCGCTAACGCCTATCGCCGTGCCGGACGCGCGGGGCTTAGTGGTCCAGCGCTGGCGAAGACGGTGGCGGGATGCTGCGCGGCGACTGTGAGGAGGCCGCCGAGCGCTTGACGCGCATCGCCTTGGTGCCATCTTCCGTCGTGTAGATCTCGACGCGCTCTTCGCGCACGAGACGATCGATCAAGCGGCGCCGCACCTCGGGATCGGGATCAAGCTGGCTGCCCTGCCAGCGCGTGACAAAAAAGTTCACTCCCACGTAGCCGGCGGGGAACTTGCTCTCGGCACGTCGCACCTCGTCGAGCAGGATCTCGGCGGCCACGTCTTCGCTCGGCGCTGTCCCTAGGGTCTCGTCACCGCCCACGATGTTGGGAGAGCTATTGGGGCCGGCTTCGCGCGTCGTTCCTGGCACGAGGATCGGTGCGCTTGCCTCGTCACCTTCACCGACCGGCCACTGCCGTCCGCACTCGCCAAGCGCTTCCATCAGGTCGATGTGGTCGAAAGCGGCCCGTCGGATGCGACGCGATAGGCCAATACCGCCCCAGGTGGCGACATAGGCTTGTCGTCCCAGAGCGCGCACACCCTCAACCGCTGGAGCGTGGTCCGCGTCGCCGGACATCAGGACCAGGATGTCGAACGCTCCGACGGCAGCCAGGCGGAGCATGTCCGCAACCATCGTCGTGTCGACTTCGTTCTCCTGCGTGTAGTAGTTCTCGGCACTGCACTCTCGGCAGTGGTAGCTCTTGGTCCGTCGGGTAAAGCGCTGCACGAAGTAGCCGGGCAGCATCTCGAGGTTGTCTAGGAAGCTGGTCAGTGCCGCCTGCCCGGTACCCGGCTGCGACGGTCCTGATTCAATTCCCGTGTAGTAGTAGGCACCCCACAGGACACTGCCCCCGACCCGTTTTACCAGCCAGCGCGAGAGCGCTGTAAAGTCCAAGGGCTGTCTTCCGGCCCGCTCCCGCCAGCCAGAATAGAAATTCTTCCCATCGAAAAACAAAGCAACTTTCATAGGCCTTTCTCTCTTCCTTCAGGCGGCGCATCCTAGCAGCTTCGATCTGGCCGTGTGGCGCTTTTTTTCGCCGGCCAAGGGCCGAAAAATCGACGCCCCGGCTACCGCACAGTCCGCCTATCCGCGAATACCGGAATGCTGGCTTAGACTCGGCAAGCCTGACCGACAAAGGGGCAGTCTGGCTTAGTGCTGCGCTTTCCTGCAGTTGGCGAAGGTTTAGCCATCGGTTCCTTGCACAAGACTTGTTAGCGCGCAGCCTGCTATGTCAGAGTAACCTTCGCTCTCGGAGTGCCGTGGTTTGCGAACGCTCATAGGGTCACCGCGGGTTAGGCAGCAAACCTCGGGGGGAGGCCGGTGCGGACCCCACAATCCCCCCCGCAATCTACGATCTACCCTGAGGCGTAAAATGCGTGATATTCTGCGCAAGTAGACGTCACCACGATCATGCTCCTGACTTCTCACTCGATCGGTCGGAAACCCTCCATGCGAGCACACTCTTCCTCGTTACGCGCTGGCGTCGTCCGTTTGCTTGGGGCGACGGCGTGCGCGGCAGCGCTCTTCTCCGCCTCGCCTGCCCAGGCTGTCGGGGATGGCGCTCCCGTCGATATGAACCGCTTTCACCCGGCGCCTGGCAACGCCAAGCTGTTGTCGACCGACCTGGCCGATGTCGGTCCGCACCTGCAGGTCGTGCCGCAGCTGTTCATGCACTACGCCAACCGGCCGCTGGTCTACGTACTGGGCAGTACGCCGGCGGCCGATCTGATCAAGCATCGCTTGACAGCTGATCTGTCGGTCTCGATCGCCTTGTGGCGTCGGCTGCAGATCGCGCTGGCCATGCCGGTCACGCTCTTCCAGTGTGCGGGCCAGGCTCCGGTCACGTCGATGGACGGCAGCGTCGGTTTCCCGCCGGCGGTCTGTGACAATAGCGTGCTCAAGTCCGTCACCTTCCCGCCGTCAATGAACGGGGGAGCGACGCCGCCGCAGGATCTGGCTTCGGCCGGGCAGGAAGATCTGCGGCTGCTCATTAAAGGCGTGATCTGGAATAACCACCGCATCGCCAGTGTCTCGGCGCCGCTGTTTGGCGTCGCGGCGAGCGGCGATCTGACGCTGCCGACTGGCAATGCGAACAGCTACCTCGGCTCGCGCCTGCCGACCTTCACGCTGCGCCTGATCGGTCACCTGCAGTACAAGCGCCTGACCATGGCGCTCAACTTCGGCGGCCTGTTCGGCTCGGTGGAGCAGCTTTACAACATCAAGACTGGCAGCGGCCTCTCGTACTCGGTGGGCGTGCAGGTCGAGATGTTCCGCTATCGCCTGTTCCCGTTCTACGCCGTGGCCGAAGTCTTCGGCATCACGCACTATCCGTTCGATTCGCTGCGCACCAGCCCCGCCGAGCTGTCGCTGGCCCTCAAGGCTGCGATCAAAGAGTGGACGCTATTCGTCGGTGGTGGCCCGGGTCTAAACCCTGGCTATGGTGTGCCCGATGGTCGCGTGTTCGTCGGCGTGACCTACGCCTGGCAGAAGATTCCGCAGCAGCCCAAGCCGCTGCCGCCGCCGCCGCCGCCGCCGCCAGATTTCTGCCCGAACCTGCCCGGTGCGCAGGAGCAGATCCCGCAGGGCATGCTCAAGGATGAGAAGGGCAACTGCGTGACGCCGCCGCCGCCGCCACCGCCGCCGCCCACGCCGCCCCCGGTCTGCGATCCCGAAAAGCAGGACTGCCCGGATCGGCCGAAGCCGCCGGTGGCCGTCAAGATCGAGAACCGCAAGCTGGTCCTGTCCGAGCGCATCTTCTTCGAGTTCGACAAGGACACCATCCTGCCGGTCAGCTTCCCGATCCTGGACGAAGTGGCTCGCGTGCTGAAAGTGCGGCCGGACATCAAGCGGATGCGTATCGAAGGCCACACCGATAACTACGGCTCGGATGCCTACAACCTCGACCTGTCGCACCGTCGCGCGGCGTCGGTCATGGTCTACCTGGTCGAGCACGGTATCGAGACCTTCCGCCTGACCTCGGCCGGCTTCGGCTTCCGCTGCCCGCTGGTCGACAACGACACGCCGGACAACCGCGCGAAGAACCGCCGTGTCGACTTCATCATCCTTGAGCAGGAAGGCGTGCAGCACGAGGAACCGAAGTGCAAGGTGCCGCCGCAGCTACCCACCACGATCAAGCGCCAGCCGCCGGGTCGTCCGGGGCAGCGTCCGGGTGGTGCACAGGTTGGTGCGCCCGGTACCAAGCCAGCGACTCCGGGAGCGACCGGTGCGAAGCCGGCAGCGCCCGCCGCACCCAAGCCGGCGACTCCCGCCGCACCCAAGCCCGCCGCTCCCGCCGCGCCCAAGCCGGCGGCTGGAACTGCCAAGCCGGCTGCTCCAGCCGCGAAGCCGGGCGGGGCCAAGTAAGGCCGTCGGATCGGGTAGCCGGTCCAATTTAGGTCGGGTTCCCGCAGTCCCTTCGACCCGCTGACTAGCCTCGGTCAGCGGGTCTTGTTTTTTTGCCGTCCCGTGCGGCCAGGTAAAGTAGAGTCATCGCATCCATAGGAAGGAGTCATGAACATGTTCACGTCTACTGTCTCCAGCCTGTCCCCCGCGCGGCTCGCCCCGAGTGCGCCTGCCCGCTCGCAGACTCGGTGGCTTGTCGGCGTCCTGTTTGCCCTGGGTGGCGTGCTCTTGGCGCCTGCGGCGTACGCTCAGACCGCCGACGTCAACTGCAACGGTGTCCTGCGTCCCTTCGAGAAGCAGGGCGGCTTCGACTGCGTTGACTACATCCGCAACGGCAACACCTGCACCCCCACGGCAGAAATCGTCTACCGCCGGCCCTGCGATGACTATGTCGCTCCCGGGCCTGGCAAGCCGGCGACCTGCAGCCCATTCCTGGCGCCCGATCGCGATGGCGATCTGCTGGGTGACGCCTGCGACAACTGTCCCGACGTCGCCAACCCCGACCAGAAGGACACTGACAACGACGGCGTGGGCGATGCCTGCGACACCTGCCCGCTGCTTGCCAACCCGGATCAGAAGGACACCGACGGCGACGGCATCGGCGACGCCTGCGACAACTGCATCGGCAAGGCCAACCCGGATCAGAAAGACACCGACGGCGATGGCATTCCCGATGGCTGCGACAACTGCCCGACGCTGGCCAACCCGGATCAGAAGGACCAGGATCGCGACGGCGTGGGCGACCTCTGTGACAAGTGCCCGATGAACGTCAACCCGGACAACCGGGACACTGACGGCGACGGCATTCCCGATGCTTGCGACAACTGCTCGACGATTGCCAACCCCAAGCAGGAAGACCGCGACATGGATGCCGTCGGTGACTTCTGCGACAACTGCCCGGGCATCTTCAACCCGGATCAGAAGGACGGCAATGGCAACGGCCTGGGCGATGCCTGCGAGCCTGGCCTGCAGGGCGGTCCGCGCTGCGCGCTGGTCCAGGGGCCGGCGGGGCGGGGTCCCGAGTCGCTGGCCAACACGCTGGCTGGCCTATCGATGATCGGCGCCGCGCTGTACTTCGCCACCCGTACCCGTCGCCGCCGCGCCTAGCGTGGCCGGCTGCCCTCCTGCCTCTGCCGACTTCGATCTGACGTCGGGTTTTCCTCCCGCAAAAATCGCTGAATTAGAAGCCGAGCGCCTGTCTTAGGTGCCGCTCGCAGAGCGTCGTGGCATCGCGGCTCTGGGCCTGCAGCGCAGCACAGTCGGGGCAGGCCCCCGACGCTTCGTAGGTGTCTTCGGTGCGCAGCGACTGCAGTCGTTCCTGCAGCCGTTCGTCTTGGCTGGGCAGCGCCAGGCTGATCTTGCCCAGGGCCTGTAGGCGAGCCGCCGCTTGCCGGACTTCTCGTCGCTGGACACCAGTCTTTGGGCCGACCTGGGGGCGCGCCGAGGTAGGCTTGGATGAACCCTCTTTCGTCATGCGAGACCGACGTCCATGCTGCACCAAATCTCTGCCTCCCAGGCCGGGCATTTCCGCGGCGACCCCGCTTGTCCGCCGGCGGATCTTGACCAGAGCCCGCCTCGCGCGATAGGACTGCCGACGATGAGCAAGCAGATCGTCGGGCAGACAGGCTGCCTAAGTTTGGGCTCGCCGCCCGTTGGGCTTTCGGCGTCGGGAGCGCGGAATCGGGGCTGGTTGCGCCTTGCGCTGTTCGTGCTCTGCGCGTGGCTGTGGCCCGTCGGGGCACAGGCCCAGGACTACGCCGCCGCCGGCCAGCACTTTGACGCCGCACAGGAAGCGTTCCAACAGGGCGACTTTAAGCGCGCGGCCAAGGAGTATCAGGCGGCCTACGCGATCACCAAAGATCCGGCGCTACTGTTCAGCATCGGCGAGTCGTTCCAGCGGGCCGCCGAGCCGCAGCGGGCGCTGGAAGCCTATCGCGCGTACCTGCGCGAGCAGCCGTCGGCTTCCGACCGTCCCGAGGTCGAAAAGCGCATCCGGGCCCTGGAAGAATCGCTGGCGCCAGCCCCCAACCCGGGAGGGGTCGCCGCAACGCCCGGGAGCCCTGGTCAGGCGGGAACTCCGCCGAGCCCGGGCCAGACCGGTACGCCATCGCCGGGCGCGGCTCCGACGGGAGCCCCGACTGCCGATGCCGGGGCCGCCAATCAGACGGGCGGGACGCCGGCTGGTTCGACGAACCCACCCGAAGCCAAGACCGAAGCCAAGCCCGAAGCCAAGACCGAAACTAAGACCGACACCGCATCGCCCCCCGTGGTGCTGCCGCCCGGAGAGAAGCCGACAGCGGTGCGCACGGCAGCCTGGGTGGGGACGGCGGCAGCGGTGGCCTTGGGGACGGCGGGCGCCATCGTTGGGCTGGGGGCGCAGAACCGCGCCGATGAGCTTCGTCGTCGCACGACGCTGCTGGTCGGCAACGTGCCGCCGCTCTACGACGCGAACCAGGCCGATGCCTACACCACGCTGATGTCGGAAGGTCAGAGCTACAACACGGCCAGCATTGCGCTGCTCACGGCGGCGGGCGTCGCCGGGGTGGTGAGCGCCGTGCTGTTCATCGTCGATTTTCGCCAGCTAGCTAAGCGCAGCCAGGCCGCGGCGAAGCCAAGCCTCGCGCTCTTCCCATCGAGGCTGCCCGAGCGTACGAGCGGCTCGGCGAGCCCCCTTCCGCGTCCTTTACCCCTGCTGGCCGGGAGCTTCTAGATGACCCCTCGTTCCTCGTCTTCACGGCGGCTCCTGCCGTGGAGCATTGTGCTTTGCGGGCCGCTGTTTGCGGTGCTGCTCTTCGCGCGCTGCTTTAGCCCATCCCTGCCGACCTGCAGCTATCGCTGCGACACCGCCGAGCGCGCTTGTCCGCCTGAGTACGAGTGCCGCAGCGACGCCATCTGCCACCTCAAAGGCAGCAGCGAGGCCTGCTCGTTCGTCGTCGATTTCAGCAGCCTGCCGCCCGATATGACGCCGCCCGCCGACCTGAGCCCGCGCTCAGACGCCGGCGATATGTAGCGCCCCCCCGGCTAGGGAAACTGCTGCGTGCCCTGGACGATGACGCTGGGCGACAGCGGCACGCTGGGCTCGCTGAGCTGGATGTCGGTGGTCGAGGTCAGCCGGAACGAGTAGGGCCCCGGCCGTCCCCCCGACGAGCTGAGCGTGTAGTAGCCATAGCTCTCGGCCTTGAGCTCAGTGAAGGTGTTGCCTTCCTTGAGCTCGACTTTTTTCACCGGCAGGCGGCTGTTGCGGACCTGCACGCCCATCCACCACTGCGAGGTGCCGTCCTTGTACTTGTACGAGATCGGTCCGCTCACCGCGCAGGCCACTGGCTGCCAGGTGATCTTGACGCGGCCCGCGACGGGATCGGCGATCATCGCGAAGGCCTCTTTGCTGAGATCAAGATCGCCGGTCTTGCACTCGGGGCAGAGGTCGACGATACGCACGACGATCTTGTTGGCGTCGCCCTTGGGGCCCGTGACCTCGACGCACATGCCGCAGACCGCGCTGCCCTGCCACTGCGGTGCGTTCATTGCCGCCACCATCAGGTTTCCCGGCGAGGCTTCGTACGAGCAGGCTCCCGCGCCGGTCGCCCCGTAGTACGTGCCGTCGCCGGTATAGCTGATGCCAAAGCTCGGCTGCGTGCCGGGCTGCTGCATCACCCCCGGGCCATCCGTCCCCGTGACCCCGCAGGCGACGAGGCCCAAGCTCAGCAACCCCAGCCCAGCTGCCGTCGATCGTGAGCAAGTCTGACTGCGACGCGACATCGGTTTCCCCCCCCAGGTGAAAGTGAAAGTGGCAGTGAAAGTTCAAGGCTAGTGAAGCGACCCCGCACCCTCTGCTTTCCGTCGGGGCGCCCCTCCCATCGTATCGCCGATCGGCGCGTCGATCTTAGGAAGAGCGCTCGCTGGCTTCGGCCAGCCAGTCGCGCGGTCGCAGACAGTCGTAGAGCGCCGCCTCTGGGCTGCCCGGCTCTGGGCGATAGTCGTACTGAAAGCGCACCAGCGGCGGCAGCGACATCAGGATCGACTCGACGCGGCCATCGGTCTTTAAGCCAAAGACGGTGCCGCGATCGTAAAGCAGGTTGAACTCGACGTAGCGTCCGCGACGATAGAGCTGAAACTGGCGCTCGCGCTCGCCGTAAGGCGTCTGGTGTCGCCCGCTGACGATCGGCAGGTAAGCCGGCAAGAACGAGGCCCCAGCGTCGCGCCAGAAGGCATGGTTCTTGGCCAGGTCGTCGTGCAGGTAGTCGAAAAAGGTGCCGCCGATCCCGCGCGTCTCGCCGCGATGCTTGAGGAAGTAGTACTCGTCGGCCCAGGCCTTAAAGCGCGGGTAATACGCCGGGTCGTGGGCATCGCAGGCCGCCTTCAGCGTGCGGTGAAAGTGCACGATGTCGTCGGGGTTGGGGTAGTAGGGCGTCAGATCGGCGCCACCGCCAAACCAGCCCGTGTCACCGCGCCGCAGGAAGCGAAAGTTGGCATGCGTCGTCGGGGCATAGGGATTGCGTGGGTGCAGCACCAGCGAGATGCCGGTGGCGTAAAACGCGGTGCCGTCGCCGGGCATGGTGCCGGCAAAGCCGGGCTCAAGCTGGCCGAAGACCTCGGACACGTTGACGCCGGCTTTTTCAAAGACCTCGCCGCCTTCAAGAACCCCCGAGCGCCCGCCGCCGCCCCCGGGGCGCTGCCAGGCATCGAAGCGGAAGCGAGCAGCGCTGCCCACGCCGACCTCCAAGGCTTCGAGCGCGCTGCAGATGCGCTCTTGTAGCTCGCGCACGTAAGCGGCGGCGGCGCTGGCCGTGGCTTCAAGCTGCTGACGAGAGACCGAGGGGGACGGGGCAGAGGGGGCCGAGGTGCTCATCGTGGCAGTGTGCCACAGGCGGCCAGGCTTAGGCGGCGGCGAAAAGCAGGGCCGCGTTGTTGCCGCCAAAGGCAAAGCTGTTCGACAGGACGACCTGGCAGCGAGCCTGCCGCGCGGTGCCCATAATGAAGTCGAAGTCGGGACTGGCTCCGTCGCCCCCCGCGAAGGCCGGATCGGGGGTCACAAGCTGCGCGGTCGGCGGCAGAACCCCGTGGACGATCGACAGCACCGAGGCCACCGCCTCGATCGCGCCCGCCGCCCCCAGCGTGTGTCCGAGCAGCGACTTGATAGAGCTCACCGGCACGCGCCCCGTCCCCGCCCCCAGAAGCTGGCGCAGCCCGGCGGTCTCGGCGGCATCGTTGTGGGGTGTGCCGGTGCCGTGCGCATTCACGTAGTCGATGGCTTCCGGCGGCAGCCCGGCGTCGCGACAGGCCGCGCGCATGGCCAGGACGGCTCCTGCGCCTTCGGGCTGCGGGGCGGTCATGTGGTAAGCGTCGCAGGACAGCCCGGTCCCGACTAGACGGGCGTAGATGCGTGCACCGCGCCGACGCGCATGCTCGCCGCTCTCCAAGATCAGCACCGCCGCCCCTTCGCCCAGGTTCAGGCCTTTGCGATCGCGATCGAAGGGCCGACAGAGCTCGGGCGAGGTGGCGCGCAGCGCTGAGAAGCCTGCCGTGGTCAGCGGGCACAGCCCCTCGGCCCCGCCACAGATCGCGACATCGGCCTGGCCAAGCAGGATCAGGTCGCGGCCCTGGCTGATCGACAGCGCCGACGACGAACAGGCGGTCATAAACGTCGCGCGCGGGCCGCGGGCCGACAGCACCCGAGCCACCAGATCGGTCACGGCCGCCGGCTGGTGAGCGGTCAGCGGCCCCATGATGGGGGGCGGCGGCGCGCCCGGGCTTTTTTGCAAAAGCTGGCGCAGGTAGCCTTCAGTGCTCTCGGCCCCGCCGACGCCGGTGCCAAAACAGACCGCGGCGTGGGCCAGGTCCTGCTCACTCAGTCCGGCATCCTCGACAGCCGCCAGCGCCGCGGACAGGCCGAAGCTGTCGGGGCGACTGGCGTAGCGTGGCAGCTGAAACGACGCGGGAAAGCGCGGCTCGGGCGCCTGCCCGACAAGGTCGCTGCGACCGCCGCCCGCCTCAAAGCGACTGAGCTTGCCGATCGCGGTCTTTCCGCCCCGCAGGCCGGCGAGGAAGGCCGGGAGGCCAGGGCCCAGCGCGCTGATCACGCCGAGCCCGGTAATCACGATGTCGTCAGGTTTCATGGGAATCTCATCACCTGGGCAGCGTCAGCCTTAGGCCCAGTGCCGCCCCCGGCGGCGAAAAAGAAGGAGCCCGGCCAGCGCCAAGAGCCCGCCGAGCAGCCGGGCTGGCGAAGCAGGTAGTGTCCGCGGCGTCCCCACCTGGCACCAGCCCCCGTGGATGGTGTTATCGGGGATAAGCGGCGGGTGCAGGATCGGCGCCGGCCGGCAGCGCAGATCGGACAGGCAGATCTCGTCGGCGGCGCAGCCACAGCCCGGCTGCTTTTGCGCCAGCGTCACCAGGCTGGCGATGTCCAACAGGCCCGCGCCACAGCCCTGCAGCGGATCGTTGTCGCAGCGATAGCGTGGATTGGCCGACACGGCGAGCAGGGCCGCAAGCTGTTGCTGCCGCAGCCCGGGAGCAACCGCGCGAGCCAGCGCCGCCGCCCCAGCGACATGCGGCGCGGCCTGCGAGGTACCGGAAAGTACGTCATAGGTGTAGAGATCGTCAGGGTCATCACGTAACCCCTCGTCGCGATAAGTCGACAGGATGCCGTCGACGCGCAGGCCACCGTCGGTCTCCTCGACGAGCTCGGCATCGCCGCCCGGGGCCAAGAGATCGATGCGCGGCCCAAAGTTGGAATAGCGCGTGCGCTGTCCCGCCCGACCGACCGCCCCGACCGAGATCACGTCATCCAGGCCGCCGGGCGAGTAGCCCCGCGCGTCCTCGGCCCCATTGCCGGCCGCGACCACCACCACCGCTCCGGCGGCGATCACCTGCTGCATCGCGCGCTGCAGCGTGAACGACAGCACGGGGCCGCCAAAGCTGAGGTTTAGGACATCGGCGGGGCGGCTGGGTCGTGGCAGCTCTCCGACGGGCAGGCCGGCCGCCCAGCGCACCGCATCGGCGATGTCGGTGTCGATGCCGTCGCCGTTTCGGATCCCCAGCACACGCACCGGCAGCAAGCGGCAGCGCTGATCGATGCCGACGACACCCAGGCGATTGCCGGTCAGCGCCCCCAGGATGCCGGCCACGTGGGTGCCGTGCAGCCGGCTGGTATCGACGGTGCCAGTATCGGTAGGGTCGGGATCGCGACGCATATCGCCGTCGTCGGCGCTGTCGGGATTGCTGATGAAGTCGTAGCCGGGCAAGAGCCGCCCCGCCAGATCGGGATGGCCGGGGACGATGCCGGTATCGAGGATCGCTACCACCACCTCGCTCGATCCGCCGGTTGTCGCCCAGGCCTCGGGCAGGCGCACCATGGGCAGGCTCCACTGCTGCGGATAGAAGCGATCGTTGGCCCGCACCCCCGGTCCTCCACCGTCGCTGCCCCCAGCTCGGCCGCCGTCGCTGCCCCCGTCAACGCTGGCGTAGCGGATGCGATCTGGCTCGGCGCGGCGAACGCGGGGATCGCGGCTCACGGCAGCAATCGCGGCCAGCGTCTCATCGGCGGTCAGGCTCGACAGTGGGGCCGGCGGCTTGGCGAGCTGCAGCAGCCAGATCTCGCCGCTTTCAGCATCCCAGGGCACGGCCTCAGCCATGCGACGCAGCGGGCGCAGCGGAATGTCAGAAAAGCGCAGCTCGTCGTTCGGCAGCACCACCGCGGTCTTCCCAGGCTGCGGGAGCGGCAGCGTCAGACCCCGCCGCAGCTCGACGAGCAGCGAGCCCGGCACCAGCTCACGACGGGCCGCTCCTTCCGCCGCCGCCGAGAGCACGGGCGGGGCCGGAACATCAGGCGGGCTGCTCGGCGGACTTGCCGGAGCACAGGCGAAAAGGGCGCTCAACCCAAAGCTCACCACCGCCCGGGAGAGCCCCGGGGCCACGAGCCAGGCTGAGAGGGGACGCGCGCTCATCTCGAACGCCGGGCAGCTTATCGCAAGGCCCGCGATTCTGGCCGCCCCATTCTGGTCGCCCATTCTGGCTGCCCAATCTGATCGGTCGTTCTGACCGCTTGTTCTCGGTGTTTTGATCTGCTTCACTCGCGGCCCATGGCTACGCCTGCGACTGCCCCTGCCCCGCGTATCGCTCTTGGCCGTCCCAGCATCACCGACGCTGAACTTGCCGCCGCCGCGCGCGTCCTGGATTCGCGCTGGCTGGTCCTGGGCAAAGAAAACCGCGCCTTTGAAGAAGAGCTGGCCGCCTACTGCGGACGACGCTACGCCGCGGCGCTGAGCTCGGGCACGGCGGCCTTGCACCTGGCCCTGCACGCCATGTTGGAAGAAGGCGCGGGTCGTCACGACGCCATCTTGGTGCCCGCCTTTACCTTTCCCGCGACGGCGAATATCGCGCACTTCCTGCCGCAGCAGCCCGAGGTGGTGCTCGGCGATGTCACCGCCGACTCGTTCTGTCTGGATCCCCGGCTGGCGGCGGGCTGGCTGGCGCAAGGTCGGGGGCCGTG
>CALFYE010000538.1 GCA_937952145.1 uncultured Myxococcales bacterium
TTGACGCAGGTACAGCACCGCGGTACGGAGGGAGTTAGTAAGGATCGAGACGATCCTATCCTCACGCGCTCTCTATTCTAAATTTGCGTAACCTGCTGGCCGACACCGCACCATCCACGGCCACTCCAGCGGAGCGGATGACAAGGCCCTTGGGCGGCGAGGGGGAAGGCGCTAGATTCCCAGGGCAGCGACGTGGTGTTGTCTACTTCTGACGCGAACTTTCCGTGTTGAGTCGGGGCAACCGCAGTTCTTGCGTACCAGGACCTGGTCGACTGTCCCCCGCATGTAGGCGAGGGAGTGCGCTGCGGTGACTGGGGCGCCACAAATCCCCGCCCCACAGCCCACTTCGCCCCTCGCTGTTCGGCCGCATTCCTCCTCGACAGCGAGGAGACCGCTCCAGTATACTGACCCTGGGTTTCTCTGCCCTGCGTCATGCGGCCGCTCCCCGACATAGCCCTGCGCTCCTCACGACGGCAAAGCCGGCAAATCGGACTGTTCGCCGCCAGCCTAGCGATGGCGGCCGTCGCCAGTTCGACGCATGCACGCGCAGCCAGCAGCGAATCGCCCTCCGACGCGGCGAAAGAGAAGTACGGGCGCGCCCTCAGGGCCTACGGTGCCAATCGCCATGCTGAAGCCGTACTCCTTCTGGAAGACGTCCGTCGTGTGCACAGCAGCCCGAGCGCCCTCCTCCTCTTGGGGCACTGCTATAGCAAGCTTGGCCGGCTGGCCAGCGCTATCTCGGCATACAGAGAAGCCGAGCGTAGTGCGGTAGAGCAAATGGCTAAAGACCGAGATCGCAGTAGCAGTCTCAAAGAGATTCGCGGGAGCGCGCTTGAACATATGGCAGATTTAGAATCTCGCGTTCCCTATTTGACAATTATAGTTCCTGGCGATCTGCCCCCAGACTTTCAGATCCTGCTCGATGGTCAGGCGGTCCCTGCGGCAAGCTGGGGCACCGCCTTGCCGGTCGATCCTGGGGGGCACGAGCTTGCCGCGAACGGAACGCGGATGATTGCCTATAAGCAGTCAGTCATGCTGAAAGAGAGCGAGAAAAAACGCATTGAACTAAGCATTGAGCGCGAGTCCAGCGCCCGCGCTGCAGTCCTGCTGCCCGAGCGCGTGGATCTCAGCACTGTGTCCTTGGCCGTCGATGGCCAATCGCAACCCATCCGCGATCGCATGATCAATCTGTATCTGGCGCCTGGGCCGCATAGCTTGACCGTGCAGGCCTCCAATCGGCGGACCTTTCGCTATCACGGCGAATTCGTCGCCGAGGACAAACTGACGCTGCGTCCCCCGCTGACGCGCACTCCGCCGCGTTGGCTAACCTTTGCCATTGCCGGCCTGACGCTGGGGGCGCTCGGCACCGCCGTGGCGCTTGGTGGCTACGCCCAAGCCAGGCATAGCCAGGAAGCCCTGATTGCCGCCGACCCCAACTCGCCCCAAAAAGCGGATCAGGTGACCGTACGCAGCAACATCCAGCAGTACGCAACAGCCTGCAACAGCCTGCTGGTGGTCAGCGGCGTGCTAGCGCTTGGCACCGTCGGGGTTGCCGCTGCCAGCGACTGGTCGTGGGTCCGCAGATAGAGAGCCAGCATGCCCGCACATTCCCTGAAAATATTTCATCCGGACCGGCTGCTTTGGCGGGGTTCTTCCTGCTTGCGGCAGCTGTCTTGTTTCATTTTTGCCTTGGTTCTGGGCTGTTCCGCAGGTGACTATCAAGTCGTTTATCGCACTGAGCAATGCGGTGATGGTATTGATAACAACGGCGATGGCCAGATTGATGAATACTGCGCATGCAATGTAATCGGCGCCACGCGAACTTATTTTCCTGATATGCATGATCAAAATGGGTATCGCTATAATTATTCGAGTAACTCTGCTTGCCGGTCAGGGACGCAAGTCTGCCAGACAGACCCATCGGGAAGTTCTCTCTGGGTACCTGTAAGCGGTCAACAAGCAAGCTCGGCAAGCAGCGTATCCGAAAGCCTTTGTAATGGCATAGACGATAACTGCAACGGTCTAGTCGACGAGGACGCAGTGGATGCCCTGCGCAGGCCAGTAGGTACGACTTGCTTTGTTGGCAACGGCCGCTGCAAACGCAGTAGCTTCGTTCAATGCCCGCTTCGCAAGCCGAGCCCAAACCTGCCCCCGATCCAGGCCACGTGTGGTGCGATTGCCGGAACCCCGAACGGTTCCGAACCCTTCCACTACGCGCCATTCAAGGAAATCGACTCTGGGATGGATAGCTGGGATTGGGACTGCGATGGGCAGACCTCTATGACATTCGGAAAATATACCTACCGCGACCCGAACGGGAGCGGGACGGTGACGGACCCGACGACATCCGCAGTCATGCTGAAGCTTCCAGGCGGGACACAAGAACCACCGAATGTCATTCCTCCCCTGTTTTGCGATGGGTCGTGCAGTTTATCGAATCCTGATTCGACGCAGTGGTATTCTATGGCAGATAAGACTATCGGCATCGCCACCCTGCCGTCTGCCTCCTTGAGTTGCGGGACGGTATTTCGGATCGTGAAGTGTAGATATGCGCAAACTTCGATCCCCCTGGTTTCAATCTGCCAAGTGACTGACATCGAAACCTGGGCCGTTTTCTGTAAATAAGAATCGCGTGCCGCTACCTTCGACCATAGGCCAGAAGTACCGAGTCCTGGGTGAGCTGGGGCACGGTGGCATGGGGGTGGTCTACCAAGTTGTACAAATTCAGACAGGTATTCAGTATGCACTGAAGGTTCTGTCGCTGCACGGTACGCGGAATCCTGATACGCTCTCTCGCTTCAAGCGCGAAATCAAGATGCCCTCGCGCATTGATAGCCCACACATCGTTCGCGTCATCGACTCTGACACTGCCGATGACCTAGATGGCGCCCCGTATTACGTGATGGAGTTGCTGCGGGGATGCGATCTACGTCGCCTACTAGACAAAAAATACTCTTTTTCTCACGAAGAAATTCTTTGGTTATGTCAGCAAATCACTAGCTGCCTTGATAGCGCGCACAAGGCGGGAATCACCCACCGAGATCTAAAGCCGGATAATATTTATCTACATCTCACTCCTGACGGTATTCTGCAGGCCAAGATTCTGGATTTTGGTATCGCACACATCAATCAGGAGCTGCTGGAGAGCCAGGACCGCGCCAGACTGACCGCCACGCAGGCGATGCTCGGCACCCCGCTGTATATGTCGCCCGAGCAGGCAATGGGAGGCGAGGGCCGTAAGTTCATCGGCCCAGCGACGGACGTGTGGGCCCTGGGCTTGATCGTCTTTGAGCTCCTGACCGGCCGCAGCTACTGGGCCGCCGATTCGCTGCTGCAGCACCTCGGCCAGCTGATGTTTGCGCCACTGACTGCCCCAAGCCAGCGCGAGAGCGGGCTACCTAAGGGCTTTGACGACTGGTTCACGCGATCCTGCGCCCGGCTGGCAAGCGAGCGTTTTCCATCGGTATCAGCCCAGTTCGCAGGACTTGCGCCGTTGCTGGGCGGGACCGTCCACCCTGAGGTAACCGGGCGCTTGACCGTCGAGGTCGGCCGTGCGGCGCCGCCGCTGGTAAATCACGCCGAACCAACCATTGCCGAACCGCTGCGCCTTCCCCAACTAGCTGGCGATGACGAGGCCCCGCCCCCCATTGATACCGTCCCACTCGTTCTCTTTAGCGCGGAGGAGCTTGCTGCCGAGCCCAACTCGCCAGTGAAGCTGAGTAACGACCGCTGGCCCCCAGCTGCGTCCCCCAACCCGCAGGGAGCAGCCACATCCGTCCCCGCGCCGCGCGCTTCCGGGGCTGTTCCCGCCATGCCCCTGCCGGTAGGCCAGCCGCCCCGTTCGCCCACCAGCAGCGCGCAGAAGACGCTCCTCTCTGTCAGCCTACTTGCCCCCGAACCATCGGATCCGGCCGAGCGACTCGAAGACAAAGCGTCACCCAACCTGCGACCGAGTCAACGTCCAATCTGGCTGGCCGGCGGTGCCGTGTGCGCGCTCCTCGGGCTTGGGATGTTGTTGGGCACGCGAACTGGGCCGCCCTCCGTGGAGAAGCCGCAAGACATGGCTGCACCGACGCGGGACATGACGTCTTCCCTCGACTTGGCACCCCGCATCGTACCCGCGACGGCCCCGGCGACAAGCCCCAAGCGTGAGCCCAAAAAGTCGCCGCCCCCCCCCACGGCGCAGCCCCCCAAGAAAGACAAGCCCAGCCTCAAGTACTTCGTCCCGCCCAGTCTGTAGCGCCCCTGGTTCTGGCGCTCACCGCCCCCCCCCTTCAGGGGGCCAAGACGCGAGCGCCTTGATGCCAAGCCGCACTGTGGCTATGCAGACTGAGGGCCAGACTTCTTTCAATTTATGCGGCCTATTGAATGAACACACTGGAACCCCGGCTTGGTTGAGCCGGGGACTCTGCCTCTGATAAGGGAGCTATAAAGCCCAGCGGAGGATTGTGCCTCCGGCGCCCACGATGTACGTGTTGCGACGATCGAGTCCCCAGACGCGGTACAGATTCTCCTTCGTACCCGAGGTCAGCACGGAGCATGTCGTGCTACCGGCCGAGCAACGTACGACCGTGCCATTGTTGCCTACGGCATAGACATTCATATTGTCCGCACCCCATACGCTGTTAAGTGGTGCTGCTGTACCTGAATTGAGAGCAGCGCAGGTTGTCGAACCGACCGCGCAGCGAGCAATCGTGCCGCCGCTACTTATCGCATATATATTATTGGAATCGCTGCCCCAGATTCGATTAATCTGATACGATGGCGAAATGCTAGAGGATAGTAGTTTGCAGCTATCAGATCCGACAGAACAGAGAATGATCGTTCCTTTGTCTCCGGCTGCATAGACATTATCATCGTCACTGGTCCAAACACTGCGCAACACCTCGGCTGTGCCCGCAGACAGCGGTATGCACGCATCGGCGGTGTTCGAACACCGAATAATGGTCGCACCTGCACCAGACCCACCCACGGCATAAATGTTGCCTGCAACAGAACCCCATACGG
>CALFYE010000539.1 GCA_937952145.1 uncultured Myxococcales bacterium
ACCAGATCGTGCGGCATGAGCGTCTCAATCTCTTGCGACATGCTCATGCGCTCTTTGATCGCCCGCTCCATGCGGACGAGGCCGATGCGGTACTGATTCTCCATCAGCTCGCCGACAGCGCGCACGCGACGGTTACCCAAGTGATCAATGTCGTCGATCGCGCCCTTACCGTTCTTGAGATCGATCAAGTAGCGAACCGTCTCAAGAATATCGCGCTTGGTCAGCACGCAGTTATCGAGGCGCTCGTCGATCTTGAACTTGTAGTTGAGCTTGAGGCGACCGACCTTCGACAGGTCGTAGCGCTCGGGATTGAAGAACAGGTTGTCGAAGAGCTGGGCTGCCGTCTCCAGCGTCGGCGGATCGCCGGGACGCAGGCGGCGGTAAATCTCCATGAGCGACTCTTCGGTGGTGTTCAAACGATCGGCGATCAGGGTGTCGCGCAGGAAGCTGCCGACATTCAGATTGTCGATAAACAGCACCTTGAACGAGGTGATGCCGTGCTCACGCAGCTCATCGAGCTTGGCCTCGGTCAACTCCTCATTGCACTGCAGAAGAACTTCGCCCGTCGAGTCGTTGACGACGTCGTGCGCCGCCACCTTACCGACAAGCTCGCTGGCTTCGATCGGCAAGCGATCAATGCCTGACTCTTGCAACTTGCGAATCGCCGCACGGGTGAACTTGCGGTTCTTCTTGACGAGGATCTCGTTGCCGTTCGGGTGCCGGATGTCGCGCGTCGCGCGCTGCCCGGGGAGGAGATCGTACTCAACGGACTTGGTGTAACGCTTCTCGTCGGTGTCCAGGAACACCGACTCGGTCGCATAGAAGTAGTTGAGAAGCTCTTCCGTCGAGAATCCCAGCGCGCGCAAGAGCACGGTGGCGTGCAGCTTGCGACGGCGATCGATGCGGACATACAGGATGTCCTTGGGGTCGAATTCGAAGTCGAGCCACGATCCGCGGTAGGGAATGACGCGGGCGTTGTACAGCAGCTTGCCCGAGGAGTGCGTCTTTCCCTTGTCGTGATCGTAGAAGACGCCCGGCGAGCGATGTAGCTGAGAGACGACGACCCGCTCGGTGCCGTTGATGATGAACGTACCGTTGTCCGTCATCAGCGGAATCTCGCCGAAGTACACTTCTTGCTCTTTGACGTCGCGGATCGACTGGTGCCCGGTCTCTTCGTTGGTATCCCAGACCACCAGGCGAATAACCACCTTGATCGGCGCCGCGTAGGTCATGCCGCGCTGGCGGCACTCATCTACGTCGTACTTGGGCTTATCGAGGTGATACGAGACGAATTCAAGGGACGAGGTTTCAGAAAAATCTTTAATCGGAAAGACGCTACGGAAGACGCCCTGCAGTCCAACTTCCTCGCGCTGATCGGCGGTGATGTCTTTCTGCAGGAACTTCTCGTAGGACTGCTTTTGGATATCAATGAGGTTTGGGATGTCAATGATCTTGGTGATCTTCGCGTAATTTTTTCGAACGCGGAAATTGTTCTGAATCACCGAAGCCATAGAGATCCTTTCTCCGACCGGCTTTTCGTCCGTCGTAGTCTGAAGCGTTCGCGCTTCAGAAATGGGTGTGGCTCACAGGGACACGTATCCCTGTGAGCCGTTTTCGTGACTCTTGCGCTGCTCAGGCGTTTTGGGCAGAGGTTTTCTCAGCGCCGAGCTTCCTGTGGTCGAACAGTTACTTGATCTCGACCTGGCCGCCAGCTTCGACAATCTTCTTCTTGATCGTCTCCGCCTCGTCCTTCGAGACGCCCGCCTTCAGCTCCTTCGGGGCGCCGTCGACGAGATCCTTGGCTTCCTTCAGACCGAGGCTGGTGATTTCGCGCACGACCTTGATGACGCCGATCTTGTTGGCGCCAGCATTGGCCAGCACGACGCTGAACTCGGTCTGCTCGGCCGGCTTCTCAGCCGGAGCCGCGCCACCACCACCAGCCGCAGGGCCAGCCGCAACGGCTACCGGAGCGGCCTTGACGCCCCACTTCTCTTCCAGCTGCTTCGTGAGCTGGGCGATCTGCATGACCGTCAGGTGGGACAGCTGGTCGACAATTTGATCCAAGTTTGCTTCAGCCATGTTCCTTGACTCCTCGAAGTTGGAGCATGTCTCGAACCACCGCGCGCCTCGCAGCTCACCGGAGCGAGCTCCTTTGAAAACGGCGCAAAGGGCTCAAGCCATGCAATTAGCCCTGGGCTTCCAGTTGCCGCTTCCGTGCATCGACGACGAAAGCGAAGTTCTGCGCACCAGCGTTGAGCGTGCGAACCAAATTGGTGGCGGGGGCGATAAACGTCGCGAGCAGAGTTGCTCGGAGCTCATCCTTGCCCGGCATATCTGCAGAGGCCGAGACGCCCTTTTCATCCAGGACGTTGCCTTCGAGATAGCCACCCTTGACCTTGAACTTTTCGTTCCCCTTGGCGAACTCGCGGGCGATCTTCGCGGCAGCCGAGGGGCTATCCCACGAGTAGATTAGCGCCGTCGGACCTTCGAGGTACTTGCCCATCTTTTCCATGGGCGTTCCCTTGATGGCTAGCTTCACCAGGGTGTTTTTGTAGATCTTGTATTCGCACTGCTGTTTGCGAAACTCTTCGCGCAGCGCCGTCACCGCCGGAACAGTCAGTCCGCGATAGTCGGCGAGCACGATCGCTGCGCTCTTCTGCAGCTTCTCTTTGAGCTCGGCAATCTGTTGCGCTTTTTCGTCCCGATTCATAGCTCCAGGGCTCCGTGTCTCGGCAGGAGATTAAGCCTGTGGCACCTGCCATCTTTGACCTGCGGCACTCTTTCCACTGAGCGCAACATGCGCCAGGCAGCGGCGGTGAGGTCCGCGCTTCGTCGTGATAAATTAGGCCGTGGGGGCCTGTAGTTCGTTCGGCTCGAGCTTGATGCCTGGCCCGTGTGTCGTCGAAACCGTGATCGACTTGACGTAGGTGCCCTTGGCCGTCTGAGGCTTGAGCTTGATTAGAAGCTCAATCAGCGAGCGGGCATTCTCTTCCAGCTTCTTTGAGCCGAAGGAGATCTTGCCGATCGGAGCGTGAACAATTCCGGCCTTCTCGACGCGGAATTCAACACGACCACCCTTTAGCTCGCGCACAGCGCGACCGACATCGGCGGTCACGGTACCGACCTTGGGGTTGGGCATGAGGCCACGAGGACCGAGCACGCGAGCGATCTTACCGACCAGGCCCATCATGTCCGGCGTGGCCACAGCGGCATCGAAGTCGAGGAAGTTCTCGTTCTGGATCTTGGCGACCAGATCATCGGCGCCAACGAAATCAGCGCCCGCCTCTTGTGCCTCTTTCACCTTGTCGCCCTTGGCGAACACGATGACGCGAACACTCTTGCCGGTGCCATGCGGCAGCACCACAGCACCACGAACCATCTGATCGGCGTGCTTCGGATCCACACCGAGGCGAACCGCAAGATCGACCGTCTCGTCGAACTTGCTAGAGATCTTGGTCTTGGGCAGGAGCTCGAAGGCGTCCTTGAGGGAGTACTTCTTCACGCGATCGACCTGCTTGAGGGCGCTCGCAAATTTCTTACCAACTTTGGCCATATCCATTCCTCCAGCGACGGGGTGAGAGACCTCGTCTACCGCAAGTCAGTGCGGTGGCTGAGTCCTGCGACGGAAACGGCAGGACTAGTCGACGACGTCGAGGCCCATCGAGCGGGCCGTACCGGCGACCGTCCGCATAGCACTCTCAATGTTCGTGGTGTTTAGATCAGGCAACTTGGCGGTTGCCACTTCACGGATCTGCTTGCGCGTCACCTTGCCAACCTTGACCTTGTTCGGCGTCTTGCTGCCCGAGCCGGGCTTCTTCGCCAGAGCCAGACCCGCAGCCTTCTTGAGAAGAATGGCAGCCGGCGGCGTCTTCGTAACAAAGGTGAACGAGCGATCTGAGTAGACCGTGATCACCACCGGGATGGTCATGGCCTCCATGTTCTGCGTGCGGGCATTGAACGCCTTGCAGAACTCCATGATATTGACGCCGTGCTGACCGAGAGCAGGACCGACAGGCGGGGAGGGGTTGGCCTTGCCGGCCTGGATCTGCAACTTGACGTAACCGGTGATCTTCTTCATGGCTGTTTGCTTCTCGCTCGATCTTCAGCACTTGCAGGGCTGCAAGGCGGGCCCTCGTATGGCACAACTGCTTCTTGTACACAAGCAGATTGTTGCGAGGGAAGATTCCCAATCTCTTTTGGTCTATCGCATCTATCCGGCACGTCTTGCCGGCGAATCCTACCGAAGTGCCCTGCTGGTACCGGGGTCAATCCCCAGGGGGAATCGATGGGTTGTGGATGTTGGGGAGTTCTCTGCTGCTCAGCGGATCCTAGGAAGGTCCTAGGATTTCTCTACCTGCGCGAAGTCCAATTCGACCGCTGTTGCACGGCCGAAGATGCTGACTCGTACCTTGACCTTCTGCTTCTCAGCCTTTACCTCGTCGACAATGCCGGCGAAGTTGGCAAATGGGCCGTTGATGACGCGCACGTTCTCGCCCTCTTCGAACGAGACACGGGGCTTCGGCTTGTTTGCCCCTTCAGACATCTGCGAATTGATCTGCGCGATGTCCTTTTCGTTCACGGGAGTCGGCGTTGTTCCACCCAGAAAGCCTGTGACCCGGGCTGTATTCTTGACGAGATGGTAGGTTCGCTCGTTGAGCGCCATCTGCACGAACATATAGCCGGGATAGAACTTGCGGGTGGTCGTGCGGCGCTGGCCCTTGACCATCTCAAGAACCGACTCCGTCGGGATCAAGACCTGACCGAATTCAGTATCCATGCTCTCTTGCTTGATTCGCTCAAGCAGAGCCAGCCGGGCCTTGTTCTCGTGGCCTGAGTAGGTATGCACGACGTACCACTTGAGAGCCATCTCATTCACCGCCGCATTGCTGCGAACGCCTCTCCAACTCGATTACCTCAGCCTGCTACAAGCTTCCGCTGACCACTTATAGGAGCAATTTGTATGTATTGGAAAGTATTTCTTTTTTTGACAGGTGAGGTCCTATCCGTAAAGCACGGCAGTTAGCGCCGCCCAGAGTGCATCGAAGATTCCTAGGAAGACCGACGCAACAATGACCGTGACGATGACCACGATGGTGGCCATCCCGGTTTCCCGTCGGGTGGGCCAGGCAACCTTGCTCAGCTCAGCAACGCATTCGGACGCGAGGTTGAATAGCTCTTCATTGCTCCAGGCCAGCCAAGCGATTACGCCAGCGACGAGGGTTGAAGCGCCATACAGAACCAGCGGCTTGGGCTTGGCGAAGGCCTCCCATACCCAACCGCCGGTCTTGATAAGCAAGAACAGCAGCGCCAGGCTGGCCATCGCGTAGAGGAAGTGTACCCACTTGCGTTCCATGTCGTGTCTTTCGCCGCTCTCGCTGCGCCCGAAGGCACAGCGTGGGTTCTATTGCTGGGCAGGCGAGGAGGGACTCGAACCCCCGACCCGCGGTTTTGGAGACCGCCGCTCTACCAACTGAGCCACTCGCCTAAATGAGAAAACGAATGCCCACCACTCTGGCTGCGTTGCTCCCGCGATCCGGGATTGGTGCCGCGCTGGCCGTCGTGGCGTTCATTCAGCTCCCACATTCTGTTGTTCTCATGATTCAGACGGTGCTGCGCGTCTGAATGCCGAGGTTACTTGGTTTCTTTGTGAGAGGTGTGCTTGTGGCACCACTTGCAGTACTTGTTGAACTCCAGCTTGTCCGGAGTCGTACGCTTGTTCTTGTTCGTGTGGTAGTTGCGCCGCTTGCAGTCTTTACACTCAAGCGTCACCAGAGCTCGATTACCGCGTGCCATCGCTGTTCCTCACCAACTCTTCTTGCTGAACGTCTGTGAGCCCACGTCCAGGATTGAACTGGAGACCTCGTCCTTACCAAGGACGCGCTCTACCAACTGAGCTACGTGGGCAACTTAATTTTTGGAAGCGGGCGACGGGGTTCGAACCCGCGACGTCTAGCTTGGAAGGCTAGAGCTCTACCAACTGAGCTACACCCGCATCATGTCTGAGAACCAACACTGGCCTGCCATCTTACACAGGCTTGGTGGAGGGGGAAGGATTCGAACCTTCGAAGTCGATGACGGCTGATTTACAGTCAGCTCCCTTTGGCCACTCGGGCACCCCTCCGTGAGTCACGGTTACTACGTCTGGTCTGTCAAAGAACCTGCACAACTGTTTTGGAAGCTGGCGGCGGGAATCGAACCCGCTGCCTGCTGATTACAAGTCAGCCGCTCTACCGTGTGAGCTACGCCAGCATGGGCCTATCACGGACTCGCCAGCCTGTGAGGGTTGCGAGTAGTACCGGCTGCGGTCGACCGTGTCAAGAATTTTGTGTTCTGTGTGCAGAAGCGGGGCGCAAGACAGCCAGCGTACTGGCTTTTGATCGCGGAGGCAATGGGAACTCCACGACCCAGCAAAGAGACCCGCCGGGGGTCGGATCTTCTGCTCCCTTGACAGCGGCAAGGCTGAGCCGCTCCACTCTTTGATATGTCGCACGCTGCCTCTAACAAGCCATGGTCGCTGTCCGGACGTACCTGCCTGATCACCGGGATTACGCAGGGCATAGGTCGCATTACCGCGCTAGAGCTGGCCAAGACGGGCTGCCGGCTTCTGCTCGTTGCGCGCGATGAGCGCAGAGGGACGGCGCTGGTTGACGAAATCAAAGCCCTGCGCCGCGATGCCGCCGTCGAGCTCCTCATCGCTGATCTGTCGGCGATGGCCCAAGTCCGTCGCTTGGCGGGCGAGGTCAAGGCGCGGACCGATCGCTTGGATATGCTCCTCAACAATGCCGGCGCGGTGTTCGTCGATCGCCAGCTCACCGTCGATGGCTTCGAGAGGACCTTTGCTCTCAATCACCTCGCCTACTTCCTACTGACGAACGAGCTTCTAGACCTCGTATGCCAGACCGCGACGCAGCACGACGCGGCGCGCATCATTAATGTGGCGTCGAATGCGCACAAGCGCGGCGGGCAGATCGACTTTGACAACGTGATGCTAGAGCACGGCTACAGCGCCCGCGTCTCGTACTGCCGATCGAAGCTGGCCAACATCCTGTTCACCAAGGAGCTAGCGCGGCGGCTGACCGATCGCGGCGTACGCAACGTCAGCGTCAACTGCCTGCACCCGGGCTTCGTCGCCAGTGGCTTTGGTCATAACAACAGCCGGTTGGTCAGCGCCATCATGTCCGTGGCGGGCCTGTTCGCTCTCAGCCCCGAAGACGGGGCCAAGACCTCGATCTATCTAGCGACGGCGCCGGAGGTCGGGGGCGAGACCGGCCAGTACTTCGACAAGTGCCGACCAGCGCGCTCTAGCCGCGAGTCGATGGATGCCGAGGCTGCCCGCCGGCTGTGGGAGATCTCGGAGCGGCTGCTCGCCAAGCAAGCGCAGGGGACCGCGGGTTAGTTCCACGCGGCGCGATCCGCTACAGGAACTGCACGCGGAAGCCCTGGGATGGATAGTAGTAGCCCCAGATGATGCACATCTCGTTCTTCTCGGCCGACTGACCAAACGTGATGTAGCTGCTCGTCGTGTTGCGGTAGCTGCAGAGCCAGCGGAAGCCCTCACCCGGCTTGAAGGTGAGCGGCGCATCCTGCGGATACAGCTTGAACAGCGGGTGTTCCCAGTCGGTGTTTTCGTAGAGCAAGCTGCCGGCGGCCCCCGCGTCGGCCGACTTGCTGATCGAAAAGTGCGTGCCGAGGCGATGCTGGTGCGAGGTCAGGGCAAAGAACTTGCTGTCCTGCATGTCGCTGGGCAGGGCCCAAAAGGCTGCGTCGATGGTTTGATCGCGCATGGGCGGCAGGCCGTTTTTGCCGCTGCCGTCGTAGCTCTTGTTGAGCTGGCTGGTCGCCGAGATGAAGACCATGTCGGCTTCCTGCATCGTCGAGCCGCTAGGGGCCGGCGTCAGAAAGATCTCGGCCAGGGCTTGCTGTGGGTTCGGACTGGCGTTGAGGAAGTGACCCTCGATGCGATACGGCGCCCCCGAACCCAGGCGATACGCGACGCCAGGCGGCAGATCCATGGCCGCGGTCGGGGTCTCGCCGATAAATAGCGGCGCCCGGCTGGTGCTCAGGATGTCCAGCGGCGGGCAGCTGGCCGGGACCGGCGCATCGGGAATCCCTTCGCTCTCGCGGTACAGGATGATGTGATGGCTGTAGCTCTGCCGAGTCTCGATGCGCACGACGTCGAGCGGCTGCACGTTGGGCAGATAGCCGGTCACGCAGACCGTCGTCTCCTGCCCGGGACTTAGCGGATAGGGACCCAGGGCAAGGCGGATGGCGTTCGCCGGCGGAGGAGGCTCCTCTTTGGGGGGATCGCCCCCGCTGCAGCCGACGCTGCTGAGCGCCAAGCAGAGACTCCATGCCGCTGAGTATCGTCGCCAGGGGGTCGCTCGCGCAGAACCGACGGAGATTGGCATCCTGCGATCATAGCCTGCTCAGCTAGTTCCGGCTTCGCCATCTGCGTCGGAGGGTCCCCCGCTGCCGGTCGGTGTACGCGCGCTGGCCCAGCCAGCCGACTGCCGACTGCTACGTCCGCTGTCGCTAACGCGGCTAGACGACTCACTTTCGCTGCTCTCGGCGGTCTCTAGCTGGCGTTCGACGGCGGCACTGCCGATGCGACAGACCGACTCTAACCCACAGCCTTCGCAGGTCTTGGGCGCGACGCGAAAGTCACCGACTCGCAGGCGACGCCATAGGCGATAGGCGACTTCCGCGACGTTGTGCTCTGCCGCGGCGGTGCGGACCGCGCCGGACAGCGCAAACAGCCCGTCATCGCTCAGCGCAGCGCTGACGGAGGCCTGTCGCACCGCGTAGTAGCGAGCGCTCACCTGCAGGGCCCCTGCCCCAGACTCCCCGTCGAGACCCGCCCGCGCGATGACCACGGGATCGGCCTTTACGGCCGCGGCGTAAAGCGGCAGCTGAAACGAAGTCCGCAAGAGCTCGCTGCGCAGATAGTCCTGGTAGCGCTTGATCTGCCCGGTCTTGTAGTCGAGGACCAGCGCCCGCCCAGGCCCGATATCGATGCGATCGATGATGCCTGCGATATGGAGCGCGTCGTCTCCCACAGCGTTTAGGCCCGCATCCCCCTGGGCGGCAATGCGCAGCGGTCCAAATGGATGCTCCAGCAGCGCGGGCTGACAGCCGGGCTCGATCGGCGACTGCGCTTCGCGGGCGATGAGCCGCAAAAGATCGCTGCGCAGGCGACGCAGACGGGCCCGAAACAGCGTCGGATGGCCGGTGCGCTCGCGCTCATCGAACTCGATCAGTACCTGATCGATGACCGTCAGCAAGTGCTCGCGCTCCTCGGGCTCGCCGCGCAGGGGCAGGGCTCCGCGATCGCGTCGTTCGACGAAGAACTTTTCCAGCACACGATGGTGCAAGCGACCGCTGGTCAGCGGGTCCAGATCATCGCTGCCCTCCTCGATCGGACCGGCGTGCAGCACGCGATAGACGAAGTAGCGGTAGGGGCAGCGCGCATAGTCCTCCAGCGCCGACGCCGACAGCGGACGCCGAGCATCCCCCGGCAGTCGCGAAGCCAGCTCAGCCACCACGCGACGATCGCTCAGCTGACCCGAGTACGCCCCCGCCGACCCGTCGAAGGCCTGGCCCCCCCCCTCCCCGGCCGTCGACAAGGTCAGAAACCAGGCGGCGCGGGCCCGCTCGACCTCCAGTCGCGACAGCAGGCGAAGGCGACGATCGCGCTCGCGGCGGCCTAACGCCAGAGCAAGCGCAGCGGGCAAGCCTCCGGCAGAGGCATTCGCCGCTAGGGCTGACGCCGCAAAGCTCCAGAGCTCGCTCGGATGACGGGCCTCGACGGCGGACAGATCGCGCTCAGCCAGCGTGGCTGGGGTTGCTGAAGGCGCGTCTACCGGCGCTTCCCGCCCACTCGCCTGCAGGGCGGCCGCGATAAACGAGGAAGGTAAGAGCGGCCGGCCCTCTTCATCTGCCCGGGGATAGCTCAGCTGTGCCGTCTGAGCATGCGCCAGAAGTTCGACGAAGCGCAGCGGGGCAGCCTCCGCTGCTGAGCGTGAAAGCGGCAGGATTGCTCCCCCAAATAGCCGGTTGCACAGTGCTCGATCATCGTCGCTGAGTAGCGGATCTTCAGCCCCACTAGCCGGCAGCTCTCCCTCGATGAGCCCAAGGAAAAACAGACCGCGGCGCGGCTGCACCGGCAGGTCGAACAAGCCCCCGATCTGCACTTTGCCGACGGATGCCGACGGCTCTGGCTGGCGCTGCACATCGGCAAAGAGGCGCTGACCCAGCCCCCGCAGAAGCGCTGCAAACTGCGGACGACTCAGCCCCTGCTCGCCGAGCCGCAGGGTCTCGGCGGCGAGTGGTAGCAGCTGTAGCACACGCCGCAGCACAGCCATCGCCGCCTGATCCCGAGCCAGGGCACTGGCCGCATCTACCGCGCGCTCCGCCTCGGTCATGCTCGTCGGTTCGCTGTCCCCGTCGCTGGTCAGTGGCTCCGCAGACCCCATCGCCCGCTGACCCAGTGCAAAACGCTCGCACAGCCGGCTCAGCGCCTGGACGTGCTGGCGGGTCGAGCCGTGCGCGGGCAGGCTGGAAAGCTCTACAAGCAGCAGCGACAGCTGACGAAGCTCGATCGGCTCAGCGTTCGGTGGGCTCTCCGCTTCGGCGGCACCGCGACCCCGCTTACTGTTGTGCAGTCGCAGCCACTCGGAGAGACGACGCCGAAGCTCGTCTTGCGAGCTGCCCGACAGGGCTCGCACGCCCGCCCCGCGCAGGGCTCGGGCCAGAGCTCCGGCATCCGCTGCCTCCTCGGGTAGCGGCAGGCGCATGTAGGGCGAGGTGATGACGGCCAGCAGACCTTCGCGGGGTAGCCCTTGCTCCAGAAGCTCATAGATCTGCAGGGGCAGCGATAGTGGCGGCGGCAGCTCAGCGCGAGGGCAGTCGGCATAGGTTCCGCCCATGTGCAGTCGTACAAACGGCACGCCGTAGCGACGCAGGGCGCGGGCCACGCGGGCGCGGCGGGCGGGATTTTCGACCACCAATGCGATCTCCGAAGGCGGCACTCCCGAATCGATCAGATCACGCACCCGGCGAGCACAAACGCGCGCTTCTACGGCCGGCGAGGGCTGCGCGGTGATCATCAGCGTCCCGGACGAGAGCTCCTCCGCCGCCAGAAGGGGGGCCGCGCTTGTCGGTCGAAACAGTCCGCGCAGAAAGCGCCCCCAGGGCTGGTCGGCGGCTTGACCCGCTAGCGCCGGACCGACGGGCTGCCATTCGATCTCGACCCCGAGTTGATGCCGCGCATACAGCGCGTCCAAGATCGGCTTGAGCCCCTGCTCCAAAGCCGGCGCGACCGACTCGCCCCCCTCTTCCGGAAGCTGCGGCAGGCAAAGGCTGGCCCCCGACTGCGCATCGGCGGGAAACAGCGCCGTCAGCGCTTGCAGCACCGCGTACTGGCTGGGCAGCGCGTCCCAGACCGGCAGGCGATGCAGGCCATAGATCTGCGCACCGCCCGCCCCCCGCGACAGCGAGAGGCCGAGCCGGTTCAAGATCGATCCCAGCCGGTCGCCGGCCCCCGCTGCCGACAGGAGCTGAAGCTGGCGCACCAAGCCTAGCCCGTGATCCAGCTTGGCCTGCGAAGCCGCCAGGAGCGAGCGATAGCGATGGTACAGACGCGCTAGCTCGCTGATGCGCGCTGCCGATTCGGGCTGCTGTGCCCTCACCCGCTCGGCCACTTTCGTGAGCGCTGTCGGCGATACCTCGGCCTGGGTCAGCGCCAGAAAGCAGCGACGCAGCGACCGGGCGAGCGGCAGGCTGCCGCGCAGGGAAAAAAAGGGTCCCGTGGCCTCTGCCGCGACGCAGCTAAACAGCAGCTCTTCGCCAATGCTCCCCAGCGCGGCCGTCGCTGGTCGGGCTGGGGCCATGCCTAGCGCCTCGCCGTGTACTTCGGCGGCGGCTGCCAACCGCCGAACTCGCTCTCAATCGCCCCCGCCACCGCCAACGTCAGGTGATCCTGGCCGTGCCGACCGACGATCTGCACCGACAAAGGCAGCCCCGCGGTCGTCAGCCCCAGCGGCACCACCGTCGCGGGATAGCCCAGTGCGTTGAAGATCGCGGTGCATGCGGCGTGGTGCGGCGTCAAGAGTGGCCGATAATGGCGCGGCGCCGGCCGACTGTACGTCGGGTAGATCAGCACCCCATCGTCACCCAGAAGATCATCCAGGCGCGACTTGAGACGACAAAGGCGCTCGGCATAGCCCCCCCCCTTAAGCAGGCGACTCAAGCGCCGCGCAAGGCGATCGCCAAAAATCACCATCAGCGACGGGAAAATGTAGTCACTTTCCCCCCGCAGCAGGCGATAGAACTGCCGCCCCAGCGCGACTCCCGCGCCGTCTGAGACGATCTCCTCGTAGGTCACCTCGGCCGATCCGGTGAGCGCATCGGACCACAGCAGAAAGGCCAGTCGCAGATCGGACAAGCTCTCGCCCAGCACGCCGAGGTCTTCGCTGAGGACATCTGCCCCTCGACGGGCCAGCGCC
>CALFYE010000540.1 GCA_937952145.1 uncultured Myxococcales bacterium
TCCTCCCTCCTTGCTGCCGGGGTTCCTCGCTACGGTTTTGTTAGGCGCTCTTAGGACTGGGGCCGGCGCAGGAACAAAATCCTTCGTGAGCGCCTCAGGTTTTCTCGCCGCTGGCCGCCGCACAACCTGAGCAGTTGCCCGCTTCGCCCTCCCACGTTTCCAACAGACAAGTGCGCAGGAGCGGGTCAGCCCGGGATCGCCCGGGCCTATCGCCGCCACCTGCTGCACCCCAAACCAGGGAGGCCGCGATGTACAGGAGAAGCTCTTTAGCCGCAGGCGTTGGGATCGCACTTGTCGCATGTGGCGGTGGCAGCAGCAGCACGGGAGACGTCCCCAGCTCTTATGCCGCCTTCTACAACATCACGTCGATGTCATCCGACGGCAATAGCGTCGTCATCCGCACCACTGATCTGCCGGACCACAAGTCACCGTTTTTTGGCAAGAGCAGCGCCAGCTACGAAGCGTATAACGGCACCAATCCCAACTTCTCGACGGCGATCAACCTCATGGGCATGGTCTCTGATCCCGTCTTGGCGGCGCAGGACATCACGTTCCGCATCCCAAAGAATCCCACGCCTGCCGCGTCGAAGAGCGCCACAGGCTTTGGCGCCATCGGCGTCGCGGTCAATGGCGTCGTCTTCTTCAACCAGTACAACGGCGTGGGCGCGCTGCTCGGCTCTCTGGAGTTTAACAACCTCGATCAGTACAACGGTCACCCGACCCCGGCGCCCAGCGCGCAGTACCACTACCACATCGAGCCGCTCTACCTGACCAAGAAGCTGGGATCGAGTGCGCTGCTCGGCTTTCTGCTCGATGGCTATCCGGTCTATGGCCCGGTCGAAAATGGCAAGCGGCTGAAGAGCGCTGATCTCGATTCCTTCCACGGCCACACGCACGCCACGGCGGAATATCCGGACGGCATCTTTCACTACCACTTCACCGATGATGCGCCCTGGTTGAACGGCGGCAGCTACTACGGCACCCCGGGCACGGCGACGCGCTAACATGCGGGCCGCGATTGCACTTCTGGCACTGTCGGGCTGCATCCCGGCCGAGCCCCCGAGCCTGGTGGTGAATAGCCGCGATCCGGCTCTGCAGTCGCAGCGCGGCGTGCTGACCTATGGTGGTCGCGCTCTTTCCGGCAGCGTGATCGACGACAGCGATGCGCGCTACGGGCAGCGCATCCCGTACCAGCAGGGTCTGCGGCACGGCCTGGCGCAGGCCTTCTATCCCGATGGCCAGGTTGCCTACCGCCGGCTCTATTCGCATGGGCTGCGGGAAGGGGTGCACGTGGGGTACTGGCCCGGTGGCCAGGTGCAGTTCGTCTATCGCTATTTGCACGATGTCTTCGACGGAGAGCAGGTCGCTTACTACAAGAACGGCGTCCGTTCCGAGCTGCGCCACTACCGCGCAGGTCAGGAAGAGGGAACGCAGCAGATCTGGGATGGTCAAGCACGCTTGACGACCAACTACACGGTGAAGGAGGGGAGACGCTATGGACTCGTGGGACGCTTCGACTGTGTCACCGTCCATTAACAGCAACCGGAAGCGCGTGGCTTGTGTCATGGCGCTGGCGGTCAGTATCTGGGGCGGACAGTGTGTGTCGCATCTGTTTGCCCGACCGGCTGTGTCGCCTGCGTTGGCGGCATCGCCAGCCCAAAGCGGCGCTATGCCGGGCCACTCGCTTGTGGCAGCCCCCGTCGCGCTGCCGTTTTATTCGAGTGCTGACTTCACGGCAGAGTGGCTTACGCCGGATCAGCCAGCGTACGAAAAGATTCATCGCATCGCGTCCTTTGCCCTGCGCAACCAGGGGGGGCAGACGGTGACCAACGGGACGCTGCGCGGCAAGATCTACGTCGCCAATTTCTTCTTTTCGAGCTGCCCGATGGTCTGCCCCAAGATGCTCGCCAACCTGCGCCGCATCCAAGCCGCATTCGAAAACGACGCGCAGGTCGAGCTGGTTTCGCACTCGGTCATGCCCGATGTCGATTCCGTGAATGTGCTGCAGGAATACGCGCGCGATAACGGCATCGTCGCCGGCAAGTGGCACCTGCTCACCGGCGACAAGGAAGTCATCTACAAGCTGGCGCGAGATTCCTATTTTGCGGAGAAGCAGTCGCGGGGCCCGGCCAAAAGCGGCGAGTTCCTGCACACCGAGAGCATGCTGCTGATTGATGGCGAAGGGCGTATCCGCGGCGTCTACAACGCGACGCTACCGCTTGATGCTGAGCGCGCCATCGAAGACATTCGCCTGCTACGAGCCGGCTAAGACCTCGCTGAACTTCAGCTCGGTGGAGGCGCGGGGCGGACCTGTGGTACGAGGCTCTTGCCGTGATCACTCCTCAACCTGTTCAGCCCCTGCCTCCCTCGGCGCATCGCGTCTTCTTCTATACCCTGCTGGCTCAGTGCGGCATCGTCGTGACCGGGGCCCTGGTCCGTTTGACTGGCTCGGGCCTGGGCTGTCCGACATGGCCAGAGTGCACGAGCGGCTCGCTGGTACCGGTCGCGCATCAGGCGCAGGGCTTCCACAAGTACATCGAGTTCGGCAATCGCCTGCTGACCTTTGTGCTGCTCATCGCCTGCGTCGCGAGCCTGGTGGTGGCGCTGCGGGCCTCGCCGCGGCAGCGCCGGGTGGTGAACTTCAGCGCGCTGGGTCTGGTGGGCGTGGCGGTGCAGGCCATCCTCGGCGGCATCACGGTGCTGGCAGGTCTGCACCCGCTGACCGTCGCGGCCCACTTCCTTGTCTCGTCCATCCTGATCTATTTCGCGTACGCCGCCTACGCTGAAGCGGGGCGGTCCGGGCAGCCCTCGGGCGGGGCGGTGGCGACGAGGCGGCGGCTGATCTTGGCGGCGCGGCTGCTGGGGCGGCTGCTCTGTGGTGGGGCGCTTCTGATCCTGACCTTGGGCACGATTGTCACCGGCAGCGGACCGCACTCAGGCGACGCCAAGACGACGGTGCGCTTCGAGATAGAGCCGCGGCTGGTTTCGTGGCTGCACGCCGATGTCGTGCTGTTCTTTTTGGGCGTGCTGTTCGCGCTTTTCGTACTGCTGCGCTTGGGGCAGGCGCCGCGCCCGATGCAGCGTCGAGCAGTCACGCTACTGGCCTTTTCGCTGGCGCAGGGCTGCCTGGGATACGTGCAGTATTTCAGCGGCCTGCCCGAGCTTCTGGTGGCGCTGCACGTCCTTGGTTCGGTGCTGGTGTGGGTGGGCACGCTGCAGCTCAATGACGCCCTGCAGCATGGCGATCCCGGTACTGAGATCGAAGTGGTCTAGAGCTGGCCGGGCGGGTCAGCCTGCGAGCGTGCGGCGGGCTTCTTGGCCGACGTCGCGGGCCACGAGCCGCATCTTTTCGACGCTCTTTGTGCCCAGGCCCCACAGCGCGGCGCCCCGCTCACCGGGCGTCGACAGGGCGGCGGCCCCCGACTTCCTTACGACCGTCAGGTACTCGCGCAGGAAGATCGACAGGCGCGAGTCGGCCCCCGAAAGCAGGGCCATCGAGCGAGCGCGGGCCTGCTCGCTGTCTTGCCAGTAGCGCATGATGCCGGCGCGGATGGCGCGCGTGCCGGGCTCGGCGGCGCGGAACACTTCGTACAGCGCATCGGCGAGGATCTCGCGCGCGCGGACGAAGCGATAGCGGGCGATTTCGTACTTGCGCAGTGTGGCATCGACGGCCGCCGTGTCCTGCAGGCGGTCGTGGCTGGCCAGCAGGCGACCGAGGCGCTGGGCGTCGGTAAAGCCGACGGTCATGCCGGTGGCGGTCAGTGGGTGCGAGCAGCCCCCGGCATCGCCGACGATGGCCGCGCCCGGCAGCACCGAGCGGTCGGTGCGAATGGCCTCATTGGCGGCGATCTGCGGCAGCTCGCGATCGAGCGAAGCGAGCATCGCCTCGCGTAGCTGCGGTGGCAGGAAGGGGGCGTAGTCGCGACGCAACAGCTCGACCGCGCCGCGTGGGCCGCCGCTGAGCTCACTTGTGACATCGAAGCAGCCGCGGGCATCGCCGGCTCCGTTGGGACCACCTATGGGATAAAGCAGCATCGGGCCCCAGGCGCCAAGCACGATATGGCCATAGCCCGGGCAGGGCAGAAGCTGCGCTCCGCCCGGCAGCCGGAATGCGACCGAAAACGACAGCAGCCGCGCCGCCTCGCTAAGGCCCAAGAGCGGACGCACCTTCGAGTGCCGGCCATCGCAGCCCAGGACCAGCCGGGCGTGCAGGCGCTCTTCGCCGCAGCGCACGCCACAGACGCGACCCTGCGCATCGCGCAACAGCTCATCGACTTTGTGGCCCATGCGCAGCTCGATGCCGGGCGTACTGCGCAGCACCTCGCGCATGCCTTCGACGAGGTCGCGGTGCTCCATGGCGAAGCCGGTCTCGCGGTTGTTGGGGATCTCGCGATAGGGCAGGCGCAGTGGCAGGGCCGGGCCATCGTCCTTGCGCGGCGGAACGACGGCAAAGCCCGTGACATCGACGCCACCGTGGCGCCGCAGCGTCGGCAGGAAGCCCAGGTCATCCAGCACCTGAGCCCCCGTCGGGTGAATCAGCTCACCGGCAAAGCGGGGCTTGTGACCGCTGCGCGCTTCCAGCACCAGAATGCGCCTGCGTCCATCGGCCAGAGCCACCGCGGCAGCGCAGCCCGTCACGCCCGCGCCCACGACGATGATATCGGCGGTGAGCGAGCCTTCGACAGCCGGCCCGCCTTGCTCGCGGGGGGGCCGTGCAGGATGGGAAGAAGTCGTGCTCATCGAGTCTGTTCTCCGTCGGATAGGAAGCTGACGCTAGCACGCTCAGCGACGGAAAAAGCCGTGCTAATCCGCACCTCAGCGACGGGAGAATGAGCCTCGGAGGGGCAGGGCAGGGTGCGGCGCCGCACGCGGCCAACGTGAGCCTTTGCGGAAGCGCACGCGCGGCAGGACGTTGCCTTCTTCGCGCTTCGTTGGTACGCAGCGGCCGTGCTGACTGATCGAAGACGTAGGCGACTTGCGCCCCTAGGCATCGCAGCCGCGCTGGGCTGTGGGCTGTGGGGCCGCTGCATTCCCAGCGATCCACCCATACCCTGCATCGACGAGGAACGGGACTGCCGGGCGGACGGCGGGACCGACGGTGGGCTAGCTGATGGTGCGGCCGCGGATGCTGCAACGCCGCCGGGTGACATGACTCCCGATGCGGGATCTGTATGCCCGCACTTTGAGCGCGGCACGGTCTTGGGTCGAACGCCCTCGCCCGCCCTGCCCGAGACCAGCGGCCTCGTTGAGAGTCGGCGCAACCCGGGCACGCTCTTCGTTCACAATGACTCGGGGGCGGGGCCGCGGCTTTATGCCCTGTCGCGCACTGGCACCCTGCAGGCGGTCTACGATTTTTTGGGAGCGATGGCGCAGGACTGGGAAGATCTGGCGCTTGGTCCCGGCCCCAGCCCCGGCGTCAGCTACCTGTATGTCGGCGACATTGGCGACAACGCGACGGCTCGTGATCACGTCGATGTGTATCGCGTGGCCGAGCCGGACATCCGCGGGGCTTCGCCGACGACACCGGTGTCGCTGACCGGGGTCGAGCACTTCACGCTGCGCTATCCCGATCGCGCACACAACGCCGAGACGCTGCTTGTCGATCCGGCTTCCGGCGATGTCTACATCGTCGTCAAAAGTGGCGATGGAGTCTCGCCGGTGTTTCGCGCCGCCGCGCCGCTTTCGGCAGCGGCCCCGATCACGCTGACGGCAGTGGCAACCCTGCGCTTTGGCACCGCGCCACTTGCCGGCAACCGCACGACGACTGGCGGCGATATCTCACCGAGTGGCGACGAGATTGCTATTCGCACCTATGACTCGGCGTACCTGTGGCGTCGTGCCCCCGGCGCGACGGTGGCCGAGGCGCTTTCCGGCCTGCCCTGCCCGTTGCCGCTGTCGCTAGAGATCCAGGGCGAGGCCCTGGGTTTTGCCGCCGACGGCAGCGGGTACTACACCGTCAGCGAGGGCGCGATGCAGCCCATCCACTTTTATGCCCGCCGCTGAGCGCAGTCGTTATGCTGCCGGCATGACGCGGACTCGCTCGCTTCAATCGGGGTTTTTGTTCTGTCACTCGCTGCTCTTGGGGGGCCTGTTGCTGGCCGCTGGCTGCGCGCGCAGCGCTGAGCCTCCGTCGGGCAGCGCACCACCGCGGCCTGCTGCGACCGCCGCGACTGCAGCGCCCACCGCCGCCGCAACGGCCGGGCATGTCGATGCCGCGGGGGCGGCGGCACTGCTCGCCAAAAACCAGGACGCGACAGTCATCGATGTCCGCACGCCGGCCGAATTTCAGACCGGCCACATCCCCGGCGCCACCAATGTGGATTTTGTCGCCGACAACTTCGCGACCGAGCTTGGCAAGCTGGATCGCCACAAGACCTATATCGTCCACTGCGCGGCCGGCGGTCGCAGCACGCAGTCGCTTGCCGTGTTCGCGCGGCTGGGCTTCACCTCGGTCCAGCACCTCGACGGCGGCCTGAACGGCTGGATCGCCGCCGGCAAGCCGGTTGCGAAGTAGCGTAGCCAACAGCGGGTCGGAAAAAGGGGTCACGGATCCCCATGCACCGATCAGAGCACAGGGAACAGCCCGCCCTCTGCGCCGCTCTTGGGGGCGTGCTTCACTCGTGCTGCAGGATGACGCCGTCGCCGACGGCCCAGGCGCGGTTGGCGTCGGCGACCCACACGCCGTACAGGTTGCGGGCGTAGCCGTTCAAAGTTGCGGACCTTTCTTGTGTCCTGCCGCCCCGCCGCGGTAAGCCCAGGGCCTTCTAGGAGAGGCTCAATGCAACCGATGCGCTCGATGTTGATGGCGATGACGATGGGACTGGCTTTGTATGGCGGGGCGGTGCAGGCCGCGGACCCCAAGCCGCCGAAGCCCGATGTCGGGTCGGGGCGGATCGCGTGGTTTGACATCACGACGACGGACATGCCCAAGGCCAAAGAGTTCTACGGCAAGCTGTTCGGCTGGACGTTTCTTTCGCTCAAGGGCACCGAGTTCGCGGCCGAGATCGTCGCCGACCGCACCTCGATCGGCACCCTCCGCGTCGCCGAGGGCAAGATCAGTCCCTACGACGGTGTGGTCTACGTCCAGGTCGCCGACATGGTCGAGAGCTGCAAGAAGGCCCAGGCGCTAGGCGGAAAGATCCCGCCGGGCTTCCCCTTCAACCTCACCGAGCGCAGCGGCGCTGTCGCCGTGGTCATCGATCCTGCTGGTCATCCCGTCGGCATGTACTCACATACGCCGCTGCCGCCGCCGCCCGCCACCGCCAAGTAGCGCGGCCTGCTCGTTCTGCGGGTTGGGGTCACAGAGGCATCTACCCAAGATCGCAGGGGCCTGCGTTTGCCGAGGACAAGTCGCAAGGAAGCGCGCACCGGGCGCCCTTGACAGTTCCGGCTTGCCCGCCGAACCATGTCCCTTCGGGCCACGAGCCCGGCAGAGGACCATGCAGCAGATCGGTGGATTAGACTCGTTCTTCCTCAATATCGAGAGCAACAACTGTCCGATGCACGTCGGGGGGCTGGTCATTCTGGACCCACCCGAGGGGGCAGCTGCCGACCCTCCCGAGCCTGACAGCGGCTTTTCGCGCGTCTTCCGCCATGTCGAGAGTCGCCTGCACCTGATTCCACCGATGCGGCGGCGTCTGCTGCCGGCGCCGCTGGGCCTAGATCAGCCGTACTGGATCGACGACCCCGACTTCGACCTGGTGCATCACGTCAAGCACCGCGCCCTGCCTCGCCCGGGCGACGATCGCAAGCTGGCGGAGCTGGTCTGTGAGCTGGCCAGCACGCGTCTTGATCGCAGCCTGCCGCTGTGGGAGCTGCACTTCATCGAGGGCCTGCGCGGCGGGCGCTTAGCCGCCATCACCAAGATGCATCACGCAGCGATCGATGGCGTCTCGGGGGCCGAGATTCTGGGCAAGCTCCTCGATCTGACTGCTGAGCCGGCCGCCGTGCCACCCGGGGCGACCTTTTCGCCGCCGCCGGCTCCATCGTCGATCGAGCTGGCCATGCACACTGCCCGCTCCCTGGCTCGCCGCCCGGCGGCTGCGGCCCGGGTTCTGCGCGACACCTGGCCGGTTCTTAAGTCGGCCGGCCGTGAGCTCCTCGAACGCGGCAGCTTGACGCTTGGAGCGGCCCCGGGGGCGAGCACCGCGGGGGAGGCTCCGCGCACACGCTTCAATCGCCAGATCGGACCGCGGCGCTCCTATGCCTTTGGCTCGCTGCCGCTTTCCGATCTCAAGGCGATCAAGAACGCCTGCGGGACCACGGTCAACGACGTGGTGCTTGCTGTCTGCGCCGAAGCGCTGCGGCGCTACCTGCTACAGAAAGGGGAGCTTCCCGACCGGCCCCTTGTCGCTGGCGTGCCCATGTCGACGCGCATCGAGGAGGGTCATGGCGCCGGGGGCAATCAGGTGATCTTCCTGCGCGCCTCGCTGCACACCGATGTGGTCGATCCCGTCGAGCGGCTGCGTCGCATCAGCCGCGAGCTGCAGGTCGTCAAGGAACGCACGCGAGCCCTGCCGGCCAACCTCATGGGCGACTGGGCCCGCCTGCCAGCCCCGGCCCTGATGGCGCAGGCGGCACGGCTCTATGAGCTATTCGGAGGCCAGGACTATCACGCGCCGACGTTCAATGTCGTGATCTCCAATGTTCCCGGCCCGCCGGTTCCGCTTTATCTGGCCGGCTTGCGCGTCCGCGCCAATCACCCGATCAGCATCCCCTTCCACGGACTCGGCTTTAACCTCACGTTCATGAGCTATCGCGGCACGCTCGACTACGGCCTGACCGCCGCGGCTGAGGCCGTGCCTGACATCACTCACTTCGGTGCGCTGCTCGGCGAGGCTCTCGCCACGCTGCGTGCACAGGTCGCGCCGGCCGGGCGCTAGGGGCTTGTTGAAGTATTGGCTCAGTAAGGCTTCAGCAGGTTGCTAATTGCCATGGTAAATACAAATCAACATAACACAATGTATTAAAAATATTAATATTTTATGTGTTTTTGATGATTGTTTGATTGCTGCAACAAACTCCTAGACGCGAGAGACACGCCATGCCCCGCGCAACGTCGAACGGTATCGAGATCGAGTACGAGACTCTTGGCGACCCGGCGGGGGCGCCGGTTCTGCTCATCATGGGGCTGGGGGCTCAGCTTGTGCGCTGGCCCGAGGCCTTTTGTCAGGCGCTGGTTCAGGCCGGCCATTACGTCATCCGCTTTGACAACCGCGACGTCGGTCTGTCGAGCAAGATGAGCGGCCGAGCGCCCATCCTGCGCGCCGCACTACGGGCAGCGGTCGGAGTTCCTTCCGACCTGCCCTATACGCTTTACGACATGGCCGAGGATGCTCGCGGTCTCCTCGATGCCCTTTCGGTTCCGAGCGCCCACGTCATCGGCGCGTCGATGGGCGGCATGATCGGGCAGCTTCTGTGCGCGCGACACCCCGACCGCGTTCGCTGCTTCGTGTCGATCATGTCAAGCAGCGGCGACCCCCGCTTGCCGGGTCCTCGCCTCGATATCCGCCTGCGACTCCTGCGTCGGGCCCCGACCAAAGATCGCGCCGCGCGGGTCGAGCACCTTGCCGACATCTTTCGCCGCATCGGCAGCCCTGGCTTCCCAATCCCCATCGCCGACCTCCGCGCGCGCTCGGCCCGCGAGCTCGATCGCTGCGACTATCCCGCGGGCTTTCTACGCCAGGTTGCCGCCATTGTGGGTTCGCCGAGCCGGCTTGCGCTCCTCTCACGCATCCGCGCTCCGACCCTCATCATTCACGGGGCTGCGGACCCGCTGGTGCCGGTCGCTGCCGCTCATGATCTGGGGCGTCGGATCCCCGGGGCTGCGGTCGAGATCGTCGACGGCATGGGACACGATATGCCGCCCGCGATCCTGCCGCGCTTGACGGAACGGGTCCTCAGCCACCTGCGCACCCCAGGGCCAGCGTAGACGACTGGGGAGCTAGGTCAGCGTCCCCGAAATTCGTGACCCCATCCCTTTGCCCATCCAGCCTCG
>CALFYE010000541.1 GCA_937952145.1 uncultured Myxococcales bacterium
GTCCCACGCGATCCGCGCCGCGCAGCGGTTGGGCTGAATAGTGGATAAGGTGAGGGATTGGTAACGAATTTCGGATATCTTTTTGCACGGTTATTTTCCTTGATTCTACACGCGACAGACCATGGTGATGACAACCTTCAAACCCGGAGGAGGTGGGTGAGAATATACGAAATCAATCAATTTTATGTTGATATATACGATTCGGTGTGGTCTGACATGATAAGGAGATGATAGCGGGTCCGTCTATCGGTGATGGTAAAATTCGATAGACCTCAGGAAAGGAGAATATATTGATTAATTGATTGATTTGAAAATGGCGCAGCGAAGGAAAGAGTGATCGATAGCGCATGTCAGACGCGTTGGTCATTGTGTGAGATCGCTCAGGCAATGGGCCGTATGGTTGGGCATGCTTACCGCAGCCCGGGATGGGGGGTCAAGTGGGTATAGGTGGCCATGCCTGCGAGCAGTGCACACAGGGGGAGGGCGCTTCCGAGCCCGCTAGCCCTGGCGCTTCCCAAGTCCGCTAGAGCCGGGACAAGTGCACTTCGCAAGTGCGGCTGCAAGAGCGGTTGATGAGTCCAGCTTCTCGACGGAGAGACGCATGGCACAGCAGATGCTTTACCCGCGGCTGTCCCCAGTGAAGACGGAGCCAGACGATGTCGACCCTTGCCAGCCTGCTGAAGTCCGCGGTGGTGCTTGTCCTGCCGCTCTTGGCATCCCCGGTGGCGGCCAGCCCTGCCGACGGCCCGCCTGCCTCGCACGCGAAAAAAACGGGTCACCCCCCCGAGCACGCCCCGCTGCGCCTGCGCTTTGCCGCCTTGGAGCGTATCGCTGGCGAAGATCCGGCGCCGCCGCCGTCGCTGCTGTCGCGATATCCCGGCAACCGGCTGGAGCTCAGCTACCAGCTGTGCATCAGCGCCGATGGTCGTGTGTCATCGGTCCGTCGACGCAGTGGCTCGGCCGATGCCGATAGCTTCATGCTGTCGACGCTACGCGCCTGGCGCTACGCGCCGCAGCCGGCCAACACCCTGACCTGCATGATCGAGCTCTTCGAGTTCAGCCAGTAAGCCCAGCCCGGGCCCGCCCAGCCGGCACGTGGGCGCCCAGGGCCGCGGGCTCCGTCTGATATCCTGTGAACGATGCATCGCCTCGCTCCTTCCTCCGTGGTTCCGCTGCTGCTGGCGCTGGTGAGTGGGTGGGGTCTGTCTTGGTCCGGGGGGGCGACAAGCGCGGCTGCACAGCCGGAGACCGCCCCAGAGTCGCCCGCTACGGGGGCTGCCCCGGGCCGCGTCTGCATCTTTCCTCGCGCGGCTTGGGTGCCCTGTCCTAAGGGCGATGGCGCGACCTACTCGGACGGCATCCTGGGGGAACCTCGCTCGCGGGCGGATTGCCTGGCAAAGGCCAGTGAGGAGCCGTCACCCCGCTTTCGCGTCGGCGCTGGACCCTGGACCGAGCTGTCGGCAAAGAGCTGGCGCTGCGTGCCCTTGCCTGTTGGGGTGACGACTCGTGTCGCTATCAACCAACACAGCGACAAGGTGGTCATCGAAAAGGGCTGTAAGAGTCAGCGCGTGGACGTGTATGTCGACTCGCAGTACGGCAGCCTGCGCAGCAAGTGTTCAACCCGCAAGGCCAGCGAAGACGAGTTCTTGGCGCGCTATTCGTATTTGGGGCCCAAGGCGCCCGCTGCTCAGGCCAGTGCCGCGGGCAGGTAGGTTCCATGCTTCCGGGGTTGCAAGTCGGGCTTCTGCGATGGGAAGTTCCCGCTGGGCGATGGGCAGGCGGGTTCGGTGTGGTGCGGCTGGGGGCGGATCAGAACGCGATGCCGAAGCTGAGGTCGATGGTGGGGTAGAGGGTTCCGATCTTTGCCGTTCCGGACTCAGACCGGACTTCGTACATCAGATACTGCAGTCCCAGGCCGCCGCGCACGACGAGCCGCCGTGCAAAAAGGAAGGACTGGCCGAAGGCCGCGCCGGCGCTCAAGGCGGGGCCGGCGCCTTCGACCTCGCCGATTCGGCCCTGGACATAGGCCGCTCGCACGAACGGCGAGATATAGACGCCTTCTGGGGCCGAGCCCGAGAGGAAGAAATAGGGGCGAAGCTGCACACCCAAGCCCCCGACGCCAGGCGTCACAAACCACGGACTGAAGAACTGCGCCTGCAGCTGGAGCTCGATGCGGGGATGCAGGACGCGCTGATACGTCAGGCCCAGGACGGCGAGCCCGACGTCGGCATTGACGCCGTTCTTGTGCCGCGCAGCCGGGGGGGGCACGGTCTCCGTCGAGAGAGCCGGCGCCTCGATCGCGAGGAGCGAGCCAGCCAGGCAGGCAACGGTCACACAGGTTTTCATGAGTAGGTCCACACCGCGCACGGTACCAGGGGACAGGTCGCCGTCGCCCCCGCGATTTGCTGGGACGTGAGGAGAAGCGCTTGCTCACGGAGCGTGAGGAACGGCTGCGCCGCGTCCGGGCCATTTGCGCTGCGGGCCACAATGGGAGAGCGTCTGGCCTCGCGGCAGCTGGCTCTTGAGGGGCGCGGCGGGCGCTTAGCGGCGGAACGCGAAAAGTGCCCCGACGACGGTAAGGCGGAAGAGATCAAGACCGACCAGGACGACGAGCTCGTGCTGGGTGCGACCCTGCAGCGAGAGCAGCTGATGCGAGAGCTCAAGCTGCAGGATGCCGGCAAGCAGGCCGAGCTGTGGGCCGTGGCGCAGGCCGATGGCGGTGCGATAGAGATCGGGAGATGAGGTTCCGTCGGCGTCGGCACCATAGACGCGCCCGACGACAAAGCGCGGAATGTAGGCGAGGTACAGCCACGGGCTTGGCATATAGCCAAGTCCCAGCCCGGCATTGAACAGCGCCGTCGTCCCGAGATCGCGTCGCTGATACATGTAGCCGAGCTCGGGGAAGAGTCCCCAGGCGCTCAGCGATTCGGACTTGCGGAAGAACAGCACCGCGACCTGTAGCTGCAGACCCAGCGTCAGGTGCGCGCCGCGATCGGGAAGCGTGAGCGGGTCGGCGGGCTGTTGCGGGTCCGGTGGGTCGGGCTGGGGTAACAGCATGTGCGGGCCGATTTCGAGTCGCAGCCCGGGCACCGGCAGGATCGTGGGGCCGCTTGTGGCCCGCGCCGCGACGGGAGCCAGACTTAGAGCGCCTAACAAAACCGTAGCGAGGAACCCCGGCAGCAAGGAGGGAGG
>CALFYE010000542.1 GCA_937952145.1 uncultured Myxococcales bacterium
TGACCGACGACTGACGCAGCGGCGGGGGTCCGCAGTAGGTTTTGATAGGCGCTCTTAGTGGTCAGAGTGCGATATCATCGGGTGGGCCGTCCTGTACCTACGGTTCGTCTTCCGAGTGTCGACTCTCATCATGACAGTCCTTGCCTATGGGGGCGCTCCCGCCCCGACTCTGCCGTGTCGCCGTCGCTGCTTTCCCATGACGCTGCTTTTCCTGTGGCTGGCCCTGGGGCTGTCGCTGTCGCTGACGACGGTCAGCTGGGCGCAGGCTCCGGCGGCGGCAACCCCGGCGGCCGTGCCGAGTCCGGACAAGCCGGTGCCTAAGCTTGACGCCAGTCTCTGCCAGATCGAGACGCGCCCGGCGGTTGAGGGGGCGCAGGACAAAGCGGCCAAGAAGAAGGCTCGCGGGCATGTCGCGGCGGCGGGCAAGGCCTACGCCAGCTACGACTTTGTCGGTGCCCTACGTGAACTTCGCAGCGCCTACGAGCTGGATCCGCAAAACGACGTACTCTACAACATCGCCCAGGCCTGTCGCGAAGGCGGCGTCGATGCCGAGGCGCTCAAGCTCTACGAGTTTCTGATTCGTCAGAACCCCGAGCCGGCGCTCAAGACCGACTCCGAGCGGCATATCAGCAGCCTGCGGCCGAAGATCGCAAAGACGCTCGACGAGCGCGCCCTGGATCAGCTGAAGAACGAGCGCTTTGAGCAGGCGGCGGCGCTGTGGGATCAAGCCCATAAGCTCGACGGGCAGCCGCTTTATCTGTTCCGTCAGGCGAACGCCCTGCGCCTGGCCGGGCAGGGGCCCGAGGCGCTGCTAGTGTACGAGCGCTTCGTCGCCACCGGGCCGAATGAGGACATGCTGAAGGAAGCGCGCGGCCACATGGCGCGCCTGCGAGCCAAGAGCAGCGTCGAGCGAGCCAAAAACCACACGCGGGCCGAAGAGCACACGCAGGCCATGGCCGCTTGGCAGGCCGCCTATGAGCAGGAACCGCGCGAGCTTTACATCTTCGAGATCGCCGAGTCGGCGCGACGGGCCGGGCTGATCAACGAGGCGCAAGCGTCGTATACGCGCTTCCTGCGCGAGTCCTCGGCAACGGACTACATCGAGCAGCGCAAGCAGGCCGAGACCCAGCTAGCGCAGATTGCGCAGCAGCGCGAACAGCAGAAGCGCAAGGAGACACCGGTCTATAAGCGGCCGTGGTTCTGGGGCGTGATGGGCGGCATCGCGGCGGTCGCTATCACCACCGCCATCGTCGTGCCGCTGGTCGCTAAGCCCGTCGATCTGGTTGGCGGGCTGCCTGCGGATCGGCAGCGGACGCTGGTCGTGCCGAAGACCGCGGATTTCAGCCTTGGCTTGGTCTTGTCGTTTGGGAGGGGTCGATGAAGAAGCACGGGCAAGGCGGAAGCGTGGGCACCTGGGCAGCGATGGCGAGGGCGACTAGCCGGAGGCAGGCGGGCTCGCTATTCGTCGCGGGGATGCTGGCGGGGTGCGCGCCGGAATATGCCGGCATCGTCGTTACGGTCACCGACTTGCCGGCCGATACCCAGAAGCTGATCCTGCGTCCAGTCGTCGGTGGCAAGACGCTGAGCAGCGAAGAGTTCACCAGCGACTTGGCCGGCCAGAGCCAGGTGCAGCTGGGGCTGCGGCTGCACCGCGCCAACGTGGGCACGCAGGTCGATGTCACCGTCGATGCCGTGGGCAGCAAGGGCTGCGTCGCGGCGTCCGCTAGCAGCTCGACGCAGGTCGATGCGGTGGTTCGCTACGACGTGAGCCTGCCGCTAAAACCCGTCGGTGCCACCGTGTCAACCACGCTTTTGGCGGTCCATGGGCGAGCTGCAAACGATGTCTGGACCGTCGGCGATTTCGGCACGACGATGCACTACGACGGCTGTGGCTGGAAGACAACGACGGTGCCCAAGGCCGGCAAGATTCGCAGCGTCTACGTGCCCTCTGACGCCGGGAATACCGCCTACGCCGTGATCGATCCGGGGAGCGTCTGGCAGTGGGACGGTACGCAGTGGAGCGAGGTGCTGAAGGCACCGACCGGCACCATCAAGGCGATCCACGGCTCAAGTGGCAGCGACATCTGGGCCGCCGGGGAAGGGGCGGCTGGCGGCTGCATCCTGTTTCACAACGATGGCACGGGCTGGCTCGCCGGATCGTTCTGTCAGAACATCAATAGCTACTACCTGCGCTCGGTCTATGTGCTGCCCAACTCGGGGGCCTTCGCGGTGGGGACGTTTCAGGCCCAGCAGGTCGCTGCCCAGTACAAAAAAACGACGAATGCGTGGAACACGCTGACGGTGACCATGCCGATGGCGGCGGGCAATCTGTCGGCGGTTTGGGCGGCCTCAGACACTGTGGCCTGGGCGGGCGGGCCGAATAACACGCTGGTCCGCAACAACGGAACGGGCGGCTCGTTCACTCCCGACCCTTCGATTCAAATGGCCCTCGGGCCGGGGAATGCCAACATCGGCATCAGCAGCATCAGCGGCACCAGCGCGCAGGATATCTGGCTGCTGGTCCTCGATGTCATGAAGACCTACGTATTTCACTACAACGGCTCGGCGTGGTCGCGCGAGACGCGACTTGATCCCTATGTCCTCACTGCGCTGTGGGCCAACACCCCGACCGACGTCTGGTTTGTCGGAGCGGGCGGGCTGCGCCTGCACTATGACGGGCAGAGCTTTACGACCTCGCTGTAGTTCCGGGACGCGCTAGCGACACAGGCGGGTCGCTTCGCAGCTTCCACGCGGGCCGCACTCGCCGCAGAACTCGCGGGCTCGACAGGGGGTGCCGGTGGGGGCAAAGCGGGCGCCGCAGGTTAGGCTGCGACCGTCGCAGACATCGTCGATATCGCAGCTGTTGCCGGGGTTTTTGGCGCGACAGACGACGCCGCGCACAAGCGGGGCGCACTCGCCATCGCTGCGGCCGGTCTCGGCGCCGCGGCAGCCCTGACAGTCGGCTGAGCCGTCGCCGCAGGCGCTGTTGCAGCACACGCCGTCGGCGCAGAAGCCGCTCTGACAGTCCAGCACGCCGGTGGCTGGCGAGCACGGGCTGCCGAGGGCAAGCGGGGTGTAGTCAAAAAAGTAGGCAGCTCCGACGTCGGGCAGGCCCGAAAGGAGCTTGCCGGGGGCAGCAAGTAGGGCGGTGTTGCCCGATAGCGCAACGCTGCGGCCGAGGGCATCGCGATCACCTGCGTCGGAGGCGATGAGCTTGCTCTGGGCACGAAAGGTCTCACCGCTCTCGGCGAAGGCGTACACCGCGCCGGCATTGGTGCGGTGCGTGCCGTCGGGCAGATCGAGATCGGCGTAGATCGATCCCACGAGCAGTCGCCGGCCATTGATAGCGACCGACGTACCAAAGTAGTCGTCGCGGGCGGCATCGGGGGCAGTGAGCTTGTCGGTGGCGGCAAAGACATCGCTCTTTCTGCGATAGACATAGGCCGCTCCCGCGTTGCCGCGCGGGCTGCCAGAGGGGCCATCGGGCAGGTCGGCCAGGTAAGCCCCGATCACGGCGACGTCGTCGGCCAGCGCCACGGCAAAGCCGAAAAGATCGCGGGTCTGCGCATCGAAAGCGGTCAGAAGCTGCGTCTGCGACCAGCGCCCGCTGCGGTGAGCAAAGACATAGGCAGCGCCGGCATCGGTGGCCATCACGTCGCCGACTTTGACATCGCGGTACATCGCGCCGATGAGCGCCGTCTCGCCTGAGAGCGCCACCGCCCGGCCAAAGAAGTCACTGGCCGCCCCGTCGCGGGCAAGGAGCTTGCTGTCGACCGCCCAGCCCGCAGTCCCGCGAGTGTAGACATAGGCCGCGCCGACATCGAGGGCCGGCGTGGGCGACGGCTGATCCGCGTAGGGGGCACCGATCAGCAGACCATCGCGAGTCATCGACAGCGCAAAGCCGAAGGCGTCACTCGCCGCTGCGTCGAGCGCCGTGATCTTCTGCGTCGGTTGCCAGCCATCGGCGCGCTTTTCAAACAGGTACACCGCGCCGGCATCGCGTAGCGCTGTGCCGCCTGGGCCGGGGACGTCAGCGAACAGGGCTCCGACGGCGATGCTGTCGCCATTGCAGGCCACGGCAAAGCCGAAGGCGTCACCGGCTGCGCCATCGGGGGCAAGCAGGCGACCGGCCGGCTCGAAGCGTCGGGTGCTGCGGCTGCGCTCATAGACATAGGCGGCGCCAGCGTCGACAAGCGGCATGCCAGACCCCGTCGGAACGTCGGTGTGCCAGGCGCCCAGGACAGCCAAGTCGCCGCAGATCACCGGGGACAGACCGAACTGATCGCCGGCGGCCGCGATCGGGGCGCTGACTCGCTGCGCTTCTTGCCAGGGACTGACCAGGGTCAGCTCATGGCGGCTCAGTCCGACGGGCTCAGGCTCGGCAGGCGCGGCGCTGCAGGCAACGAAGAGAGGCCCAAGCGAGCTCGCCACCCAGCGCAGCCGATTCGAGAGGCGGACGCCGTTGTGTGCAGACCAGGGGAGCGGACTCATGGTGCGGGACGTGGCTGGCCAGCGACGACGGTGTTGCGCAGGATGCCGACGCCATCGAGCTCGATCTCGACGACGTCGCCGGGGTTGAGGTTGCTCACGCCAGCCGGCGTTCCCGTCGAGATCACGTCGCCCGGTTCGAGCGTCATGACGTACGAGATGAACGACACCAGCCGCCGCACCGAAAACACCAGCTCGTCGCCTCCCGTGTCTTGGACTTGCACGCCGTTTTTTCGCGTGCGCACGCGGAAGTGCTCGGGATCGAGGTCGGTGGCAATCGCCGGCCCGATGGGGCAGAAGCTGTCAAAGCCCTTGGCGCGGGTGAACTGGCCGTCCTTTTTTTGCAGGTCGCGCACCGTGACATCGTTGAGCGCGGTGTAGCCGAAGATGTGGGCCGCGACCGCCTCGGGCGGCGTGCGGTGCATGCGCTGACCGATGACCACGGCGAGCTCGCCTTCGTAATCGACGCGCTCGTAGCCGGGGGGACGGACAATCGCCCCGCCGGGCGGTAAGAGCGCCGACGGAGGCTTCATAAACAGGATCGGCTCGTCGGGAACCGGCTTGCCCATTTCCTTGGCGTGATTGCGATAGTTCGAGCCGATGGCGACGATCTTCGACGGTACGACGGGGGGCAGGAGGAGGACCGGACTCCGCTCTGCCGCGGCCTGCCAGACATCGGGCTCGTAGGGCAGGGTCTGCCCAGTGGGCTCGATGGGACCGCGCAGCGGATCGCCGGACAGGACAGAAAGGATCTGGGGAGTTTCGCGCCGCACTCGTCCGTAGAGTGGCGTCGGGTGCGAGGCCAGGAGGAAGCGAACGATCAGCATGGGGACTTCCTAGGTCGGTGAGGGGTTGGGCGTGACTAGCCTGGAATTGGACAGAGCAAGCTGCGCAAAAGGGCCTGGGCCAGCGGGTCATAGCTGGCTCCGGGGCCGGCGGCTACCGAGAGCACATGGGCCGGCTGGGGCGAGCCCGCAGCGGGGGGGCGCACCCGAAAGAGCAAGACCCCCGACTCGTCTTCCACCACGCCGACGTTGAGCGCTTCGCGCAGGTGCTGACTGCTGGGCAGGCTGGCTTGCGTCGTCGGGGGCAGGTCGGACAGCGCCACATCACAGGCCTCGCCATCGGGAGCGACTTCGCTGCTCTCGGCGCGCAGGCGGAACTGCGGCTCGTCGTCGTCCTCGGGGGCGGAGTGCTCGGACGGATCGGCGAATTCGCCGTCGGTGCTAGGTTGCGGGGCAAACACCTGCACGCGCTCAGCACAGAAGGCAAAGCGCAGGCGGGCTGCGAGCATCGGCAGGTAGTCCTGCGCTTCGACCAGGGCATCGGCATCGGCCAAGGGATCGGCCGTCGGCGTGAGGACCTGCCCACCCCGCGGGGGCACAAACGCTCGAACGATCAAGCCAAGGTCAGGCGGCGGGGTCGCAGCCGGCGTCGACGGGCCTAGCCGCTGCAAGAGCGCAAGACCCTCACTGGCGGAGTGCATCCGCTGGGCCGGATCGACAGCCAGGCAGCTCTTGAGAAGCTGCCACAGCGGCTCGGGTTGGCCGCGACCGGCGAAGGCGATAAGGCTGCCGAGCTCGCGATCGCTGACCCCACGCGGCAGCACCGGAAAGCGGCAGCCGGTGCACAGCTCCCAGCAGCAGACGCCCGCCGCGTACAGGTCGCTCTGCGACGACGGGCCACGGCGATCCATGCCCTCGGGAGGCAGGTAGGGACGCTTGCCGGCCACCTGATGCAGGCTGGTCAGGGCTTCGTCGTTGAGCGGATCGCTGCTGGCCGCTGACAGATCTTCGGCGGCGATGCCGAAGTCGATGAGCTTGATCTCGCCGCTCTCGGTGACCATCAAGTTTTCCAGGCTGATGTCGGCGTGGACGATCGGGCGTCCCAGCCCCCAGGGTCGCGGGCGACCGCTGTCCGGTCGCGGGCTGGCTGGGGCGGTCGTTGTGCTGGCCTGCGGATCTTCTAGGTACAAAAGGGCCTGAAAAAGCCCGACGGCGATCTGTCGCCAGGCCGGCAGGCGCAGCCGCAGCCCGCGGCCGTTGAGCCGGTGCAGCAGGTGATTGCACTGCAGGCCCGGCAAGAGCTCCATGGCCAGCGCGACCTCTTCGCCCAGCTCGCCACCCAGCTCGATCAGCGACAGCACGCGGGCGATGTTGGGGTGGTTCAGCTGCGCCCCGATCTGCGCCTCGCGCCGCAGCTGACGCTGGCGCAGCGGATCGCCGCGCAGGCTGGGCAGCAGGCGCTTGAGCGCAACTTGTTGCGTGCTGGGGGGAGAAAGCGGCGAGCGGGCCGGCTGCGAGAGCTCGGCTTCGAAGACCTCGGCGAAGCCCCCGCTGCCGATGCGTCGACCGACCAGACAGGTTGCCCGACTGCCAGGCCGCGGCGCCCACAGCAGGGTCTCGCTCAGCTCGTCGGGGAAGCTGCGGCTTAAGTGCGGCAGTGAGAGGACCGACGAGTGGCTGGCCTCGCCCTGGCTGACAGAGCGAGTCACGGGGAAGGCTGGGCTCTTCTCGGCGGCTTTCGGCATACGAACGGCGGCAGTGTAGCAGGGAACCGCCGGGCCACGGCCCAGTTTGGCGCTCGGCGAGCGCCGTCGGGTCCATCCCCCGTTCGAAAGCCCAGGGTCAGGGGCAACTTGCGGTAACATGGAGCCGCAGGCCCGTCGCGCGCTGCCTGCGTGTGGCTCCGGTGGGAGGAACCCCGGGGCGGGGAGCCCACGCAGCTGGAGGCCGAGGATGAAGTGGGATCTAGACTCGCTTACGCTGACCGAAATAATTCAGCTCCAGACCCAGCTTTCCCAGACGCTGCAGCGTCGCTTTGAGAAGTCGCTGGCCCTGGCCTTCACCGACGTGGCGGGGTCCACCGAGTACTTCGCGCGCTACGGGGACGAGGCCGGGCGACGGATGGTGCAGCGGCACCTGGATATCTTGCAGCGCGTCCTGCCGGGAGTCGGCGGGCGGATCGTCGATACCGCTGGCGATGGTGCCTTTACTTGCTTCCCCTCGGCCGACGCCGCCCGCCAGGCGATGGTCGAGCTGCAGCTGGGCATCATGCGCGAAAACACCATGTACACCCGCGAGCAGCAGCTGGTGGTGCGCTGCGGCATTCACTATGGCCAGGTGCTGACCGACGGTGTGCTGGTCAGCGGCGACGCGGTGAACCTGTGCGCCCGCGTGGCTTCGTCGGCCAATGGCGGCGAGATTCGCGTCACCCGTGCGGCGTTTCAGGAGCTCTTGCCGAGCTACCGCATGCGCTGTCGCGATCTCAAGACGCTGGACCTAAAGGGAATCGGCCGCCCGGTCGAGGTGCTGACGCTGGAGTGGCGCGATACCGCCAACTTTCCCTCGTCGGTGTACCTGGTCGAGATGCGCGAGCTGAAGCCGCTGCCGGATCAGGACCTGATCAGCTTCGGCCGCCTGCGCGACATAAATGGCGTGCCAGCCAACGACGTGGTCTTGGAGCTTCCCGATCAGCAGACAACGCTGCAGATTAGCCGCTTCCAGTTCGAGCTGCGTCGTCGGCCTGAAGGCTTCGTGCTGCGCTCGGTGTCGGATCAGATCACCGAGGTCGAGGGCTCGACGGTAGCCAAGGGTCAGGAAGTGCCGCTGCGCTCGGGGATGAAGGTCCGGGTGGCGCGGCTGCTGACGCTGGAGTTTCGCTCGTCGGCAAGCTCGGCTCCGCCGCCACCGCCCGAGACGCGCTACAACGCGTTCTGATCGGCGTGCTGATCGGCGTCCGGCCCCCGCGACCGCAGAAACAAAAAAGGCAGGATCTCTGCGGGGAGACCCTGCCTTTTTTTGGCGACTCGCCTGGGCGAGTCAAAGCCGAGGGCGTTAGCCGGGAGGAGCGCCCGGAACCGCCGACGGGATCGGCTGGGCCGGGGGCGGGTTCTGCGGGTTGGCCTGCGCCGGCTGCGCCTTCGGGCCACAACCAGCCACCACGTAGAGCAGCGGCAACACCAGGATTGCTTTCAGCAGCGTCTTCATCTCTTTACCTCCAAGTAGGCCAAGACGATCCCCCGAGGGCAGCTAGGTACACCATCCCACCGAGGGAGCAGGCATCCAGCAGAAGCGCGAGACACCCGAGCCCGCATCCTACGAGGCGACGGATCCTCCGTCAACCACCCAGCGCGCGCGCTTGCCGCGGCTAGTCGTCGATCGGCTCGAAGTCGGCCTTCATCGCGCCGCACTCGGGACAGCTCCAGCTTTCGGGGAGCTTTTCGAACGGCGTGCCGGGCGGGATGTTCGAGAGCGGATCGCCCTCGGCGGGATCGTAGATGTGTTCGCAGACGGTGCAGCGGTATCGCTTGGGCTTGTTCATCAGATCGAGGTCCTTTGCAGGGCGATGGTTAGCGGGGAGAAGCAACTGCCGCAGCGACGGGATCGCCCAGCCGGGCGAGCAGGCGTCGCGCGAACAGGTAGGCATCCCCCGGCCAGCGGGCCGAGACGTAGTTGCGGTCTTGCACGACAAAAGCCGCCGAGTCGTCATCACGGCGGCCGCGGCTCATGAGGTGGATCGGCCCGCGCACAAAGTCGCTGGGGGCGGAAAGCGCAGCGCGCACCTCGTCTTCGACGTAGGCGGGATAGGTGCGGTAGTAGCGGCCGAGCTTCCAGGCCGTGAGGTAATACGCGGTGCGCTCCATGTACTTCGGCAGGCAGGTCGTGCGACGACCATACAGCACCGAGCGTCCCGTGCTGGGATCGATCGAGCGGGCCAGAAGCACCGTGCCGTGACAGATCGCGCCAAGCGGCCGATTAAGCGCCGCGAAGGCCGCCACTTTGGCCGCAAGCACGTCGCTTTCCAGGTACTGCCGCATCCCCGGAGCGTGTCCGCCGGGCAGCACCAGCGCGTCGTACTCCGTCGGTGAAATCGCCGACCAAGCGATCGGTGCGGCAAACGCCGGATCGCGCGTGAGCTCGGCGTAGAACTCCTTGGGCTCGGGGTCGGCGCCCAGCTGACCGAACAGCACACCGGACAGGAGGAGCGGGTCACAAGCCGGCGCTGTCCCCCCGCGCTCGGTGGCGAAGATCACCCGATGGCCCGCGTCGCGGAACAGGCGGTAGGGCACGGCAACTTCCGTGGTGTCGAAGTCACGATCGGGCAGCGGAATCAGGATGTTCGCCATGACGAAACAGACACGCGCAAGGGGGAGGGGCAGGGCAGGCGGGGCGTGCGCACAGGGGGCGAAAGCGCAGCTAGAAGGACAGCGTGATGCCGAACTTCACCGACGGATAGCCGAACGACAGGGTCAGGCCGAAGAGCTTGCTGAACATCAGGTTGGCGCCGAGTTCGAGCAGCGGGAAGCCGTAAAAGGCGACGCCGCCGCCGAAGCGGTTGCCTAGGAACCAGGGCCACAGACCAAAGCCCAGGTTGGCGAACGCTGACAGGCCGCCGCCTTGGAACATGTCGAGGATGAAGAAGCGCCACTGCGCCACTGGGCCGACCGCGAAGCTGAACAGGAAATCGGCGTAGCCTCGGCCGTAGTCGGGGACGAACAGGAAGTCGGTGAAGAAGCCGAGATAGAAGGCGTTGTTGACGCTGGGGATGAAGCCGTTCTGGATCACCGGAAACAGCATCTGGAAGCCGGGACCCAGCGCGGCATCGCCGTAGTAGCGGCCGTAGCCGTACAGGCCGTCGTACCAGCCGTAGCCGTAGTAGGCGTTGCCGCGGATATTGATCTCAATGCCCCGACGGGTGGCCGACGGCTGGCCGATGACGACGCGCGCATCGGCGTGGGCCACATTGGCATCAAGTAGGGCCGTATCACCAGCGAGCACACCCAGAACGACGAGGGACAGGACAAGGGATTGCAGGCGCATGAAGACTCCTCCGCAGAACTAAGAGTACGCGACGAAAGTGTCTGGTGAGCAAGATTTTCTTAGGGCTGCTTGTCGTCGCTTACGAACAGGCGCAGGCGACGGATTTTTGTCGTCTTGCCGAGGGAAAACGGCACCCGGCTGGCTGCGAAGTCGCAGAAGCCGATGCCGTGCGCGCCCGGGGTCCCGCCGCGGCTACTTAGGGCATAGCGAAAGGCGACCGTTTCACCGGCTGCAAGCGGGGACGAGATCGTCCAGGTGTAGCCACTCGGCAAGAGCTGGCGCAGGCGCTCTAGGCTGCCGCGGTGGGGGGCGGCTTCGCCTGGGCCGGCCGGTCCCGGGGGGGAGAGGGCTTCCGAGACCTCGATCGTGGCATCCGGTTCAAATAGGCGCTCTGCGCCGACGTGGTCATCCTGCGACAGCGCCTCGGCCAGCGCTGCCACCGTGCGGCGTCCGCGACCGAATACGCCAAAGAGCATGCCGCGCAGATAGCCCAGCATCCCCGAAAATCCCTGGATGCGCAGCATGTGCAGCGTGATCGCGTTCATCGTCCACAGACCGCGCAGGCCTCGGCCCATGACCTGCAGCGACATCGCGGGTAGCTCCCAGTGCGCAGCCAGGCGTGCGATGCGGAGCTGCCCCCCCTCTTCGAGTAGCTCATAGAGCAGGTAGGCATGGACATCGACCGCAAGGCCGGTCGACAGCCGGGTGTGGATGATGACGTCGCGCACCACCTCTTTGCGGTCGGGGTGAACGACATCCAGGCGGGTATCCATCGCGACTTGGTTGGGGCCGATAAACGTGTCGTAAAAGCGGCCCAGGGGATCGTCGGAGGCGCTGGTCTGTCGGCGGTGGGGCGCCGAGCCAACCGGGTCTTCGACCACCGCATCACGGGCAAACAGCGACAGCCAGCCAGGTCGGTCGTGTACGGCAACGCGGGCGGGTGACTCACGAGCCAGGGACAGCAGGGCATGGGCACGATTCCGCATGCCGCCTTCTACCGCGGGGGCTGGTGTGCCGTAAAGCCGGCTCCTTCGCCCGTTTCAGCCTGCGCTCTAACCCGGGCTTTCGAGCAGGCGAGCGACGATGCTCAGCAGTGCATAAATGGAGTAAGGCTTGGCCAAAAACTCAAAGCGCGACGGGCTCGCCCCCGCCCCTGCCCCTGCCCCCGAAAGATCCAGCACCTCGTCGCTATAGCCCGAGGCAAACAGCACCTTGATGCGCGGGTGGATAGCCGCGACCTGCTGCAGCATCTGCGGCCCACTTTGACCGGGCATGATCACGTCGGAAAACACCAGGTCGATCGGGCCGGGGTGTTGACGCGATAGCTCGATGGCGGCTTCGCCACTTTGGGCGGCCAGCACGCGATAGCCGCGGGTCTGCAGCACCTGGGTGACCAACCCCAGAATCTCGGGCTGGTCTTCGACGACAAGCAGGGTCGCGCGACCCGCCGGAACCTTCGGCTGCCTAGGCGGCGCACCACGGCTGAAAGATCAACGGTGGTGCGCGAGACCAGCTCTCCGGCCGGCTGAAGGTCAGAAGCTGTCGCACCAGCTCGGATCCTTGTCGTCCCGCCCCGCGGATCTGCTCTAGCTCACGGCATAGCGGGCTGTCGGGCGGAAGCTCTTCGAGGACACGAGCGCAGCACAGCTCCACCACGGTGAGCAGGTTGTTGAAGTCGTGGGCCACCCCCCCGGCCAGCCGCCCGACGGCGTGCAGCTTCTCGGACTCGCGCAGGTGATTTTCCAGCTCGCGCTTCTCTTGCTCGACGGCATGTCGGGCTCGCAGGTCGTGCAGGGTAGCGATGTAGCGGCCGACGTTGGCCTCCGGCGGCAGCACCGCGATCGATAAGAAAAGCGGCAGCTCAGCGCCGGTTTTATGGCGACCCACGACCTCGCGCCCCTTGCCGATCACCCGGGCTTCGCGGGGCCGCTCATAGCGGGTGATGTACTCGATGTGTTGCTCGCGCGGGCCCTCGGGCATCAGGATGCCGATCACGGCGCCGATCAGCTCGTCCAGTGCGTATCCGAACAGCTTCGAGACGGCGCGATTGGCGGTGCGAATCCGGTGGTCGTCATCGATGGTGATGATGCCTTCGACGGTTGCGTCAAGCAGCGCTCGCAGTCGGGCTTCATTCTTGGCCATCGCCTGCTCGGCCGATCGGCGCTGTGTGACGTCGTTGGCCACAACCACCATGGAATCGGGTGCGTCCGGGAGCGGCGCTGCAATCGTGGACAGCCACGCGCTAGAGCCATCCCGCCGGATCACCTGCAGATCGGCGGAGACGATCTGGTGTTTTTGGTGCGCCTGCGCGGTCGCGAATTCCGTCGCTAGCATCGGTGTACCGTCCGGTCGTCGGAACGCTAGCTGTCGATATTCTCCGTCGAGGATCGCCTCCCTACTTAGGCCCAGAGCCCGGGCCAGCGCGGCGTTGGCCTCTTGCACCTGGCCCGCGCCATCGATGATCGAGACGCCCACAGGGAGGATCGAAAACAGCGTCTCCCAGCGCCGCTCGCTCTCTTGCAGGCGGATGCCCAGCCGCTTGAGCTCACTCACATCCATCACCAGGACGAAGAAACCTTCCACCGCGCCCTGTGGCCCCGGCACATAAGGAATGTACGAGACGAGTGCATGACGGGCCGGTCCGCCAGCCGGATCGGGGACGATGCGCTCGAAGTCGCGCCGCTCGCCGCGCAGAGCGGCCTCGATATGCGGCAAGTTCAGCGGGTAGACCGAGCCGAGTAGCTCGCGCATCGACATGCCGACGATCGCTTCGGGGGGCACGCCAAACCAGCGCTCGTAAAGATGGTTGGCGAAGCCGCAGCGCTGCTCGCGGTTCCAAAACCCCAGCATCACCGGGACGTGGTCGGCCAGCCGACGCAGCATCTCGCTCGCCGGCCGCGCACTGCGCAGCGACTGCAGCTCATGGTCTTGCTCCGCTCGCTTCTGAGCTTCCAGTACGCGCAGCGGCAGCAGCGCCAGGTGACGGTGCTCGGGCGCCTCCGCCAGGTAGTGAAGCTCGCGCGACGATCGGCTGCGCGCCGTCAGCTCTTCGTCTGGGCTCGCGGTGACAAGCACGATTGCTCGGCAGCGATCGCTCCCCACAAGCTCGACCGCTTGGCCATCTGGCAGCGTGGCGCTGGCGATCAGCACATCGACTCCCCGCTCCGCCAGTCGGCTGCTCCTGCTCGCCGCCGCCGCAGGTCGCAGGTGGTTCGTCGCTGTGTCGCGCGGCCGTCACCGCGCAAAGGGCGCCGACGCTACGCGTATCCCCAGCGCCGTCGCAAGGTCCAGTTCAGCGCCAGCGCGGCAATCGCCAGAAGGAGGATCGCCGGATGGTGCCAGAGCTCGACATCGCGCTGCTGATTGACCCGCACCACCTGCGGCGGATGGAACGGCAACCCGCGCAGCGGGCCACTCTTGCCTCCGTCGCTGTAGCGGCGGGCCTCGCCCGAGGTGGCGCTGCTGATCAAGCGCAGCAGGCCCTCGTTGGCTTCGGGATCGTCCAGCTCGCGGCTGCTGCCGCGGATCAGGAAGACCTCGCTGTCTTCGGCCGGGCGTCCGCCCAGGATGGCGCGCGCCACGACGCGGTAGCCTCCCGGCGGCAGGCTGTCCCACTCGACGCTGGCCAGGCCCTCTTCATCGGTGCGCAGCGAGCGAGCCAGGTTGCCGGCGGTCGGGGTGTTGACCGCAGCGCTCTCTCCGCCCTCATCGGTGATGCGGGTCAAAGAGAGGTTGATGTCGGCCTTCTGCGCCGGGCGATAGTCGGGACCAAAGGCCCGCAGCTCGGCGCGTACGGGCTGACCCCGATTATATTCTGAGTCGCTCGTTTCAATACGTAGCAGGCGCAGCGAGGGATCGCGCACCAGCCAGCGGATCGCCTGTGTGTAGAAACGCTGATAGGCTCCGCCGCGCCCGTGATCGTCCCCTAGCCCGGCCGCTTCGCCCCCGCCGCCCCGTCGGGCGCCCCGCGATCCGGCGACTTCGGGTCGCGGCACCGCGCCAAAGCCCCAGCGCCACGTCGAATCGGCCTGCAGCGACAGCGTGCGCCCCTTGCCGAATTCAGCGACGGTCAGCACCGGCATGGGATTGCCGCTGTCATCGCGCAGCTTGGGGTGCGCCAGCAGCACCGTGGCCTGCGGCCGAGCCCGCGCCACCAGGTTCAGGCCTTCCAGCGGCGGCAGCCCGTCCCAGCTCCCCGCGTTCTCGCGCACGTCCAGGCGCAGCGCGGTGACCACGTGGCTCTTGCCGGCCGGGGTCAGGCGCGGCTGGAAGGGCTCGCTGTCGATGAGCGCGCTGGCTCCGTTACTGACCCCGCCGCCGCTTGCCGGGGCCCCACTGCTGTCATCGGGCATCAGCACTACCGGCAGGATCTGCGACAGCTCTGAGCCGTAGTAGCCGCCCGAGCTAAACGACAGATCGCCGCCCAGCATCGCCACCGCGCCGCCCTCGTTGACGAAGGGCACGATGGCCGGCTGCAGGAACTGCCCACAGTACGCGCTGTAGTTGAAGTTGTGCAGGATGACCAGGTCGAAGCTGCGCAGCTGTTCTTGAAATAACTCCTCGCAGGGAAAGGGAATCAGCGAGGTCTCTTCCGACGGCACGAACTCGATATCGCTCGGCGAACGGAGGATGAAGAACGACACCAGATCGATGTTGGGATCGTGCTTGAGCAGGCCGCGCAGGAAGCGCACGTCCCAGGTCGGGCGACCGGCGACGTGGACCACGCGGATCTTGTCGCGCACCACGCGCAGCACGAAGGCGCGGTGGTTGTTCTCGGCGATCGCTTCGCCCGGCAGGGTCGGCACCGAGATCTCGTACAGGTATTTGCCGACGCGCTCCGGTGTGAAGGGGAAGACGACGCGGTACTCGCTCTGACCGGGCAGCACCGCGACTTCTACCGTCAGCACCGGCTGGCCATCGCGGCGCAGCGTCACGGGCAGGTGACGACCTTCCCAGCCCGCTGCTTGCGCGCCCAGCACCACCACGTGCGCCTCGACCTCGACGGCGGTGCGCACGAAGGCGAACTGATCGCTGAGCACGCGGCTGATCGCGACATCGCGCAGGCCGGGCTTGCCGACCGCGATGGTGTGCACCGGGGCATCGAGCGTCTTGAGAAAGCTGCTGCTGTCAGCATCCAGCGCCAGCACGGCTGGGCTGCCCTCGGGCGCGGCACTTGGCGTGGCCATCGGCGGGCTGCCTTCGGCGCTCTTGCTGCTGCTCCGGTTCTGCGGCGTGGTGTCGCTGGCCGACAGCCGACCGTTATCGAGTCCGTCGGAAAGAAGCACGATTCCCGCCAGATCGCGGGCGTCATAGCGCTGCCGCACGTTGGCCAGGGCTTCCAGGATGCGCGTCGCTGGTGCGTGGCTGACCGGCCCGGCTGGGCGCAGGACATCACTTTCGGACAGCGGGATCAGGCGCTCGCCAAAACCGAAGAAGTCGAGGATGTGATCTTCGCGCAGCCGGCGTAGCTCGCCCGACTCCTTGGCGCGACGCAGCACCGCGGCGATGCGCGCCGCGCGGGTCTCGGTGCCGCCATCTTCGGCGAGCTGCATCGACTGCGAGATATCCGCCACCACTGCGATGTGGTTCGGCATGCGGGTGACGCTGCGCAGCTTCAGCGCCGGCTGAAACAGGATGATAAGGACCAGCAGCAAGCCCAGCGCGCGCAGGAACAGCAGCGTCGCGCGGCGACTTCGCACATCGCTGCGTAGCGCCCGGAAGGCCAGCCCCAAGATCAGCGCCGCGACGACGAGCGCGAAGATGCGGACCGGCCAGCCAAACGGCGCCATCAGCACCAGGCGCCACTCGTTGTAGTCGCCACCGCCGAATGCCCGGAACGGCTGCCAGTTATCGAAGACGCGAAGGTAGGTGCTAAGGAATCCCATCGGCGCAGAAAGAAGGCGGGCTTAGTGCTCGCTGGGGGTTGGCGCGCCGACCGAGCCCGCGGGTGGCGGGGTCGGGGGCCGGCTCTGGCCTTCGAAGTTGATCTTGGGGGCAGGGGCTTGCCACATCCGACGGCGCATGATGAACGGCACGTGAACCTGATCGGCTTTGTAGTCCAGGCACAGGGCGTACATCGCCAGGTTTACGCCCAGGCGAAAGGCGTGCTCGCGCTGGGTTTCGCCGCCGGGGACGACCTCGTGCACCCACTGACCGAAGCGATCGCGGGCCCAGGCGCCGCCGAGATCGTTCTGCGAATAGACGATCACCGCCCGGCCTCGACTGCCGGCGGGAGCCGCGGTCTCGCCCCGCTCAGGGCGCGCTTCGCCGCGCGGACCGTTGTCGCGCTTCGCATCGCTGTCGCCTTCGGGGCGGCTTTCGCCGATCGCTACTCGGCCATCCCCGCGCTCGTGATCGCCCAGCAGCACCGCTTCGATGTAAGGCTGGGCGATGATCCGTCCGGCCGGGACGCGCAGAAGATAGAAGGCGCGAAACAGCACATGCTCTTCGCTGAGCCGGCTGAGCGCTCGGTTGGGGAACAGGCGGCTGGTCAGCTGACGCACCGACTGATCGAATCCGCCGCCCGCCCGGCCTTCGGCGCTATCGACAATCAGCATGCCGCCCATCACCAGGTAGCGGCGCAGGCGAGCCAGATCTTCATCGCTGGGCATGGGAAACGCGCGATCGCCTGTCAGATAGATCAGCGGGTGGCGGTGAAGCTCCGAGAGCTCGGCGAGGCGGACCGTCGCCGCCTCGGGGTTGACCTCGATCGCGGTGCGCTTTTCGATCTCCCACAGCAGGCGGCGGAGCGCATCCGGGCGCGGCATGCTCGCGCTGCCCCCCGCCGCTTCGCCCGGCCCGGCTGCCCACTCCAGCTGTGCGAGCTCCACCCGATCTCGGCCACCAAAACCCCACGCCGATCCGCCTAGCCCAAGGGTCAAACCCAGGGCCAAACCAAGGCCCAAACCAAGGCCCAAACCACGCCCCAAACCACGCCCCCCGCGGCCGCTCAACAGGTGGCCGAACCCTAGCCGCAGGGGCTCTGCTCGGCGGCAGGGGGCTTCCGCTCCGGCCTGCCCCGGACCCTGCTGAACGACGGCAGCGACCCGCTCGGCCGACCGCCGTAACCCAGAGAAAATTAGCAGGGTTGATTTATGCCCCAAGGTGTCCGTACGATAACACGAACCTCGGGAGTCGAACCGCTGTCACACAGGGCCTTTACGAGGCCGCGCGCAGCTCCCTTCCGCGGCACTGCAGCGAAGCTCGGCGCCCGCTGCTCTGCCTCGGCGGCTCGGCCTCGTGGTCGGAAGGTTGCAAGGCCTACTTGGGGCCTACTTGGGGGATGATCGATGGTCGATGAAGAGATCTATTGGCAGGACGTGCTGGATGACCTGCGTTCGGGACGCACCGGCGCCATGAAGTGCCCGTTCTGTCAGAAGCAGACCCTGGCGGTTTCCAAACGCGAGCGCGTAACTCAAGTCGCCTGTCAAAACAAGGACTGCCGCCACTTTATTGAGGTCGGCTTCGGCGAACTGCCTGATGACGACATGCACTACGACGCAAAGCCGATTCAGGTGGGAGGAAAGTCCTAGGATCGGATATAGTCATGCCCTGCTGTGAGGTCTGTTGCATCGCAGCATGAGGGGTACGGGGATGGGAACCGCAGTCAGCGGGGGCGTGGCAAGGGGGATGGCTGAGCCGGGGATCGCGTCGGCTCATCCGTAGACGAAGAGGAATTCATGGCGCGCAGCTTTCTTGGAAAAGGGTGGCGCTACCCGGTCATGGTCGACCGAAACGGCGGCATGGCCCAGAGCTCGCTCGACGATCTGGTCCGCGAGTCCATCCTGATCATCCTCGGCACAGCGCCGGGTGAGCGCGTGATGCGCCCGTACTTCGGGTGCGACATCCACGAACTTTTGTTTGCTCCAAACAACATCAACACCGCCGGGTTGGCGGCCCACTATGTCGTCGAGGCGCTGGAGAAATGGGAACCGCGCATCGAAGACATCTCAGCGGATGCCAACCCCGACCCGGCCGAGCCACATAAGTTGCTCATCGACATTCGCTACAAGGTCCGCGGCAGCAACGTGTCGCGCAATCTCGTCTATCCGTTCTATCTGCGCAGGAGTGATCAAGAATGATCCCGACGCCGAAACTCGACGATCGGACGTACGCAGACATCATTGCCGAGGCCGTTCGTCTGATCCCGCGCTATTGCCCGGAGTGGACGAACCACAATCCCTCGGATCCCGGCATCACCATCCTTGAGCTCTGCTCGTGGATGACGGAGCTGATCTTGTATCGGCTCAACAAAGTGCCGGACAAGAACTACCTAACCTTCCTCGACATGCTGGGGATCAAGCTGCAGCCGGCGCAGCCCGCGCGGGCCCTGCTGACGTTTGATCTGATGGAAGGCGTGGCGCGTCAGATCCTGCGCAAGGGCCTGCAGGTGTCGACGCCGCAGGCCGACGAAGAAGACGCCGTGCTGTTCGAGACGATGCGCGACCTGACCGTGGTCAGCGCCAAGCTCGATCGCTGCTTCTCGTACTTCGACGAGACCTACTCCGACAACTCGCTGTACCTCGCGGGTGAGCGGGCCGAAGGTTTCCCGGCCTTCGCTGGTGCCGAGCGCGTCGATCGCTTCCTTTATCTGGGCGACGATCGTCTGGTGTCGATCAACGAGTCGACCGTGCTGCGCGTCTCCATCACCGCGCCCGATCATGGGGGTCGCGATCTGGCCCGTCTCCTTGAATGGGAGTACTGGAACGGCCGCCGCTGGCGCGAGCTTCACATGGCGCAGCTAGAGGTCGAGCGCGGCGAGGTCATCTTCACTGGCGTCTCCGACATTCATCCCACGACGATCAGCGGCATCAACAGCGTGTGGATTCGCGGTCGCTTGGCTGAGGTGCCGAAGAACGTCTCCGAGACCGAGATCGATACGGTGCGCGGCCACATCGAAGTGGCCGGCGAAGGCATCGTGCCCGATCAGGCCTTTGCCAACCTCGACAACAACGTCTTTATCGCGCTCGATCTCGGCAAGAACATTCATCCCTTCGGCAGCGAGCCGAAGGCTGATCACTGCCTCTACCTGTCCTCGCAAGAGACGCTGGGCCAGGTCGGTGTGCAGGTCGAGATCGACTTCATCCTCAGCGATCCGCAGATCGCGCCGGCCCCCAAGCCCTCCGATGACCTGATCCTGTCGTGGGAGTATTTCGACGGCAAGAAGTGGCGCATCCTGGGCAAAGCGACGCCGCGCGGCAAGGCCCCGCCGGGCTATGAGCAGAACGCGCTGGGCTTCATCGATGGCACCAACGCGCTCAGCAAGACCGGCACCGTGAAGTTCCTGCGGCCGCCCGATCTGTCCCCTGGCGAGGTGACTGGCGAAGCCAATTACTGGCTGCGCGTGCGCATCGAGCAGGGCGACTACGGCATCCCAGGTGCCTACATGCTCGACGGTGACAAGTGGGTCTGGCGCGACGAAAAGCCGCTGCGCCCGCCCTCGCTCAAGAGCATCGGCATTCGCTACGCTACCAACCTGGATCACCTGAAGTACTGCGTCTCGTTCAACGACTTCCGCTGGCGTGATCACTCGGAAGAAGAGAAGAACGAGTACCGTCCGTTCCAGCCCTTCCAGGCCATTGCCGACGAAGGCGCGGCGCTGTACCTCGGCTTCAACTCGCGGCTGCCGAACGAGACGATCAGTCTCTACATGCAGTTCCTCGACGCCAACACCATGGAGATGGACTACAGCCACGCCGAGCACTTGGCGCAGTACTACGCCAAGCGTGCGTCGCTGTGGGAACCCGAGCAGCGCGTCGTCTGGGAGTACTTCAACGGCAAGGCCTGGGTGAACCTGGTTGTCAACGACGGCAGCAAGAACTTCACTGAGTCGGGCTTCATCGACTTCGTCGGCCCCGACGATCATGAGAAGTGCCTGAAGTTCACGGAAGACCGCTTTTGGGTGCGGGCGCGGCTCGAAATGGGCGGCTACATCAAGCCGCCGCGCGTGCGCCGCATCCTGCAGAACACCGTCGAAGCGGCCAACGTCCGCACCATCTATAACGAGATCCTGGGATCTTCCGATGGCACGCCGCTGCAGACCTACACCCTGCTGCACGGCCCGATTCTCGATGGCCAGCTCATCGAGGTGCGCGAGATCCAAGAGCCCAATGTCGAAGAGCTGACCGATCTGGGCTCCGACTGTTGGCGTCCCGCTCCACCGGATGATCGCGATAACGGCTACTTCGTCCGCTGGCGCGAGGTCGAGAGCTTCTTCGAGTCCGGCCCGAAGTCGCGTCACTACGTGCGCGATCCGCTGACCCGCCAGATCTCGTTTGGCGATGGCGTGCGCGGCATGATCCCGCCGCAGATGCGCAACTCGATCATCGCTCGCGAGTATCGCGTCGGTGGTGGGTCGCGCGGCAACGTCAACGCCCAGACGCTGACCTCGCTGACCCGTGCGGTGCCGTACATCGAAAAGGTCTACAACGTCCTGCCGGCGGTCGGTGGCGCCGATGCTGAGACGGTCGATCAGGCCAAAGAGCGCGCGCCGATGCAGATCAAGAGCCGTGACCGCGCGGTCACCGGCGAAGACTTCGAGACACTGGCCCTGCGCTCGACCACCAGCATCGCCCGCGCCAAGTGTCTACCGTCGGATGAGAAGCCGGGTCACGTCCACTTGATCGTCGTGCCGCGTGGCGATGACCGCACGCTGGACCTGACGCGCAAGCTGGTGCCCCCGCCCGAGCTGTGTCGCTATGTTCGTAACTATCTCGACGAGCGCCGGCTGGTGACGACCATCCTCGATGTCACCAAGCCGACCTATATCGAGATCTCGCTGAAGGTGACTCTGATCCGCCGCACGGTTGGTCAGAGCGAGCGCCTGCGTAACGAGATCGAGCAGCGCCTGCGCCGCTATCTGCACCCGCTCATCGGCGGCAAGGATGGCAAGGGCTGGCCGTTTACCCGCCCGATCTATCGCACGGATCTGGTGCACGTTGTCGAAGACGTACCGGGTGTCGAAGCCATCGACTCGGTGCAGATCTACGACGAGGATCGCCGCGTCATGGTCGAGAGCGTGAAGCTCAAGGGCGATGAGCTACCGCACGTCGTCAACGTCGCAGTCATCGAGCGCGTGCGTCAGGAGATGGTCTGATGTTGGCCGAGCGGGACTTGCAGCCGCGCACGCTGGTCCGCGTTCCCGACGTCGTCGGCTTGCCGATGCGCAAGGCGCTGCTCCTGATCATGCACGCCAAGCTGCGCGTCGGCGCCCGCCTGTACAAAGAGAGCTACGAAGAGAAAGACACCGTCCTCGAACAGCGACCGCTGCGCGGCCAGATGGTCTACACCGGCGAGGAAGTCACGCTGTGGATCTCGCGCGAGAGCTACATCAAGTGGCTGCCCGCGATCTATCAGCGCAGTGATGCCACCGGCCGCAACATCGTGCGCGATCTCTTGTGGATCGTGCAGCACCTGTTCGGCTCGATCGAGTCGCAGCTCGATAGCATCCACCAGTACTTCGACTCGTACGAGACGCGGGAAGACTTCCTGCCCTGGCTGGCCTCGTGGTCGGCCATGCTGCTTGAGACCGACTGGCCGGTGAACAAGAAGCGTCGCCTGATCAAAAAGGCGATGGAGCTCTACCGCTGGCGCGGCACCGTCAAGGGCCTCAAGCTCTTTATCTCGCTGTTCACCGGCTTCGAGCCGCATATCCAAGAGAACGTCTGGCCCTATCAGGGTCTGCGCATCGGCGTCAGCTCGACGGTCGGCATCGATACCGTAATCCTGCCGCCGGTTGACAAGGCGCACGCGTTTTTGTGCGTGATGCCGCACCAGTTCCGCGAAGTCTCGCCCGAGTCGATCATTCGGCTGCACGAGATCATCGAGATGGAGAAGCCCTCGCACTCGCACTACATGCTGAAGTTCGAGGAGCCGAAGCTGTCCTTCGAAGAGCGCGCGTTCTACCGCATCGGCATCAGCTCGGGCGTCAACATCGGCGACGAAATCGTCACGCCGCTGCCGATCAATCCCGACACCGGCGAGCCCGAGGTTCCCAAAGAAGCCCAGATGCCGCCGCCGATGCCCGATCCTTCGGTCTACGAGCTGTTCGGCACCAAGAAGCGTCAGCTGCCGGCCATCGTCGGTGCCCCCAAGGCCGACAATGCTCCGGTCGAAGGCAAAGAGATCACCTCGAACAAGTTCGGCTTCGAAGGCGCTCGCGAGTTCAAGCTCGACGACATCATGCGCGAGCTCTTGGAGCGGGCTGGCGTCTCGACCGATGGCATGGACCTGGGCGGCCTGACGGGTCAGACACCACCGGTGACTGGCACGGCCGAAGTCGAAGGCCACGTCAAGGGCGGGCGCGGCCCACAGATCGACGTCGATGTCGATCTGAAGGTGGTCGATCGCGAAGAGGTTGTGACCGCCGAAGAGGGCGCCGCCTCAGCGAGCGCGAGCAACAAGGCAGATATCAAGACCGAGCCGGCACGCAGCATCAACGAACTGGAGACGGTCAAGCTAAGCGGTCCCGTGCTGAGTGCACCAGAGACCGTGAAGCTGGATCGGGCCCAGGTGCAGATCGGCGAGATCAGCCTGCGTAAGGGGGGCGCGCCGCGGATCACCGTGGCGCTTGACCTGGAAGGCGAGAAGCCGGCAGGCGAAGCGGAAAAGAAAGACGGGCCAGGAAGTTCGCCCGAGAACGATTCCAAAAAGTAAGCAGCGAGAACCCAGTTCCTAGCGAGGAAGCGAGCGATGGCGACTGAGAGCGAGATCAAAGTCAAGGGATTCAAGCGGATCAATTTCTTCAAGGGCTTTCTCACCACCGAGCACGACTGGAACGATGCCGAGCGCTATCACATCGACAAGCGGCGACTGCACAACCGCTTGATGCACGCGCCCGGCGTTGTCTTCGGTTACACCGGTGATCTGAAGGTCGTGGCGCGAGCCCGCGGTGACCTGTCGGTCGAGATCCAGCCCGGCTACGCCGTAGACGGCCAGGGTCGCGACCTGATGCTGTGGGACGCCGAGATCAAGACGCTGGTGCTTGAAGAGTACAAGCTGCCGCAGACGGTCTACATCGTTCTTCGCTACTACGAGCAAGAGACCGACTTCATCGCCTACAAAGAGAACGCCGCCTACAAGGGCCACCGGCGCATCTTGGAAGGCTGCAAGGTCGAGATATCGCAGACCTCGCCCGATATCCGCGAGGAGATCGAGCTGGGGCGCATCCTGCTCGACCGCAACGCCACGCGTATTCGCGATGCCCGCGATCCCAACGATCCCAAGGCCAACGAGATCGACCTGCGCTATGTGCCGCGGGCCGGTGTCATCGGTAGCTGGCTGGATCCGACGCTGCGCATCAAGCTGTCGATCCTGCTGGAGCGGCTGCGCCGCATGCTGCTGGCGATGGCGCGTGACAGCAAGGTCGGCACCGCGCACGACGCGCTGGCCGGCGTAGTCTCGGCGCAGACGCTGCACACCGCCGACCTGCTGGACAACCGCAATGGGCACGAAGTGCTCAACATGCTGGCGGCCCTGCAGGACGAGCTGGTCAAGGATGTCGAGGTCAATCATCCCCAGCTCGGTCAGAAGAAAGAGTTCGGCAACTACAAGAAGCAGCTCGACATCCTCAAGGGGCTGCTCAGCGAGCGCCGCAACACGCCGGAAGCGCTCGACAACATGCTGGTCTACCTGGCCAAGGCCGGTGAGGAGCTGGCGCCGCTTTACGCCATGGGCGAAGCCGCCGAGACGCTGGCCCCGACGCCTGCCCCCAACCAGGCCGCGCCGGCTCAGGCCGCGCCCGCCGATGGTGGGAAGGCGGCCACCGCAGCTGCCGCCAAGCCGCGCGGCCAGTACGGCCCCACCGAGATCCCGCCCGACGATATGGAGCGCATCAAGGGCATCTCCTCGCAAGACTTGCCGATGGAGCTTGAGATCAACGGCGAGACCTGGATCCGCATCGACATGATCAAGGTCATGGACACCGATTCGGAAGGCAGCCACGACCTCAAGATCAACGAAGCGCGTGACTCGTATCGCTCGCGCCAGAAGCTCAAGTACCCGAACGGCGATGTCATTGAAGATGTCGGTCGTGCCCACGTAGGTGGTCACGTCACCTACAAGGTCAAGGGCGTTACCCCGGGCAAGCGGCTGCTGGTCGTCCGCCGCATGGACTACGTGTACGGTGACTACTCGCTGGAGTTCGACGTCGACGGCAAGAAGGCGGGCGTCTGCGAGTGCCCCGGCACCGACCGCATCAACCGCTGGCGCAACTGGCCCTTCATCATCGGTGACGAGTTCATCGTGCGGAACGAGCCCACGGTGAAGCAGATCGCCGTGACCGCGGGACGCGACATCAACATGTTCCGCTACTGGTTCTACCAACCTCGGTAATGAGCTAAAGTAAGAACGAGATGTTCGTCGACAGGCTCATAGACACCATCCTTAGGCCGTTTCGTGAGATCACCTCACTCTTCACCCGCGCGAACCAAGCGAAGGTGAGCGTCCAGATGGACGTGAACCGGGTGAGGAATGCGCCGCAGATGGTGCGCAATGAAATGAACATGGCGGTGCAGCCGCTGGTTCAGACGGGAAATGAGGCCAGGGCGTGGCGTGGCGGCATGAACACGCCGCAGCCTCCTGCGAACGCCATGGTTGTCGCGCAACAACCAGAGAAGAAAAAGATGAGCTGGTGGCCTTGGAGCAAAAAAACCTGCATTCGCTGTTCTCAGAAGCTGCATAAGACCTGGGACCAGTGCCCCTACTGTGGCCAAAGTCAGAGTGCTCCCGTCGGAGCCGGGCCGGTTCCTGGTGCTCCCCCGGGCGCGCCAGGTCAGCCAGGAGCCCCGGGCTATCCGCCGGCCCCCGGCATGCCCTATGGCCAGCCAGGAGCGCCGATGGGGGCGGGACCCATGCCCACGCCCGGCATGCCGATGAAGACCATCGCCATGGACGCGGCCGCGATCAACGCACCGCTCTTGGCGACCGGCGATCGCTCTGAGAACGTTGCATGGATGGTTCCGCTCGACGGGCCGCTGACTGGCGAGCTCTTGCAGGTCAAGGGCAAGGCCACGATCGGAACCGCGGACGGCTGCGAGATTCGGGTGTTTGATGCCTCGATCTCGGGTCGTCACTGCGAGATCACGGTGGGGCAGGGCGGTCGCTTCCGCATCACCGATCTTGGCTCGCGCAATGGCACGTACGTCAACGACAAGACCATTGCCTCGGTTGAGCTGGTGGACGGCGACAACATCCGTCTTGGGCGAACCACGTTCCGCTTCAAGACCAAGAACTAGGGCAGGCAGAACACGACCATGCGCGTTCGCTCCTCTCATCAAAAGCAGCTCCCTGCAAGTCGCTGTACGACGTCGAACCGAGGGTTCTTCAGCCTGCTCTTCGGCTGTGCCTTGACCCTGCTGGGCACGCTGGCCGCGCCGGGTCTGGCGCAGGCGCAGAACGCCAAGCTTCGCCTTGAGCGCTTCGACTTCGTCAAGCTGCCGGACATCCGGCTGTACCTAACGTTCGTGGAAGAAGACGGCACGGTGATCGCTGGTCGGCAGGCCAGTGACTTCAAGCTGCTTCTCGATGCAGCTGATCAGGGCGCATCCTCGGCGGTGGTGACCTTCGAGGCCAACAAAGAGCCGATCTACACCGTCGCCGTCGTCCAGGCCTCCGGTGTCGTCAGCGAGCGAGCGCTGACCGAAGTGAAAAATGGTCTGCGCCGCATCTCGGAAGTGGTGGGCAACACCAATGGCCGCATGGGCGTGCTCAGCTACGCCGGCGGTACGGTGCGGCTGCTCGAAAGCGGCACCGGCACTGAAGCCGATGGCGCGATCAACAAGATCGCGATCGATGGCGAGGCCGCTGAGACGCACATGATCGACGCGGTGCGGACGGCGATCGACTTGCTCAAGGCGCAGGAGAAGGGGCGCCGCAAGCTGATCATCCTGTTCTCAGATGGCATCGATGTGAACAACGACAAGAAGCTGTTTGTCGATCTTGGCAACCGCGCCCAGCAGGCCAACATCGTCGTCGACACCATCGGCTACAACGAGATCGATCCCAGCAAGCTGCGCAACCTCAACGAGATCGCCAAGCGCTGCTACGGCATCGATCGCTATGCCAAGGCTCCGTCCGAGATCGGTCCGCGACTGGACGCCATCGTCGATGAGATCCAGAAGCAGTACGTGCTGACCTTCCCGCTGACCATCCAGGGCGATGACAAGGAGCACACCTTCCAGGTCACGCACGAAGCGGGTGGCCGGCCGGTGTACAGCAACGCCGTCAACGAGAAGCTGCCCTCCAAAGCGCCGCAGGGCACCACCAAGCCGGCCGAGGGCAAGAGCCGCTGGTGGCTGTGGCTGCTGCTCGGCGGTGGCGTGCTGGGGGCGATCATTGTCGCCATGTTGCTGCGCAAGAAGCCCGAAGCAGCGCCGGCTGCGCAGCCGCAGTCCCCGCTGCCGGCCAGCGCGCCGATGCCCTCGATGAAGGCCAACCGTACCGTCGCGCTGGAAGCCGCGGGCGACATCGCCATGGGCTGGCTGATGGGCACGACGGGCAAGTACAAAGATCAGACGTTTAAGCTCAAAGACCGCACGGTCATCGGCACGGCCAGCGACTGCGACGTAGTCATTGAAGACGGCTTCATGTCGTCTCGTCACTGCGAGATTCGCAAGGTCGAAGGCGGCTTCAAGCTGGTCGACCTCGGTGCCACCAACGGCGTGATCGTCAACGACAAGCGAGTGAAAGAGCACTTCCTGGTCGATAACGACAACTTCCGTCTCGGCCGCACAGAGTTCAAGTTCAAGTCGATCTTCAGCTAGGAGATACGCGTGTCTTCGCTGCTTGCATACGCCGTAATGGCGATCTCTGGGCTGGGAGGTGCGGCGGCCCTGGTCATGTCGATGACCGAGGGTGGCGGCCTGACCTGTCCGAAGTGCAAAAAGACCATGATGCCGGACTGGAATCAGTGCCTGTTCTGTCAGGCGATTCCCGAGTTTGAGCTCGGCAAGCCCGCCATCTTGCACTTCGTGAGCGGCCCGCTGGCCAATCAGGCGGCGGTGCTGGAAAAGTCGGTGACGACAATTGGTTCCGTCGCCACCAATGACATCGTCATCAACGATCCCAGCATCTCGCGCAAGCACGTCGGCTTTCGCAAGGTCGAAGGCGGCTATGAAGTTGCCGACTTCGGCTCGACCAACGGCGTGTTCGTAAATGGCGAGAGGATGCCGAAGAAGAAGCTAGCGATCGGCGATGTCGTCCGAGTGGGTAATACCGAGATTGTTTTTCGAGTTTAGCGAGTAGCGCAGACCGGGGATCGTGCAGATCCCAGGAGATGAGTACGAAGCATGGGCGCCAAGCTCCTCTATCGAGACGCACAGGGTCGGGATGCTGCGGCTGACATTCCCGAGGTAGGTGGCTTCCTCGGACGCGCCGTCGAGTGTCTGGTGCGCACAGACGACGCGATGGTGTCTCGTCGCAACTGCAAGATCAGCCCATCAAGCGGACGCTGGATGGTGGAAGATCTAGGCTCAGCGAACGGCACCTACATCACGACTGGGGCCACGCCTGAGCGTCGCATCCAGCGCGACTTTCTAACGCATGGCGACATCATCCGCTGCGGCTCGCTGCAGGTGCGGTTTGTCGAAGTCGCGGATGCGCCGGCCCAGCCGCTGCGCCAGAGCATGAATCAGGCTCCGGCGGGGGCGTCGCTATCGCCCAAGCCCGCCACCCCGGCCGAACCCGAGGAGGCCAAACCAGCCCCCCCGGCTCCCGTCGAGAAACCGGCGGATTCGGGCAGCCACAAGATCAGCAGCGAGCAGCTGACCAAGCTGCAAGACGATCTGAAGAAGATCAACGCCGACATGGAAGCGGCGGCCAAGGCGGCCCAGGAAGCGCAGACCGAGCGCGATCAGGCCGTGACCAAGCTGGAAAATATGGAGACCGAGGTCAAGCGCCTGCGCGCCGATCTCGGCACGACTAAAGAAGCGCTGGAAAAGCTCTCGCGGCAGGCCAAGAAAGACAAAGACGAGCTGAGCGCCGAGACCAAGGTCACGGAGGAGCTACGCCAGGATCTAAAGTCGCTGCGCGATCAGCACACCAAGGCGCTGGCCCAGCTCGACGAGATCAAGACCGCCTCAGAAGCCAAGGATCGGCAGATCGCCGCCAACGGCGAAGATGTCCGCCGGGCGAAAAAAGAAGTCGAAGCGCTCAATGCTCAGCTGGTCAAGCTCGCGCGTGAGCGCGACGAGCAGGTGCGCAACATCAACACCGAGCGCGGCGACACCGATCACCTGCGCGCGATCTTGAAAGAACGCGATCGCATCATCGAGGAGCAGCGCGTCGGCAAGATCAACCAGGAAGCGCAGATCAAAGACATGCGCAAGCAGGTCGAGGAGCTGGAGCAGAGCTCGGCCAAGCTGCGCAGTGAGCGCGACAGCCTGCGCGATCGCGGGAGCAAGACGCAGGCCCAGGTCGATGATCTCAAGTCCGAGCTGGATCGCGTGCGCGCGATGATCGGCCAGCAGGGTGGAGACCAGATCCTGCAGCTCTCGGGCGAGAATCGCTCGCTGCGTCGTGACCTCGACTCCGCCAATGAGGAGCTGGATAGCCTGCGCGAGCGGCAGCAGAAGGCCGAGGCCGAGCTGACCGAGATGAGCAAGCAGATCCAGAAGCACAACGAAGAGCGCAAGGCGGCGCAGGCGCAGCGGCAGCAGGTTCAGGAGCAGGCAGTCGAGCAGGCGCTGAACGATCTCAAAGGCAAGCATCAGGCCGAGCTCAGCAAGCTGGAAGAGGCGCGCGTAAAGCTGCAGCAAGAGCGCGACGCGGCGATCAAAGATCGCGACGATGTCGAGCGCGAGCTGGAGACGATGCACGCCCGCCAGAGCGAGAACAACAGCACCAGCGAGAGCAACAAGCAGGCGCTGGCGGCGCTGCAGAGCGAGCGCGATCAGCTCAAGTCGCGGATCGCTTCGCTGGAAGGCGAGCTGCAGAGCCAGGCTCAGGCTTTGGCGCAAGCCCAGGCGCAAGCCCAGGCCGCGCCGGCTGCTGCCGCACCTTCTGCCGCCGGCAGCCAAGAGGTCGCCGAGCTCAAGGCGGTCGCGACGGCTGCGTACGATGGCATCACCGATGCGCTAGGCGGCCTGCGCAAGAACTTGGTGGAGCTGGAAGAAGGCTTCAACAAGGTCGAGCGCGCGGTTCCCGACAAGGATGTGGCCCGCAAGCTGCGCAATACCCTCGAAGAAGTCATGAACTGCTTTGATGACGCCCGCTCTCAGATCCGCAGCCTGCGTGCGGTGATCGAGTAGCCCAGTCGGCGCATAAGAACGGAAAGACATGTCTTCAGATAAGCCGCTCCCCGCTGCCCCCGACAGCGAAGAACTGAACCAGAGCGAGCGGGAGGTGCTGGATCTGATCCGCGCCCGCTACTCGCTGATTTACGTCGTGTCTTCGGAAGAAGCGCGCGTCGAGGCCTCGCTGCTTAAGCTGGCGCGGCGCCGCGATATGAAGCTGGGCGTGTGGTCGATCACGCGCGGCTTCGAGCAGCGCTTTGGCACGCTCAAAGGCGGCGACGTCAAGGATCCGATCAAGGCGCTCGACTACATCAATGCGCAGGAAGGGCGCGGCCTGTTCGTGCTGCGCGACTTCCACGCCTTCGTCAACGATCCGACGGTGGTTCGCAAGCTACGCGATCTGTCACACGACCTGCGCAACAAGACGCAGAAGCACGTCTTTATCCTGTCGGCGGTGACCAAGATCCCGCCCGAGCTAGAAAAAGATCTGACGATCGTCGACTGGGCGCTGCCGAATCGCTCCGAGATCGGCAAGGTCGTCGATGAGCTGGTGCGTCAGCTGCCGCAGGGCTGCGATCCCGGTCCCGCCAAGACCGCGGAAGGACGCGAGGCGATCGTCGATGCCGCGCTCGGTCTGACGCTGATGGAGGCCGAGAACACGTTCTCCAAGTCGATCGTTCGGCACCGCACCTTCGACCTGCCGACCATCCTCAGCGAAAAGAAGCACATCATTCGCAAGAGCGGCATCCTCGAATACTACGAAGCCGAGGACAACCTCGACAGCATCGGCGGTCTGGAGATCCTCAAGACCTGGCTGACCAAGCGTCGCCATGCCTTTACCTCGGAAGCGCGCGACTTCGGTCTGCCGATGCCCAAGGGCATCCTGCTGCTTGGCGTGCCGGGCTGCGGCAAGTCGCTGACCGCCAAGGCCGTCGGCGCCGCTTGGCAGATGCCGCTCCTCCGGCTGGATGTCGGCAAGATCTTCGGTGGTCTGGTCGGTGCCTCGGAAGAGAACATCCGCAAGGCGCTGAAGACGGCCGAAGCGGTCGCCCCGGCGGTGCTCTGGCTCGATGAGATGGAGAAGGGCTTCTCGGGCACCGGCTCGTCGAACATGTCGGACGGCGGCACGACCTCGCGCGTGTTCGGCACCTTCGTCACCTGGATGCAGGAGAAGTCATCGCCGGTCTTCGTCATCGCGACGGCCAACGATGTCCGGGCACTGCCGCCTGAGCTCCTGCGCAAGGGCCGCTTCGACGAGATCTTCTTTGTCGATCTGCCGACCATGGAAGAGCGGGCCGAGATCCTCAAGATCCACCTCTCGAAGAAGAAGCGGGCGATTGAATCGCTCGACATGCATCGCTTGATCGAGGCCATGCCCGACTTCTCGGGCTCGGAAGTCGAGCAGGTGGTGGTCGGTGCGCTGTACGAGGCCTTCGACGCCAACCCGCACGTCCGCGACCTGTCGACCGAGCAGCTTCTGCACGGGGCCAAAGAGATCGTGCCGCTGGCCGTCACCATGCAGGAAAAGATCGCCGACATGCGCGAGTGGGCCAAGACCCGCGCCCGCACCGCCTCGCTCGTGCAGACGCCGGCGGCGCGGCGGACGCGCGACCGCTTCACGGTGCCGCAGGGCGGCGACGGCGGGCGGCTGGATTTATAGGTCTACAGGCACGCCCCGGGCAAAGAGAAGCGGCGGCAACTTACGGCACAGGCAACAACCACAGGCAATTACCAATGAGTCACTTTACGACCGTTGCGACCAAGATAAACGACCTCGTCGCGCTCACCCGCGCGCTCGACAAGCTCAAGCTCAAGTACACCCAGGCGGAGGAAGGCGTGGTGGTAAAGGGCTGGCGCGGCCAGACGAGCTTGGCCGAGATCTCCATCCACATGGGCCGCTACGACATCGGCGTAGTCAAAAACGAAGACGGCACCTACGGCCTGCAAGCCGACTGGTGGGGCATCGAGACCACCGTCGGCAAGACCGAGCAGGAAATGGTCGATGAGTTAAATCGCGAGTACGCTTACCAGAAGGTCGTCATCGCCTGCGAGAACCAGGGCTACCGCATCGAAGAGCAGCAGGTCGCTGAGGACGGCACGGTCAAGCTGTCCGTCAGCAAGTGGGGCTAGCCCGGAGCCTTTATAACCCTGACCTTACGCCGCGCCGGCATCACAGAGCGCGGCAGGAGTACGACATGGCGCAGCGCAAAGAACTGGAGATCACCATCTCCCCCTCGGGCGAGGTCCAGGTGCAGGTCAAGTGCATACCCGGCCAGGCGTGCGTCGAGGAGACCAAGTTCCTCGAGGAAGCCCTGGGCAACCAGATCACCGACCGCCAGCTGACCTCCGACTACTACAAGCCGGGCGTCACCACCGGCACCGGCGTCGTCAATCGGACCTGATCGGCAGCGCCGCTTTCCTTCGTTTTTTTAACTTCCGGCAAGCTCGCGCAGGCGGTAGCCGACGCCGCGCTCGGTCTCGATGAGCTCAGGGTCGGCGCCGGCGGCGTGGAGCTTTTTGCGCAGCGCTTTTACGTGCGCGTCGATGGTGCGATCGGTGACGGCATAGCCTTCGCCGAAGATGCGGTCGAGCAGCTGCTGCCGCGTAAACACGCGCTCCGGGGCGCTGCCCAGGACCCGCAGCAGATCGAACTCGGTGCGGGTCAGATCGAGGAGGTTGCCCTGGTAGGAGGCGCGCCGGGTCTCCGGATCGACGACCAGAATCATCGACAGCCGCGGCGGCGCGGCATCGGCCGGCGGCACCGCGACCGGGGGCGGCGGCGGCGGCGAGGCGGGGCTCGTGAGCGCGCGGCCGGGGGCGAAGCGGCGGAGCACGGCGCGCACGCGGGCGACCACTTCACGCGGGGAGAACGGCTTTATCACGTAGTCGTCCGCCCCGCCTTCCAGCCCGGCGACGCGGTCGGCCTCTTCTTCGCGGCTGGACAGGATGATGACCGGCGTGCGCAGCCCGGACTCGCGCAGGTCGCGCAAAAGATCGAAGCCCGAGCCGTCGGGCAGCATCAGGTCGAGCACCAGCAGATCGCAGTCGCCGAGCGCCGCCTGGGCCGCCGCCAGCGTGCCGGCGCACACGACCTGAAAGCCGTCGCGGCGCAGCGCGAACTCGAGCGACTCGGCAATCGCCCGCTCATCTTCGACTAGGAGTACCAGCGCCATGGCCTTAGTCTAGTCGCCTCCTTTTTGCGGATGAAGATTCCCGCGCATGCCGGCGTCGCAAAGACTAAAGCCCCTGCAAGGCCCAGGTCCTGGCAAAATTGCGCCGGGTAACGGGCTGCGGGACAAAATTCGCAGCGGCCAAGGTGCGGTGCCGGTACCATTTTTGACGGTGCCCAAACGAGGAAAATGCGATGCGTGGTCCTAAGACATTCCTTCTCGCCTGTAGCCTGACCCTGGGAAGCTGGGGAGCCGTCGCCGGTCCCGCTGCGGCGGCCGATGCCAAGCCGGCTGCCGCGACGAGTGCATCGGCGCCCGCGGCAACCAAATCGCCGCTGCCCCCCGCAGCCGCAGCCAAGCCGGCGGCAGCAGGAGCGAAATCGCCGGCGACCGGCGCGTCCGCGGTCGGCACCGGGACAACCGCTCCCGCCCCCGCGACCGTGGCGGCAGCCCCTGCTCGTCCACCAGCGGCGGAGGTCATCGGCCAGCTGCAGAAGGAGTACGAGCGCACCGCCGTCATCAAGGCCAAGTTCACGCAGACCTTGACCGGGCCGACCGGCAAGCGGCAGGCCGCGGGCAGCGTCGTCCTCAAAAAGCCCGGCAAGATGCGCTGGGACTATGAGAAGCCGGAGAAGAAGCTTTTTGTCGCCGACGGAACCAACCTCTGGGTCTATGAGCCGGAGGACGAGCAGGCGTTCAAGCAGTCGCTGTCCTCCTCGCAGCTGCCGACGCAGGTGAGCTTCCTGTTCGGGCGCGGCAAGCTGCTGGATGACTTCGATGTCAGCTACCTCGACGGCCAGCCGTATGGCGAGCCGTCCGACTTCGTGCTCAAGCTCGTGCCCAAGGTCGCTACGGCGCAGTACCGCCACCTGGTGTTCGTGGTCAGCCCGACGACGCACCTGGTCAAGGAGACGCTGCTTTTCGACCAGCAGGGCGGCACCAACCACATCGTCTTCTCCGCCCTGGAGCAGAACCCCAAGACCGGCGCCGACGACAGCCGCTTTGCGTTTACGCCGCCCGCCAACACCAAGATCATCACGCCGGGGCGCTAGCAGCCCTGGGACTCGGCGCTTTGGGCGAGCCAGCGGTCGAGGATCGCCGGCGTCCTTGCCAGAACCAGCATCGGCCCCGGCGGCAGCGGGGTCAGCGTGCGCAGCTCCGCCGAGTCGGAGCTCGCCGGCCTTGCCTTTAGCAGGAGCGCCCAGGCGCTCATGTCGCGGAGCATCCCCGCCCGCTCCGCGTGCCGCAGCAGACCCAGGGCCACGGTGCCGGTGGTGAAGCGGGCGTTGAGCTCGACGACCGGGCGCAGGTGCGGAGCGCCGTCGCCGCCGCGGAAGATGAAGGCATCGATGCCGGCGACGCCGTAAAAACCTGCGGCTGCCGCGGCCGCGCCGATTGCTGCCGCCGCCGCTTGCAGGGCGCGCTCCGTCGCCTCCGGCGCTCCCGACAGGATCCGGCCGTCTCGCCATACCCCCCGGTTGCCGAGGATCTGGCCGCTCTGGGTCAAGATCTGCTCCGTGGCGCCCAGCACCTCGATGCGCCCCTGCGGGTGCACGTAGAGCTGCAGCGAGAGATCACAAACCCGGTCGAGCCAAGGCTCCAGCAAGCCGCCGCCGCGCCGTGCCAGCTGCGATAAGGCTGGGTGGGCGGCGCCGGCCGGCAGGGACGGCCGCAGCGGCGCCGGCAGCTCCCAGGTGCCCATCACGCGGCCGCGGCCGCTTGTACCGTAGCGCGGCTTTATGGTGAAGCGCCCCTTGGTCCAGGCCGGCCACCCGGCGACCCGCTGCGCAATCATCGCCGGGGCATCGGGCAGCAGCAGCTCCTCCGGGGACAGCTCGGAGATGAGCCCTTGCAGCGGCGCCGGCAAAAGTCCCAGCGCGCGCCCTTGGCGATGGGCGAAGGCCTTGTCATGAACGGTGCGCACCACGGACGGGACCGGGCCGGCCAGGGCGTGGCCCAGCGCGGCGGCTTGCTCGGCCGCGCTCTGGGTGCCGAGCCAGGGGACAAGGCCCTTGAGTCCGTGCAGGCAGTCAAGGGCCGGCGGGGCGTCTTTTGCTCCCAGCGCCTCCCGCCAGCTTGTCTGCGCTTCGCGGTCTCCCGGCGGCAGGAGCAGTGGCGCCCCGGCCGCGGCGTCGAACAGCGCCGCCCACGCGCCGAGCAGCCCGCGCAGAAACCCGCGGGCGCTGGCCGGCAGCGGCCGATCCTCCTCCGCCCCGAGGTTGGGCAGGAGCCACAGGCGCGACCCGGCCGCCGCACCGCTTACAGAATCTGCCGCCGCTTGCTCTCCTGCGGCCATGGCGGGCACCGGCGGTTGCGGCAGCGCGGCGTAGGGCCGGGCGGCGCGGACGTGGGCGATGAAGTCATCGGACAGCCCGGCCCGGCGGCGTGCGACCAAGTCGAAGCGGCGCCCTTTGGCCCGCGCCGCCGACAGCGGAAACGGCACCGCGGCGCGGTACGCATCGACGTCGCTGCAAGCCGGATCCTTGAGCCGGCGCAGCCAGTGCATCGCCACCCGGACATGACGGATCTCGTCGGTGTGGACGGTTTGCAATACCTGCGCGCTTTCGCTGTCGCCGACCTGGCGGAAGCCGTCGCGGTAAAGGAGGGTGAAGTCCAGGTTCGCCTGCTCCAGCGTCAGACCCATGGCGCACAGGAACGCCAGCGCCGGATCCGCCGCCCGCAGCACGCCCTCATGGTGCTGCCACAGGTAATCCGAGAGCGGCGAGCGTCCGAGCCACCAGCCATGCGCGGCGAGGCGGTCGAGATAAAGCCCAAGGTGCCGCTGCTCCTCTTCCAAGGTGAGGAGCAGCGCCCGGCGCAGCCCCGGTGACAGGGCCGGACCGGGAAACGCCAGGAGCATCCAGGCGAAAAGCTCTATCGCCTGCAGCTCGTGGTGGGCGAAGCGCTCCAGGCACAGGGCGCGGGCCTCCGGGTCGTGCAGCTGGCCAAGGCGCGGCAGCGGCTCCGCCCCCGGTCGCATCCGCAGCGTCGGCGAGCGCGCCGGCTCGGCGATGCGCTGCGGCGACGGCTCGCGGGCAAACGGCAGCAGGCGGCCATCGGCTCCGCGCGGCGACGCGAGCTTGGCCGAAAGTTCGCCGCTGTGCAGCAGCGTGGCGCAAAACTGTTCCGCGGTGGTCGGCGGAGCGGCCGCGGGCTCGGGTGGAGATGGGGACGAGGTAGGTCGATCGGGCGATTTCATGGCTGAAAAACAGCGGCTACCCGGACACCGCGGGGAGCGCGCGCAGCCGCAGTCTACACTGTGGGCCTGGCGACGGCACAAGCGTACCTTGGACGCTGCTGTTCGTGCCGCTTCGCCGTCCGCCCCACAGACGGAAAATGCCGACGCGAGCGGGCTAAGCTTGATATTCTAGAAGGAAGGACCCGCGTCGCGAGGTCTGTGCCCAGGAAGGAGTCGAGGCGGGAACCGATCGATGCCGCAGATCCAGCCCAAGAGCCCCACGAGCTCGGGTGTTCAACCGCCGCCGATGGCCCGCGGCAAGCTGTGCCCGCGCTGCCAGACCGTCTACACGGAAGACGCTGAAGAGGGGAACTTCTGCGCTCGCGACGGTGCCGAGCTTGTCCCCAGCGAGCGGATCTTCGCCGGGAAGTACGTGCTGGGCGAGCAGCTCGGGTTCGGGCAGATGGGCGACGTGTTCGCGGCGATGCAGCCCGGCGTCGGGCGGCAGGTCGCGCTGAAGATCCTGCGCGCCGATCACCTGGACAACCCAGAGATGGTCAAGCGCTTCGAGCGTGAGGCCCAGATCGCCAGCTCCATCGACCACCCCAACGCCGTGACGATCTTCGAGTCCGGCCGGGCCGCCGACGGACAGGCCTACATCGCCATGGAACTCCTAGAGGGGGAGACCCTGGATGCCCGGCTCCAGCGCCAGGGTCCGCTGCCCGCCCCGCGCGCCTTGGAGCTCCTTGTCCCCGTGGTTCGTGCCGTCGCTGCCGCCCATGGCCGCGGGATCGTCCACCGCGATCTCAAGCCCGACAACATCTTCATCGCCCGCAAGCAGACCGAGGCCGGGGCAGAAGAGGTCGTCAAGGTGCTCGACTTCGGCATCGCCGGCCGCATCACCTCGGCGACTCGGCTGACCGAGAACGGCGCGGTGCTGGGGACGCCTATCTACATGGCGCCGGAGCAGCTTCAGGGCGGCGATGCGACGCTGCGCTCGGATGTGTTCGCGCTGGCGGTGATCCTGACGGAGGTGCTGACGGGCCGCTTGCCGTGGGGCGAGGTGTCGGCCAATAGCTCGCAGACCGCGGCGATGGCGCGCGTGGTGCGGCCGCCGGCGAAGCTGTCGGAGCTGCTGCCGACCGGCGACTTTCATGAGGCGCTGCAGTCACTGATCTCGCAGATGCTGGCGCGCGATCCGCAGCAGCGACCCGCCGACGCCGGCACCGTGCTGCGGGCGCTGCAGCCGATCGCCCTGGCGATCACCCCGGGCATGCAGCTGGAGCTCTTGTCGGCGCGGCTCTTGGCGGTGGGCTCGCTGCCGGTGAGCTCGACGCTCGACTCGACCGCCACGTTCGGCGGGCGCGAGACCCGGCCCCTGCCGCGGGTGCCGCTGCGCAAGCGCTGGCTGGTCGCTCCCTTGGCCCTGATGGTCATCGGGGCGATCGCGCTTTTGTGGCATCGGCAGCAGGCGCAGCCCCTGGCAGGACTGGGCGATGGGGCGCTGGGCCAGCTCAAGTCCACGAACCTGAAGCCGGCCGCCGGAGCGCAAGCCGGCGGATTTCCGGTCGTGCTCCTGCCCAAGAGCGACGCCGGTGCCGCGGGGAGCGAACTAGAGCCGCCGCCGGCTGGTTTCGCCGCCGGCGCGTCAGCGATCCCGGCCAAGGACGCCGGGCGCATCGAAGAGACGCCGTCGCCGCATCGCCACCACCGGCACCGCGAGCCCGGCCAAGAGGCCGGCCCGAGCCGCCACCGCCGCCGCCACGCATCGACGAGCTCGCTCGACGCGGAAGCGGCGGAGTCCAGTAAGAGCATCTACTAGGGACGGGCGGCCAGGCGCTGCCGCGAGGCGGCGACCGGCGCCGGCCCCGGCTCAAACATCGATGGTCTGCGCATCGGCGGCGCGCTCCATGATGAAGCGGAAGCGCGCCGAGGGATCCTTGCCGAGCAGCTCGTTGAGCACCCGGTCGGTCTCCTCCCGGTTCTGCACCGTGATCTTGAGCGCGACCCGGCGCTTGGGGTCGAGTGTCGTCGCCCACAGCTGCTGCGGCATCATCTCGCCCAGACCCTTGAAGCGCTGGATCTCCGGCCGCGCGTTTTTGGGCAGCTTGGCCAACAGCTCTTCCTTTTTCTGATCGTCGAGGACCCAGTGCGTCTCTTTGCCGACGTCGATGCGGTAAAGCGGCGGCTGGGCCAAAAAGACATGGCCGTTTTCGATGAGCCGCGGCAGGTAGCGGTAAAAGAACGTGAGGAGCAGCGTCGAGATGTGATGCCCGTCGCTGTCGGCGTCCATGAGGAGGAAGATCCGGCCGTAGCGCAGCTTGCTCGCGTCGAAGCTGTCGCCCAGCCCGCAGCCGAGCGCCGACACGATGTCCTGCAGCTCTTTGTTCGACAAGAGCTTGCTCGTCGAGGCTTGCTCGGCGTTTAGGACTTTGCCGCGCAGCGGCAGGATGGCCTGGTTGCGGCGGTTGCGCCCCTGCTTGGCGGAGCCGCCGGCGGAGTCGCCTTCGACGATGAACAGCTCCGACTGGCTGGGATCGGAAGAGGAGCAGTCGGCGAGCTTGCCCGGCAGGTTCAGGCGGTGGCTGACCACCGACTTGCGCGGGACGGCCAGGCTCGCCGCCTTGGCGGCCTCGCGGGCGCGAGCGGCCTGGATGATGCGGCCGACGATGGCCTCGCCGTAGGTCTTGTTGTTATTGAGCCAGCTCTCGACGAAGTTGCGGATCGCGGCATCGAGCTCGCCGGTGATCTCGGGGTTGTTCAGGCGCTCTTTGGTCTGGCCCTGGAACTGCGGCTCGCGGACGTAGCACGACAGGATCGCGCACAGCCCCTCGCGGATGTCCTCCGCCGACAGCGCCAGACCTTTGGGCAAAAGGCCGTGCGTGTCGATGTAGTTGCGCACGCCCTTGACCACGCCGCCTTTGAGGCCGTTTTCGTGGCTGCCGCCCGACGAGGTCGGGATGCCGTTGACGAAGCTGCGGATGAACTCGTCGGTGGCCTCGGTCCAGCAGAACGCCAGCTCGAAGCGGGTGCCGGTCTCGCCGTCGGGATCGCGGGCGAAGTAGACGGTCGGGTTCTGCGCCGGCTTGCCGCGGTCGGTGACCAGCTTCTGCAGGTAGTCGGCGATGCCGCCCTGGTGCGCGAACTCCTGCGTCGTGCCGCTCTCTTCGTCTATGAAGACGACGCGCAGCCCCTTGTGCAGGTAGCTCTTGGCCTCCAGCCGCTCGCGCACGAGCTCGACGTCGAAGCGCGCCTTTTCGCCGAAGATCTCTGGGTCGGGGCGGAAGTATATCTTGGTGCCGCTGCCGCGCGCTTTGCCGACGGTGCGCACCGGGGTCACGGCGGCGCCGCGGGCGTAGCCCTGCTCCGACTCTTTGTCTTCCCGCCGCACCCGCACCCAGAGCTCTTCCGACAAGGCGTTGACCACGGAAGCGCCCACCCCGTGCAAGCCGCCCGAGTGGGTGTAGCCGCCGGTGCCGAACTTGCCGCCGGCGTGCAAGGTCGTATAGATGATCTCCAGCGCCGACTTGCCGTACTTGGGCATGACGCCGACCGGGATGCCGCGGCCGTTGTCATCGACGGTCGCCGCCTGCAGCCCCTTGTGCAGCGTGACTTTGATCGTCGAGGCGTAGCCGTTTATCACCTCATCGACGGCGTTATCGACGATCTCCCACAGAAGATGGTGGTAACCGCGGCTGTCGACGCCGCCGATGTACATGCCGGGCCGCTTGCGTACCGGCTCCAAGCCTTCTAGGACGACGATGTCTTGTTCGGTGTACGTGTTGCTCTTGGCCATCACCAACCTCTAACTGGCTCCGCCTTATGACCGCGACCCGAACAGCGGCCCGAAGTCCCCCTTGCCCGCCTTACCGCCGCCGTCGTGCTCCCCGGACTCCGGGGCCGCCGGGGGGGGTGCGCCGTGCCCTGACGCGCTCGGGCGCGGCGCCGACAGCTGCGGCAGGGTCGGCGGTGGGATGAGCACCCGCGCGACCTTGGCGCGCTTGGGCAGCTCTTTGCCCTTGCCGCCGCGGGCTGTGGCATCGCTGGCGCTGCCAAGGGAAAGGGTCGCCGCCTTGTCGGTCTCGACCTGCAGCGGCTCGCCGACGCTGAAGCCAAGGACGCGATCGCCCTCTTGGAGCTTGATGAAGTGCGCCCCCTTGCCGGCGCCCGAGAGCATCGGTACTTCTTCGGCGCGGCAGGTCAGGGTGCGTCCCGCGGCGGTGGCGGCGGTGACCAGCGCCTCCCCCTTGCACGGCCGCACGCCGAGGATGGCATCGCCGTCGCCGACCCGCGCGAACAGCCGGCCGCTGCGCGTGGAGACCTCGCTGTGCGCCGCAAGGCCAAACCGCAGCGCCAGACCGGAGCGGGTGAGCGCCAGCATGTGGAGCTCCGCCGCCGGCCGCACCCGCGGATCCAGCGACAGCGCCGTCACCACCACCTCGCCATCGTCGAGCTTGAACAGCTTCTGCACCGGCTCGCCGTAGCCGGTCGAGGCCGGGATGTCGAGCGCCCGGCACACGTACGCCGAGCCGCGGCTGCTGAAGAACGCCATGAGATCCTTGGTCGACCCGCCGAGCACCGTCATCACCTCATCGCCCTCGCGGACGCGGGTGCTGCCGATGTCCTTGAGCTGCCCGACGCGCTTCACCCAGCCGTCGCGGGTGAGCACGATGTTGCAGTCTTCCTGGGCGATGAACGCGCTCGGATCGAACGCCGGCTCCTCCGCCAGCACGCCGATGCGGGTGCGCCGCTTGTCGCCGTATTTCTCGCGTAGCTCGCTGAGCTCGCGGCGGATAAGCTCCCAGCGCTTCTCATCGCTGCGCAAAAGCGCTTCAAGAATCCGCTGATCTTTTTGCCGCTGCCCGAGCTCCTCGCGGATGAGCTGGATCTCCAGCCGCGCCAACCGGTAGAGCTTGAGCTCAAGGATCGCCTCGGCCTGATCTTCGTCGAGGCCGAAGCGGTCCACGAGCTTGCTCTTGGCGTCGGCCTTGCCCTCGCTCTTGCGGATCATGGCGAGGATCTCGTCGAGCGCGTCGTACACGCGCGCGAACCCTTCCAGCACATGGATGCGCTTATTGAGCTCGGCCAGCGCGTGCTCCAGCCGCCGCCGCACCACCGCGAAGCGGAAGTCGAGGAAGTGGCGGATGCAGTCGCGCAAGCACAGCTTCTGCGGCGTGCCGATCTCGGGGTTCTTCGTCGGCACAAGGCACGTCAGGTTGACCTGGACGCTGGCCTGGAGCGGCGTGCTCTTGAAAAGATACGCCATGACCAGCTGCGGCTCCGCCCCGCGCTTGAGCTCCAGCACCATGCGCACGTCGGTGGTCGACTCATCGCGGCAGTCGAGCACCATCGGCAGCTTCTTGTCGGCGAACAGCTCGCCGATCTTCTCCATGATCGCCGCCCGCACCACCGAGTACGGAATCGAGGTGATGACGATGCGCTTGCCCTCGCGGCGGTCGCTCGGCTCTTCGATATGGTAGGTGGCGCGCAGACGCAGCGAGCCGTGGCCGGCTTCATAGATCTCCGCCAGCTCTTGCTTGCTCGTGAGAAGCTCGCCGCCGGTGGGAAAGTCCGGCCCGCGGACAAAGCGCAGCATCGCCCGCGTATCCAGGCTCGGATCGTCGATGAGCGCGAGGCAGGCGTCGAGCACCTCGCCAGCGTTGTGCGGCGGTATCGAAGTCGCCATGCCGACGGCGATGCCCTGGGCGCCGTTGATAAGGAGGTTGGGCAGCTGCGCCGGCAGCACGATGGGCTCGAAGCGCACCCCGTCGAAGCTCGGCCGCCAGTCGGTGGTGCCCTGGCCCAGCTCCTGCAAAAGGGTCAGCGCCGCCGGCCGCAGCCGGCACTCCGTGTAGCGGTAGGCCGCGGGCGCGTCGCCGTCCTGCGAGCCGAAGTTGCCGTGACCATCGACCAGCGGATAGCGCAGCGAGAAATCCTGCGCCATGCGCACGAGCGCCTCATACACCGAGGCATCGCCGTGCGGATGATACTTGCCCAGCACGTCGCCGACCACCGCCGCGCACTTGCGGTACTTGGCGTCGGGCAGGAGCCGCTGGTCATGGTACATCGCGTACAGGATGCGCCGCTGCACCGGCTTCAAACCGTCGCGCACGTCCGGCAGCGCCCGCGCCGTGATCACCGACAGCGCATAGCTCAGGTAGCGGTGCTGCGCCTCCGCATCCAGAGAAACGGGTAGTTCGTTAGGCTTCTCCATCTACAAGTCCCGCCATAGCTCGTTTGGCAGGCGGTGAGGATAGGGGCGCGGTCCGACAAAGGCAACTTCTTGACCTGCAAGCCGATGGCGGGACTGGACCAAAGCCGGCCCCGCGGTCGCAAGGGCGGCGGCGCTGGCTTCAGATTTCGTCGCACTCGCGCAGGAAGCGCTTGAGCAGGCCGTCGACCATCAGGTTGCGCTCGCGCGCGTCCAGGCGGTTTTGGCGGTAGCCGGACTGGGTCTCTTCGAAGCTGTCACGGGTGCGGGCGATGAGCTCGCGGAAGCGCGCCGTCTTGGCGATGATCTCGCGCTGGTTGCGGACGAACAGCGCGATGAGCGAGGCCACCGACACGCCGGTCAGCAACAGCCCGATGGGCCCGGTGATCACTCGCACGAGGATGACCCGCACCGCCATGATGCCCACGGTGCCGATCGCCAGCCGCTTGAGACCGTCGGTGCTGCCGAGCGCGTTTTTGGCCATGCTGCCGGTCTGGCCGGAGGCGATCAGCAGGGCGACGAAGTTTGGCCGCTGCCAGCCGCGCTCATAGTAGTCGCGGATGGCGGCCTGGAGAAAGTCGTCGAAGGTGTCGTACTGGGCGCGAGATTCGGCGCGGTCATCGGCTGCTGCGGACTTGGTCATGCCGACAAGGTAGCCACGCCTCCGCGGCTCCGCTAGGTCTGCAGTTCAGACAAGGTGGCAGGCGACCAGGTGCGGCCGGTCCGGGGACGGCGCCGCGGGCTCCCCTTGGGACGCCGCGGGTGCGGGCGCGGCGGCGCTGGGCCCCGAAATCGGGCGCAACAGCGGGATCTCATTGCGGCAGACCGCGGGCGAGCCGGCCCCGGCATAGCGGGCGCACCGCGGGTGAAAGGCGCAGCCGGAAGGGGGCTTTAGCAGCGACGGCGCCTCATCGAAAAGGAGCAGGCGGCTCGGCCGGCGCGACGGGGAGATCGCCGCCATCGGCGTCGAGTCGCGCAAGAGCGCCGAGGCCAGCTGCGGCCCCGAAGAGCCGGCGGCATCATCGGTGGCGTAGTCGGCATTTTCCGGCGGCGCCGGAATTGCCGCCAGCAGCGCCTGCGTGTACGGATGGCGCGGCCGGTAATACAGCGAGTCGGTGTCGGCGACCTCGCACAGGCGGCCCAGGTACATCACCGCGACCTGATCGCACATATGCTCGACGACCTTCAGATCGTGCGAGATGAAAAGATAGGTCAGCCCCTTTTTCGCTTGGATGTCGTGCAGCAGGTTGATGATCTGCGCCTGGATCGACACATCGAGCGCGCTCACCGGCTCATCGGCGACGATGAACTGCGGCTCCACCGCCAGGGCGCGGGCGATGCCGATGCGCTGGCGCTGGCCGCCGGAGAACTCGTGGGGGTAGCGCGACAGGCTGGCGGCCGGCAGACCGACCTGCTCTAGGAGCTGCTCCGCCCGTTCGCGCTCCAGGGCGGGCGAGCTGCATAGACGGTGGATGCGCAGCGGCTCGCTCAAGATCTGCAGGACGTTCATCCGCGGGTTGAGCGAGCTGTAAGGATCTTGGAAGATCATCTGCGCCCGGCGGCGGAACTTGCGCAGCTCGCCCGCCGGCAACGCCGTGACATCGGTGCCGCAGATGGTCACCCGCCCCGCGGTCGGCTCGATGAGGCGCAGCACCGCCCGCCCGAGCGTCGACTTGCCGCAGCCCGACTCGCCGACCAGGCCCAGGCTCTGCCCCGGCCACACCTCCAGCGAGACTCCCTCCACCGCGCGCACCATCGGGGCTTTATGAAACAGGCGCGTGCCGAGCGGATAGTGCTTGCTCAGGTCTTTGATCGTGACAAGCGGTGCGGCGGCGGTCATAGCGGCCCTGACTTTCGCGGCGCCGCCGGGCTTACGGGCAGCGGCAGGTGACAGCGGACCAGCTGCTCCGGGCTTACGGCGTCGGGGGCGGGCCGCAGCTGCGGCGCCTCGCTGCGGCAGCGGTCGATGGCGTGCTCGCAGCGATCGGCGAAGCGACAGCCGGTGGGCATCTCGGACAGGCGGGGGACGCGGCCGGGGATCTCGCGCAGGCGGTCGCGGCCGCCGTGCAGGCGGGGCAGGGCGGCGAGGAGCCCGGCCGTGTACGGGTGGCGCGGGGCCTGGAACAGCGCCCGCGCCGGAGCTTTTTCGACGATCTGGCCGGCATACATCACGGCCACGGTGGCGCAGACCTCGGCGACCACGCCCAGATCGTGGCTGATCAAAAGGAGCGACATGCCAAGCTCCTCGCGCAGGCGGGCAAGGAGCTCCAAGATCTGCGCCTGGGTCGTCACATCCAGGGCGGTCGTCGGTTCATCGGCGATCAGCAGATCCGGGCGGCAGCCGAGCGCCATGGCGATCATCACCCGCTGGCGCTGCCCGCCGGAGAGCTGGTGCGGATAGTCGCGCGCCCGCCGCTGCGGATCGGGAATGCCGACGACGCTCAACAGCTCCACGGCCGCCAAAAGGCCCTGCTTGCGGCTCATCCGGCGATGCGCGCGCAGCGCTTCGCCGATCTGATCGCCGACGGAAAAAACCGGGTTCAGGGCCGTCATCGGCTCTTGGAAGACCATGGCGATGCGGTTGCCGCGCAGGCGGCGCAAGGCCTCGGGCGGCAGCGTCCGCAGATCCACCGGCTCGCTCGGCGGCGGCGAGCCGGCGGACGCCGCGCCGGCGAGCTTGCGCCGCTCATCCAGCGAGCCGTGATAGATGATCTGGCCGCCGTCGATCCGGCCGGGCGGCTCGGGGATGAGCCGCAGGATCGACAGCGCCGTCACCGACTTGCCGGAGCCCGACTCGCCGACGATGCCGAGCGAGGTCTGCGCCGGCACCTGCAGCGAAACGCCATCGACGGCGCGCAGATAGACCGGCGCCCGCGCCGGCCCGCTGCGGAAGCTCACGCACAGCTCGCGGAGATCGAGAAGCGGCCCGGCCATTTTGCCCGAGCATGCACGCCTTACCCCGCAGGGTCAAAAACTTTGGCCGCAAGCCCGCCGGACAAATCGCCGTCAGCTGGCTGCGGCGCGGCGGATGGCGACTAGCAGCGCCTCCAGATCGGCCAGGGTGGTCAGCGGGTTAATCAGCGTCGTGCGGAGATAGACGCCGTCCGGCAGGCGCGTCTTTACCAGATAAAACGAGCCGTCCTGCAGCAAGCGCTGGCGGATTTTTTCCTGCAGCGCATCGCCGGCGGAGCGCGACGCGGCGGCAGCTTCGTCGTCGTCGGCTTCGGGGGATGCCGCGGAAGCTGGCGAATCCCCATCGCCCGCGGGCGAGCGGCCGGGCGTGTAGCGGAAGCAGACGATGTTGGCCTCCGGAGGAACGGCGACGGTGAAATCGCCGGCGGCGCGCAACCGGGCGGCCAGCTCGCGCGCCAGATCGAAGGCGGCTGTGACGTAGTCGCTGAAAAGCTGCGTGCCGTACTGCGACAGCGTCACAAACAGCTTCAAGCACATCATTTTCTTGGTGCACTCCAGGGTGCGCAGCCCGCCGTTCCACCACTCGCCGCCAGGGTGGTCGCTCTCTTCGGCAAAGAGGTAAGAGGCGCGCTGGGCAAACGTCGCGTAGGAGTCGCGTCCGTCGCGAAACAGCACCAGCGTGATCAGCGCCGGCTGCAGGAGCATCTTGTGCGCATCGAGCACGACCGAGTCGGCGCGCTCGATGCCGGCGCACAGGTGGCGGTAGCGCGGTGACAGCGCCGCGGCGCCGCCGTGGGCGCCGTCGACGTGCAGCCACAGCCCGTGCGCGGCGCAGAAGTCGGCGATCGGCGGCAGCGGATCAAACGCCCCGGTGGCGGTCGAGCCGGCGCTGGCGACCACGGCGATGACGCGGCGACCGCGGCGCTCGGCTTCGGCCAGGGCGGCGGGCAGGGCATCGGGGCGCAGGCGGAAGTGCCGGTCCGTCGCCACGGGGATGACGCCGTCCCGGCCCAGGCCCATGACCTTGGCGGCGCGCGGTACGCAGTAGTGGGCTTGGTCGGCAGCTAGGATCGAAAGCGGTGGACCGCCGCCGCCGCCCTGCTCCCAGATGTCGAAGCCGGCGCGCGCCTGGCGGGCGGCGAGCAGCGCGGTGAGATTTCCCGCCGAGCCGCCGGAAGTAAAGATCCCCTCCGCGGTCGCGGGTAGTCCGAGCTGGCCGGCGAAAAACGCCGCCAGGCTGCGCTCCATCGCCGTGGTCACCGGCCCCATCTCGAAGACCGCCATGCCGTTATTGAGCAGCGCCGAGACCAGTTCACACAAGGCGCTGACCGGCAGCGGCGCGGTCACTTGATGGCCGATGTAGCGCGGGTGGTGCAGGTGGTTGGACTCCGCCAGGATGCGCGGCAAAAGCGTCAGCAGCCCCGGCCCGGGCGTGGCGGCGAACTGCGCCGGCCAGCGGGCCTGCAGCTCCTCTGGCGTCCCGTTTGGCAAGACCGGCAGCCGACCGGCCTGCGCCTGCGCCAGATAGTCGGCCAGCTGATCGATGAGCGCGTGCCCCTGCGTCCGCAGCTCCTCCGGCGCCATGGCGCGGCGCAGGCGGGCCGCCGAGTCTTGGGCGCCGCCATCGCTGGCGGTCGCCCTGTCCGTGCTTGCTGTGCGGGGAGTGCTCATTCACCCTGCAGGGTACCTGCGGCCCCGCGCGGCGGCGATTTTTTAACGGCTGGCAGGAAGGACAAAGACGAAGCTGTTGGAGGTCGTGGCCGCTCCCGCGGGATTGTTGATGACGGCAACGGTCTTAGGCCCGAGCGTGCCGGTGACGCAGCTGGCGCGCAGGAGGTTTGTGCCCGCCTGGGCGACGATCTGAGTTGGCGTCACCGAGAGGATGACGGCGGACTGCGCGGTCTGATTCGCGGTGCTGGTCTGGTAGATCTTCGCCGCGCCGCAGCCGTCGTTTACATCTAGGATCGAATCGGGGGTAAAGCCCCAGCCGTTTACGACCAGCAGCGGGACCGGCGTCGCGCCGGTGATGCGGGCGTCGAACTCGCTGATGACCTCCGTGACGACCAGGCTGCCTTTGGTGCAGCTCGCGCTGTCGACGTTTTCGACCGAGCCTAAAAGAAATGACAAAGGCAGCGTCTCCGGATCGCCGTACTCCGCCGGGTCCGAGATGACTCCGGTGAGCACGTTGTGAAAGCAGCGCGCAGAGTCGATGCCGGCGACGCCGACGATCGCGGTATGACGGTTCGAGTTGACGGTGAGGTCGTAGTTTACGCCGAAGCTGTACTCGCTCCGCTTGGGGTTGCAGTTCTTGTCCGCGGGGTCGCAGTTGATCATGTCAAACTGCGTAAATCCGCTCGGCGGGTTTTGGGCCGCGACGTCGGTGTACGCCGTGCTGACGCCCGACACCACGGCGTTGCCGAGCCACAGGCTGACCAGCAAGGAGGTGGTCTTTTCGTCGATGTCCGACACCGTGACCTTGAACCGGGGCCGCACCTGACAGCCGCTGGAAAAAAGAGCCAACAGCCCGAGCCCAGCTCCCAGGAGCCATCGCCGATTTTTGCCGCCACTCATGGGACTCCTTTTTGTCGCCCTTGCACGCGCCCTACGGCGTGACGGGGGTAAAGGTCAGCGTGCCGCCTTGCGTGTGGTAGGAGAGCTGGGAGACGCCGATGCCCAGCCCGATGGCCACTACGAGCCCGACGCCGCCGCCGATGACGCCCCAGAACCAGGGCCGGCGGTAGATCTTTTTCTGCTGCGCCTTCTCGACGGCGAGCGCGCTCTGCGCCTCCTCGGTCTTGCGCTGCTGCAGCGTCAGGTTCTGGCGGGCCCGCTCCGCCTCTGCCTGCTGGTCGATGAGGGAGGTCTCGATCTGGTTGGCGCGCTCCTGCTGCTCGATGAGGGCGGTGAGCGTGTTTTCGTAGCCGCGGGCCTCCGAGACCAGGGGGTTACTGGGGGCGGCGGCGATGAACCGGCGGTAGGCGGCGACGGCGTCAGCGTACCGTCCCGCTTTGCGGTAGGTCTGCCCGACGTTGAACAGGAAGATCGGCCGCGCCTCGCGCTCGTAGGCGAGCTTGAGCGCGTCGCCGGCATCCGAGTAGCGCTGCTGCTTGAACAGCGCAGCGGCGTAGTCGGCAATCTGATCCGCTTTGGCCCCGGCGGGAGGCGGCTCAAGCGCTCCGCCGCTCCCGGGAACCGGCGCGGCAGCGGGCGAGGTAGAAGACGCCGCCGGCGCGCCGGGGGGGGTCGGCGCGCTGGTCGGTGCCGGAGTAGCGGCAGCGGCCGGAGCGGCGGTAGTTGCCGGCGGCGCGGGTGCCGTTTTTGCCCGGCTGGTTGCCGTGGCGCTAGCCGTGGTGCGGCTCCCCGCGGTCGCGATCCCCGCCGCGCTCAAATAGAGCAGCGCAACCATCACCGACGTATACGACCTGACCATGGCTGTGCCTCACAGAGTCTCGCCGGCCACCGCCGGGTCGCGCCGCGCCCGCTCGCCGCCGCCGGCCTGAGCACGAAGCGCCGCCTGGCGACTGCTCCCCCTAACGATGTCGGACCGCCCTTGCTAGTCCGGGTTCCATGCTTCTCCCATCGCTTTTTCTTTGGCGGTGCGCGCCTTTTTGCCGTCGGGCTCACTGCTGCCGGAGTCGCCCTCGTCGGCCTTGCCGCCTTCGCCGGCTTTTTTGTGCCGCTTGGGCTTGCGCTTGGCGTCGCCATGCTCATCGGCGTGCTCGCGTGCTTCGTCGATCGGCGGGGGCGGCGGCGGCTTGACTGGCGGCGCGGGAGCGGCCGGCGGCGCGATGGGCGCAGGTCCGGCGGCGACCGGCGGCGACTTGGGCGGCGGCTGGACGGTCGGCGGAGCCGGCGGCTGTTGCTGCGCCAGGATCCGCCAACCGAACACCCCGAGCCCCAGCAGCACCACCACGGCGATGATCAGGCTCAGCGGCTGCCGTCCGAGCGCGACCACCGCATCGGTGCGGCTGGCGGAGGAGGCGGCGGGCCGGGAGATCGGCGCACCGCCCAGACTTTTGTACGAGGCCGAGGAGCCGATGCCGGACTGGCCGCCGGCCGCGAACGCGCCGCTGCCGAGCAGGCCCTGGGGATCGGAACCGGCGCCGACGGCGTCGCGCGGCGTCTCGCGCAGGGCGCTGCCGCCGCCCGGGGTGGGGGTCGCCGCCTTGGAACCAAAAGGAGGGGAGGCGGCCCCGATCGTCGAGGCATACGGATCCGGGCGCGGCGTATCGGCCTGGGAGCTGCGGTTGCGGGCGCTCACCGCCCGCCGCGCCCCGGTAGTCGACTTGGCCGGGGCGATCTGCACCAGCAGCATCTCCAGGGTATCGACCACCTCGTCCATGGACGGCCGGTCAGCGGCGCGCTTGGCTAGCATCCGGCTGACCAGCGCATCGAGCTCCGGTGGGATGTCCTTGATCTCGGCCGCCAGGTGCGGCGGCTCCTTGAACATGTGCTGGCGCATGAGCGCCGCCGCCGTATCGGCGATAAACGGCAGCCGTCCGACCAGCATCTCGAACAGCAAGATGCCGAGGGAGTAGACATCGACCTTGGCGTCGAGATCCTCGGCCCCTTCGCACTGCTCCGGTGACATGTACAGCGGCGTGCCGAGGATCATCCCGACCGTCGTCTTGCGCACCGGTCCTTCGAGGAACTTGGCGATGCCGAAATCGAGCAGCTTCACCCGCTCCCCGAGCGGCGCCACCGAGTCGGGCACGACGAAAATATTTTCCGGCTTGAGATCGCGGTGGACGATGCTCTTGCTGTGGATGAGCGCCATCGCCGCCGCCACCTGCCGGCCGAGCTCGAGCACCACCGGCAGCCCGAGCGGCTTGCGCTCAAGCTGCAGCCGCTCCATCCGCGACAGCAGCGTCTCCCCCTCCAGGAACTCCATGAGGATGTAGGCCGTGCCGTCGTCGAGC
>CALFYE010000543.1 GCA_937952145.1 uncultured Myxococcales bacterium
GTGCTCTTCCGATCTCTCTGGTGCTTCCTCACCACCCAGACCTACGAAGACGCCGTGCTGCGCGCCGTCAACCTCGGCGGCGACACCGACTCGATCGCCTGCCTCGCCGGCGGCCTAGCCGGCCTGTGCTACGGCCAGAGCGCCATCCCCGAGAGCTGGCGCACCGCCATGGCCCGCGCCGAAGACCTCGAAGACATGATCTCGCGCTTCGCCGCCCGCGTTCTGCCCAGTGCGTTTGGGTAAATCACCCAATATTGATATTTTCAAAATCCGTACCTGTTCTTTATCGGTGAATCCTGGATAGCCGGAATCCCAAGACGGCGTGCATCCCTGGCGGGCGCAGCCGCCGCGCCGGTCGAAGCCGGGCCGGGCCCCCATCGCCTGTGCGCAGCCGCCCCGCGGGGGTCGTACCTCGACGCCGAGGATTCAACCCGTCTGACTCCCTTGTCATCGCGCTTGCCGGCAGTACCCGCCAGAGGATAAGATAGTTACGTGACCGTTAATACAGTTGATATCCAATCAGTACGCAGAGCGCTGGGCGCATTACTGGTTGTCGATGCAGATTTCGATGCATTCTGCATAGATCATTATCCGCATGTATATCGACGATTTACCGGCGGTATGGATCGGGTCGCCAAAGAGAACCTCTTACTCACCCTGGTTCCCGCCGAATCCCTGATGCAGACGCTGCGGTCGGTGGATCCGCATACGATCCTGCCGCTGGCCTCGGCAACCCAGTCGGCAGACGGCACACCGGCGGTTGTCGCCCCCATGAGTATCCCGGTGCAGCCGCCGCGCTCGCCCTACGATCGCCGCTTCTACGTCGTCCGCCCGGAAGAAGAGTCGCAGTCACTCGACGCGCTGGACTACCACAAGCCGGTGGTGTTTTTCGGTCCCGAGCTATGTGGGAAGACCTGGCTCCTGCACACGCTCACTTCCGAGGCTCGCCAGCGCGGGGCCCAGGTTGTCACGATTAATCTGAACATTATCGATAAGACGGCGCGATCATCCTTTGGATCATTCCTGCACACGTTCGCCTTACGCATCTTCAAAGAGCTAAAACTCGACATCAATGAAGTCAACAAGTCATTCAGCGAAAACCGCGGCGGCCCGGTCGCGACGCTGAATGATCTGATGTCTTGGAATGTGTTGGGGGCCATCAATGAACGATTCGTGTTGGCGATTGATAATGTCGACCTGATTTCCGATCAGCCATACCAGGACGAATTTTTTGGCATGCTCCGCGCTTGGGTCGACAGCAGCGGGTTCGAGAAGCTGCACCTCGTTCTCGCGATCTCGACGGCGCCGTCCCTTCTTGTGCAGGACGTCAATCGCTCCCCATTCAATCTGGGGGACGTCCTGACCGTGCCCGATTTCACCGTGCCCCAGCTGCAGTCCCTGGCCAAGCTGCATAACCTGCAAGTCGATGACGGAGAGATTGCACGCCTGGTAGATTTGGTCGGGGGCCATCCCTATCTAACTCGCCTAGCCTTTTACGAAGCCTATCGCCGAAAGATGCGAATGGGTGTGCTACTTGACCGGGTAGAAAATGAACCGCAAGGGGGCGTGTTTGCCCCGTATCTAGATCACTTAATGCGCAAGCTGCGCCAAGATCGGGCGCTGCTCGACTCATTCCGTAAGATCATTTCGCAGCCAAATCTAGCGATCGACGAATCCCTGGGTTATCGCCTAGAAGGCGCCGGCTTGGCGACCAGAAATTACAGTATAAAAGGCGCGCCTTATCGTATCCGATATTTGCTCTATACCCGCCTTGGTCAGCTATGAGCGGTGCACCGGAAAAGTCCTCATCTGTGCGCATGCAGGTTGGGGGCAGTATTCGAGAAGATGGGCTCTATGTCGAAAGACGGGCCGATACCGTACTCCTGGATGCTCTGCGCAATGGCGAGATTTGCTATGTCCTTGCCCCGCGGCAGATGGGGAAATCGAGCCTGTGTGGGCGGGTTATCCGGAGGCTGCGCCAAGAGGACCGCGTCTGCTGCTTGATCGATCTCAACGTCCTCGGTGGACAGAAGAGCACGACTGAGCTGGATGCCTGGTTTTTTGCCCTGGTCAAAGAGGTCAGTCGGCTCCTCGGCCTGCCGCGGGGCTTTATCGACGAGTTCTGGCGCGCCGATGACCGCAGCTCAGGGGCCTACAAGTGGTCGCAGTTTCTGCACGTCGAGATCCCGGCACGCATTCCGCAGCCGGTGGTGCTGCTGTTTGACGAAGTGGACACCACGCTGTCGCTGCCCTTCGGCTGCGACGACTTCTTCGCCACCATCCGCGCCTGCTACAACTCGCGCGGTGACGCCCCCGAGCTACGGCGACTGACCTTTGGCTTCGTCGGGGTTGCCGCCGCTGGTGAGCTGGTCAGCGACCCGGTTCGCACCCCGTTTAACCTCGGCACCAGCATCCCGCTTGAGGACTTTACGCTCAGCGAAGTGCAGGGCTTTGCCGGGTCGCTCGAAGGCGCCGTCGCCGATCCGGCGAGCTGGCTGCTCGCCGTCCACAACTGGACCAGCGGCCATCCCTACATGACGCACAAGCTCTGCGCCGAGCTGCGCAAGAGCCGTCCCGCGGAAGCGAACCCTGGCGTTCACGTCGAGGAGCTTGTACGCCGCCTGTTTCTGGTCGAAGGCCGGCACAAAGACCTCAACCTGCTGTACGCCGAGAAGCGGCTCGACTCGCGGACCGAAAGAGCGACCCTCCTGCGCGTCTATCGACGCTTGCTGGAGCACGAGACGGTCTTTGCGGATCGCAACGACCCGCTGCAGAACGAGCTGCGCCTGGCCGGTCTGTGTCGCTGGGAAGATCGCGTGCTGGTGGTCCGCAACGCCATCTTCGGCACCGTGTTCGATTGGCAGTGGGTGCGCTCGAAGGAAGCGGCGCGCTTTCTGGACGACGCGCTGGAGAGCTGGCTGAAGTCGGGCAAACCCCAAGGGCACGTGCTGCGCGGACAGAAGCTGGAGGAAGCCAAGACCTGGGCGCAGGGGCGCAACGATCTGACGTCGGAAGAGCAGGAGTTCTTGCTCTCGAGCATGGAGGCCGCCCGGTCTGACGCCACACGACGAGCGCTCTGGGTGATTGGGGGATCCCTGTTGCTGGCCTCCGTGATGACGGTCGCCTTTCTGGTCGGTCAGATCCGCGACCTGCAGCGCCGGAACGAATACGAGCGACAGCTCGTCGAAACGGCCCAGCGCATCCAGTCCCTGCAAAACGATCGCGAGCAGCAGCTTCGACAGCAACTCGACGAACAGAGCAAGCTGCGCGAAGCCAGCGAGGCACGAGAGAAGGCCGAGCGGCTGGTGGCGACCCAAACCAAGCGCGAGATCGCCGAGCTTCGTCAGTTGCTGGGCGGCCTCGATGCCTGCACCGCACAATCGCGAAACGCGGTGAGAGAGTGGAAGCGACAGAGCGATGCCAACATCGCGAGCTGGAATCGGCGCCAAGACCGCATCGAGAGCACGCTAGGGTTTCAGCGCTCGCAGCCGGCGCCCGCGCCTTCGGCCAGCCGGCGCTAACCCGCACGCCCCGCCGCCCGGCCCCGGCGCATTGTGCTAGGGTGCCGGCTCATGGGCAGCGCGGTGGCTGGTGGCAGGGATCTCGTCGGAGAAGACCGACAGCTGCGGCTCTGTTTGGCGTGGCTGGGGCTGGGGCTTCTGGGCTCGCTGGCGCTGTGGCTTTCCGCCTTCTACTACGCCGTGCCCTACCAGTACAGCGACGGGGACACCGCGACCTGGAGCGGGCTCCTGCGATCCGGGCGGGCGATCTATGCGGCGGGGATCGGGCTGCCCATGCTGCGCACCAACTATCCCCCGACCTTCCTCTGGCTCGTCGGTAGGCTGGCCCCCAGCCAGGCTGAACTGCTGCGCACCGGAGCGCTCATCTCGTGGCTGAGCCTGCTGTGGACAATGGGTCAAGTGGGCCTGGTCGTTCGACGGGCCACCGGCTCGGCCCAACGCGGGCTCTTGGCGGCCGGGCTGTGCGCCATCAGCCTGCCGATTGCGCTGTGCGGCTCGACCTGCCTGCCTGACCTGCTGGGCCTAGCGCTGGCAACCTCGGCGGTGTCGCTGGCCTCGCTGCGCTGGCGCGGCTGGCCGCTGGGGGCGGCGCTGTTGCTCGTCGGAGCCGTCCTGGTTAAGCACAGCCTGGTGGTGTTTCCCGTCGGCCTCGTCACCTGGGCGCTGCGCTACCAGACCCGCCGCGGCCTGCTGCTGGCCGGGATCGCCGGGGCGCTCCTGGGCCTTCTGGTCCTCGGCGGCGGCCTATTTCCCCCGCTGGTGCAGTGGTCGGCGGCGCCGTTTACCCTCACCACGCTGCGCAATAACTGGCTGCTATGGGTACTGCCGCTGTCGGCGGGCCTGTACGCCGCGGCCGTCGGTGCGTTCAGCTCGCGGGACCTACCGTCTGAGCTGCGGGCCACGCTTTCCCCCTATCGCTGCGTCTTTGCCGTCGCCGTGCTATGGCTGCTGTCCCTGGGACGGACCGGCTCGGGCTCGAACCTCCTCGCCGAGCTAATCGTCGCCACCGCCGTACTCGCCGTCTCACTGGGCTCGCCCCGCCTACTGCCGCTGCACTTCGCCGCGACCGCCCTTATGAACCTGATCGGCTGCGGCTACGTCGTCTGGTCCGTGCTGCCGACGCTCGCCCGCGAGCAGTCCGCCGCGCAGGAGCTTGTGCGAGGCACCCCCGGCCCCATCCTCGCCGAGCAGACCTGGTACGTCGCCTCCGCCTCGCGCGAGCCCCTGGTCGTGCCCTTCCTCGCCGCTCAGCTCTCAGCCCGCGGCCTGTGGGATGCAACCCCGCTCCTGCAAGCCGCCGAGCGAGGCCAAATCAGCCTCGTCCTCCTCAACTTTCCGCTCGACGACCCGGCCGCCTTCACCGGCGGCCACGCCGACCGCTTCCCCCCCAATCTCCTCCCCATCCTCCGCCGCCACTACACCCTAAAAGACCACCAAGGCACCCTCTACATCTACCGCCCCACCCCCTAGAAGGTGTCTACAAATCTTTCCCCCACCGAGATCCAAAGGCGAGGCCCGCCCAGAACCTCTTTTTCCGGCGCCCCGACGGAAAAAAGTGTCCTGGAAAGTGGGCCCCAGCCGTGCAGCAAGGTCGCGTTGAGGGCGTCCGCAGCTCAATATGTAAACAGCGTCTTACCCCAGCGCGCGACTTCGCTCCCCCTCCGGCTCCGCATTGCGCGTGGCCAAGCACCGCTGCAGCACTTCGCCGTCGAGATTTCCACCCGTGATAACCAGTACAGTGTGCGCATCGACCGCCAAGCGACCGCTGCACACCGCCGCCAGCACCACCGCGGCCGAAGGCTCGATCACCAGGCCCAGGCGCTGAAACGCGAAGGCCACCGCAGCCAGGATGTCGTCTTCGGACACCAGGATCAGCTCGCGCACGTACTGTTTGACGGCGCGAAAGCTACGCCAGCCCACGCCACCTTCCAGCTCTTCGCAGACGGTGCGCGGGCCAGAAAAATCGGTGAGCGCGCGGCCCCCGGCCAAAGACTCGCTCATCGCCGAGTGAATCGCCGGCTGCACGCCGATGACTTCCACACCCGCCTCGCAGACCGCCGCTGCCAGCCCTGCCGCCAGCCCTCCGCCCCCCATCGGCACGACGATGCGGGTGACCGCTGAGCTCTGCCGCAGGATCTCCATCCCCAGCCACTCGCCATCGCCTTCGATGACGTCGGGATCTTCGCAGGGCGAGACAAACAGCGCATCGCGCAGCGCCGCCAGCCGTCGCCCCATCTTTTCCGCCTCGACAAGCGATGCCCCATGGCGGACCAGCTCGCCGCCGAAGCTGGTGATGGCTTCGCGCTTACAGCGAGGCGCGCTCTCGGGCACGACGACGCGCACCGGAATGCCCACCGACCGCCCAACGCACGACAGCGCCAGCCCCTGATTGCCCGCCGAAGCCGCCACCACCCCCGCCGTGCGATCGAGCGCCATCATCCGCGTCAGCTTCAGCGCCGCCCCGCGAAGCTGCACACAGCCGGTGCGCTGCAGCGATTCCAGCTTCAAGAAGCAACCCAGGGTCGGGGTGCGAATCAGCGGCGTGACGCGGCAGAGCGTGCGCGCTGCCTCGGGGATGTCTCGCATGCGCGGATGGTACAACGCCCGCCGGCAAAAGATGCTCGCCAAGGGGGCGGAAAATCAGCTGTTTTGCGCCTAGCCGCTGGCCTGAGTCAGGCGGAGGCCGACGCGCAGCGCAGCAGCGCAGAGCTAGCGCGGCGTGGCCCAGGTGGCGCTGCTCTCGTTGCCGAGGCGATCGACGGCGCGGACCACCAAGCCGGAGATGCCCGAGGGGCTGGCCAGGCTGTAGCGCGTCGGGCTGCCCACCGCAGGCACGACGTCGCTGCGCCAGCCGGCCGAGGTCAGGGTCGAGACGACGTAGACAAAGGGGACGGGACCCGGGCTACTGCCGGGATCGATGCGCAGTACCCAGGCGCCGCCTTCGCGAGCCCCGCTGACCGCCGGTCGGGAAGGCGGCGTGCTGCCCAGCCAGGGCGAAGCGGGCACGACGGCGCGGTCGGCATACACCCCGCCGCGCAGCGCCGCCGACAGCCCCGCTGGATCGCGCGGGAAGACCTTGAAGCTGTAGTGAATATGGCCGGCGGTCGGTAGGCGACGACGCGCTTCGCTGATCTGATCTTCGATCTCGCGCACTGGATAGCTGCCGTCGCTGACGCGGTTCGTGGCCAGCCCAGGGAAGATATGTCGGCCGGCTTTGTTTTCGCCGCGCCACCAGTCAACAAGGGCGGTGAAGCTCTGGGCTGGGGGCGCGATCGGCCAGTAAAGCTGCGGCGCGTGATAGTCCAGCCAGCCCTGCCTCAGCCACAGCCGCGAGTCGGCGTAAAGATCGTTATACGCGTCGAGACCGACGATCCCCGGCGGATTGCCCGGACGCCAGATGCCAAACGGCGCGATGCCAAAAAGGACGCTGGGCTTATCGGCTTTGATGCGGGCGTACAGGCGCTGGACCAGCTGATTGACGTGGTCGCGTCGCCAGTCGGCACGGCTCAGCGCACCGCCCGCCGCTTTGTACCCGGCCCAGTTCGCGTCGTCGGGAAAATCGCCACCTGCCGGGTAGTACGAGCGGTAGGGATAGAAGTAGTCATCGATGTGCACACCATCTATGTCATAGCGGCGCACGACATCGCTGATCACATCCAGGGTGTAGCTCTTGACGTCGGGCTCGCTGGGGTCCAGCCACAGGTAGCTGCCGACGGTGCGCACCAGATCAGGGCGGCGCTTGCTGATGTGGCTGGCGGCCATGCCCACCGCCGTGCCGGGCAGCGCGACGCGATAGGGATTGAACCAGGCATGCAGGAGCAGGCCGCGCTTGTGTGCCTCGGTCGCCCAGAAGGCCAGCGGATCGTAAGCCGGACTTGGGGCTTTGCCGCTCTGCCCCGTCAGATAGGCCGACCACGGCTCGATTGTCGAGGCGTACAGGGCATCGGCGGACGGCCGTACTTGCAAAACAATTGCATTTAAGGAAAGCGCGCGGGCGCGGTCGAGGATGGCGATGGCTTCCGCTTGCTGCTGTGCGCTCGTCAGGTTGTTCTTCGATGGCCAGTCGAGGTTGTAGACGGTGGCGACCCAGGCGGCGCGAAGCTCGCGCGGGGCCGAGGGGATGGCCGCGGCGGCGTAGAGAGCCTCGTCTTGGGGGGGCGCATCGAGCGCCGACAGGTCACTGCCGCAGCCGGTGACCGCAAGCCACAGAGCCAAGCCGAAAGCGCTGGCTAGCGGAGTGACGCACCGTCGGGGGCGGGCGGGGGCGTCCACACGTCGGAAGGGGATCGTCTGCATGGCTGCGGCGTAACACGCGCTGTCACGACAGGCGAGGCGCTTCTGCAAGCGCAGCAGAAATTGCGCGCGGCGCTTGTCGGCGGGCCGATGCCTCTGTTACACAGCGAGCTTCTCTGCTGTGGAGGTCGTTATGTCGAGGGTCTCTCGCCTATCGCTGCCGCTCGTCTCGCTGCTGCCATTCCTGACTACGTCTAGCTGCGACCACGAGCACAACCATATGCATGATCCGCCCGCTCCCTGCGCGGCGGCCGGCATCACCGCTGCGAGCCGCTTCCCCGGGGGCAGCCGCGACGGGCATCCCGATCCGCTGGGCGCCAGCGTCCGCAGCCAAGCCCGCGCCGCGCGCATCAGCCAAGCCGCCTGGATCCGCCAGCCGGAAGACGCGCGCCAGAAGATCCACGAGGGCGACTTCCTGCTGATCAATGACAAGATCGCCGTCTACGTCGAAGCAGCCGGCGACTCCGACGGCTATCAGGGCCTGGGTGGCGAGCTCTTGGCCATCGAGCCGGTCGGCGCCGATGGTCTGCCGAGCGGCACCTCGCAGTACGGTGAGTCGTTCCTGGTGTTCGGCGGCCAAGCCGTCGGGCCCGAGGGGCCGGAGAGCATCACCGTGCTCAACGACGGGCGGGATGGCAAGGCCGCGATCGTGCGCGTCACCGGCACGCTGCGCGATGTGCCCTTCTTGTCAACGTTTGCCGGCATCCTGGGTGAGCCGAGCAACCTGCCGGCGGCGCTCGACTACGTGCTGGAGCCAGGGGCGGAAAACGTCGTCCTGCGGGTGTCGCTGATGAACCCCGACACGCGCGACATCGACTTCAGCAACAGCCAGATCTTCGGCTTCTTCCACACCTCGCGCAGCGAGCGCTTCACCGCCGAGACCGGCTTCGCCGAGCCGGCGAGCAGCGTCGCCTGGGTGGGCTTTGACAACCCCGGGCACAGCTTCGCCTTCCGACTCAAGAGCGGGCCAGTGGGCTACATCACCGAGCGCTCGGGCTTCGAGGCGTATCGCGGCTCGGGCTTGAAGCTGGGCGCTTGCGAGCAAAAGACCGTCGACTACGCCGAGTGGATCGTCGCTCCCGCCGGTGTCGATAGCCTGCGCAGCGCCATCCGCCGCGTCGATGGCGGCGACACCTGGCACATGATCCACGGCCACGTCAAAGACGACGCCATGGGCGCAGTCGCCGGCGCCCTGGTGCACGCCGTCGATCCCAGCGGTGCCTACATCACGCGCGCCAGCACCGATGGCGATGGCGACTTCATGCTGTCGGTACCGCCGGGGCAGCCGGTCGACCTCGTGGTCACCATCGACGCCCACACCATGTCGACCAAGCAGCGCGTGACCCCGACCGATGCCGATCACGACGAGGTGACGCTGACCCTGCCGCGCGGCGGCACGCTGGACGTACAGGCCAAAGATCAGGGCAGTGGCAAGGCGCTGCCGGTGCGGATTCAGATCATTCCGCAGACGCCACCGCCGGCCATCCCGCACAGCTTTGGCGTGCACACGCCGCGCAACAGCCGCTCGGTCCTGGCGTGGTCTGCAACCGGACGAGAGCGCTTCGCCCTGCCCCCGGGTCCCCATCGCGTACTGGTCAGCCACGGTCCGGAGTGGGAAATCAGCGACAGCAACGTCACCATCGAAGCCGGCAAGACGGCGAGCGTGAGCGCCGACCTCTTGCACAGCGTCGATTCGGCGGGCGTCATGTGCGCTGATTTCCACATCCACTCGTTCTACTCGGCCGACTCGTCGGATCCGGTGCCGCTCAAGGTCAAAAGCGCCATCGCCGATGGCTTAGAGATCCCGGTGTCGAGCGAGCACGAGTGGATCATCGACTTCGATCCAGTGATCAAGCGCCTGGGTCTGACCGACTGGGCGTTCGGCATGTCGTCGGAGGAGCTGACGACCTTTACCTGGGGTCACTTCGGCGTCGTGCCGATCAGCGCGCGCCCCGATAAGGTCAATAACGGCGCCGTGCCGTGGCTGGGCAAGCCCCCCGGTCAGGTCTTTGCGGATGTCCATGCCCTGCCGGAAAAGCCGTTCCTCATCGTCAACCATCCGACGTCGAGCGGCTTTGGCGGCTACTTTTCGGCTGCCGAGTTTAACCGCGCCACGGTCACGGGCGATCCCCTGCTGTGGAGCGAGGACTTCGACGCTGTTGAGGCCTTCAACGACAGCGAGTTCGACGCCAACCGCAAGTCGATCGTCGCCGACTGGTTCGCGCTGCTCAACGCCGACAAGCGCATCTGGGCCGTCGGCAGCTCGGACAGCCATGGCATCGAGAGCTCGCCGGTAGGCTATCCCCGCACCTGCCTGCGCTTTGGCCATGATGATCCGCGGCGCCTCACGCCGGAGCTAGTCCGCGACACGCTGAAGGCCGGGCGCTCGACGATAAGCGGCGGCCTCTACATGACCGTCGAAGGCCCCGGCGGCGTCAGCCCCGGTGGCACGGTCACGGCGGCCGGCAGCACCATCGATTTCAACGTCGTGGTGCAAGCGCCAAAGTGGGTGGCCGCCAGTCAGCTCGAAGTCCTTCTCAACGGCGAGACCGAGCGCACCGTCGAGCTGACCGAGACCGTCACCCCCACCGGCCGCCGCTACGAAGCCACCGTGTCGATCAAGCGACCGAGCAAGCCGCACAGCTTCGTGGTCTTCCATGCCCGCGGTCCCGCGGGTCGCGACCTGTCGCCGATCTACCCCGGCCGCAAGCCCTTCGCGGTCTCAAACCCCATCTTCTTCTTCTAGGCGCCACCGCGCCCCTCACCCGTCGCCTCTTTGGCGCGCCGTCCGTCGTCGACCGGCGCGTTCCTTCGCCCCAGGTCCACGTGATATTCTCGCCCAGCACCACGCATGACGAGGGGGGAATGCATGCGCACGCGATCACTGTCTGCGACCTGGGCCTTCACCTTTAGCCTGGCCTTAAGCCCACTTTTCCTATCCGCCGCGGGCTGCGGCACCAGCGGCGAGACCACCGCCGACTGCGAAGTGGCGATCGTCGGCGGCGGCGCCGGCGGCCTACACACTGCGTACCGTCTGGGCGCCACGCTGGGCAGCAAGGTCTGCCTGATCGAAAAAGAAGGCGAGCTGGGTGGTCGCCTGCATGACGTCTCGCTGGACCCCAAAGATCCCAACTCGCCGAAGATTGGCGTCGGTGGCCGCCGCGTCATGGAGACGCAGGATGTCCTGTTCGCGCTCGCCGACGAGCTCAAGCTGACGCTGGAGAAGCCGCCGCTCGTCGCCGACCTGATCGGGGCGCGCGGCAAGTACGCCTTTGCCAAAGACGATCTGCGCTCGCAGTACAGCGGCCTGCAGACTCAGCTCGATACCAGCGTCGACTACGAGACCTGGCTTTACGACGTGCTGCGCAAGGGCAGCGGCCGCGCCAGCATCACCAACTTCTCGGACCTGCGCTCGTACATTCGCGCCACCTCGGGCCTTACGGGCTACGACTTTCTGCACGACATGTCGCGCTTCCGCGCCGACTTCGAGTATCCCCTCGATGCCCGCGGCTACATGGACTACCTCGACGAGGAATGGGACGTCTGCTGCCAGGCCTCGTACCCAGTCGGCGGCATGACGGCGTTCATCCGCGGCATGGAAGAGAAAGCCAAGGCGCAGGGCGTTCGCTTCTTCAAGAGCCAAAAGGTCGTCAGCCTGGATCACAACAAGCAGGGCTCGCGCTATCGCGTGCGCAGCGTCTCGGGCGAGACTGATGGCAATGCGCTCTTGGTGAACGCCAACAAGCTGGTCGTCGCCATCTCGCCCTACTGGCTCAATCAGGTCGGGGGCGATGTCGCGCTCGCGCTCAAAGATCGTCCCGAGTACAAGCAGATCATCGGCGTCAAGGTCGTCACCATCACCCAGTGGTGGCCCGAGAACTGGTGGGATCAGATCAAAGACCCGAGCAAGACCACCGATGCCAATGTCTGGCGCGCCTGGACCACCGATCACTGCCTGAACTTCATCGAGATCCCACAGAACGCCTACGCCGTCGCCGCCAAGGCCACGCGCAGCGTCTACGACGACGACATTCGCTGCGTGCAGTTCTGGGAGGAGCTCGCCAAGCAGGGTATGCCGGTGCTGGAAGCTGAGCTTCAGCGACAGCTGACCGCGCTGTTCAACAACAACGGCGCATCGACCCCGGCCACCGTCAACATTCCCAAGCCGCTCAAGACCCACGTCCAGATCTGGCCCGATGCCTGGCACTGGCTTTCGGCGAGCGCCACGATCACCAACAAGGACCTGGCCAACTGGGCGGTGCAGCCTCTGGCGGGCGAGGACGTGGGCCTGGTTGGCGAGGCCTATTACGTCAACCGCTCGGGCTGGAGCGATGGCGCGTACAAGTCGTCGATCCGACTGCTCAACGAGAAGTATGGTCTTAAGCTCGGCACTACCATGCAGGGCCTGCGGTCCGTCGACGGGGGCACTGCCTCGCCCGGTCGTCGCTTCCGCAGCGACGGCGGTCACTAGACCAAAGCCCACCAGCCAGCCCGACAGCGGGTCTGATATCGTGGATCTGCTCGCCCAAAGAGGTGCCCCCCCAGTCGGCGCCTCAGCTGCCAACGAAATGGAGCCCGCCCATGAGTTCACGCACCTCGACCGCGTTCCTCCTCGCCACGCTGCTGCCGGCGCTGTACCTGGCCCCGGCCGACGCCGAAAAGCCGGCGGCCAAGCCCGCGCCCGCGGCCAAACCGGATGCTGCCAAGCCCGGCAAGCCCGAGGCGCAAAAGCCCGAAGCGACCGCCGAGCGCGGCGAAGCCATCTTTGCCGGCGGCTGCTTCTGGTGCGTCGAGACCGCGTTTGAAGGCGTCCCCGGCGTCAGCGCCGTGATCTCGGGCTACGTCGGCGGCACCAAGAAAGATCCCACGTACGAAGAGGTCTCGTCCGGCGTCACCGGCCACGCCGAAGCCGTGCGCGTCGTCTTCGATCCCAAGCAGATTGGCTACGCCAAGCTGCTTGAGATCTTCTGGCACAACATCGACCCCCTCGATAAGGCCGGCCAGTTCTGCGACAAGGGCACGCAGTATCGCTCGGGCATCTTCTATCTCGACGCCGCGCAAAAGAAAGCCGCCGAAGCCAGCAAGGCCGCGATCGAAACCGCAAAGCGCCTGCCCGGCCCCATCGTCACCGAGATCACCGCCGCCGGCCCCTTCTACCCCGCCGAGGAATATCACCAGGACTTCTACAAGAAGAAGCCCGAGCGCTACTACAGCTACCGCCTCGGCTGCCGCCGCGACGCCCGCCTAAAAGACCTGTGGGGTAACGACGCCGGCACGCCCAAGCACTAGCCGCCCCCTCGACTCGCCGTCGCTTCGCTCCCCTCTCCTCAGCCCGCCCCAGCCAGAAAAGACAGCCCATGCCCGGATCTAGCCTGCTGGCCCTGCTCGACGACATTGCCACCCTCCTTGACGACGTCACGGTGATGACCAAGGTGGCGGCCAAGAAAACCACCGGCGTCCTCGGCGATGACCTGGCGCTTAACGCCCAGGGCGTCACGGGTGTCGATGCCGATCGCGAGCTGCCCGTGGTGTGGGCCGTCGCCAAGGGCTCGGCGCTCAATAAGCTGATCCTGGTGCCGACGGCGCTTTTGATCAGTGCGCTTGCCCCCTGGGCCGTGCTGCCACTGCTCATGCTCGGCGGTCTTTACCTGTGCTTCGAAGGCGTCGAAAAAGTCGCGCACCACCTGCTGCACCCCAAGGCCGAAGACGAAGCGCATCATCGGGAGCTAGTGCAGGCAGTCAACGATGCCTCCGTCGATCTCGTAGCCTTCGAGCGCGAAAAGATCCGCGGCGCCGTGCGCACCGACTTCATCCTCTCCGCCGAGATCATCGTCATCGCCCTCGGCACCGTCGCAGCCGCGCCCTTCTTGTCGCGCGTCATCGCCCTCGTGCTGATCTCGGTGCTGATGACGATTGGCGTCTATGGCCTGGTGGCTGGCATCGTCAAGCTCGACGACCTGGGGCTGTGGCTCAGCCGCCGCGGCGCGGTGGCGCAGGTCCTCGGGCGCGGCCTGCTGCGGGCAGCGCCGATCCTGATGAAGCTCCTCTCGGTGCTCGGCACCATCGCCATGTTTCTCGTCGGAGGAAGCATCATCAGCCACGGCATCCCACCGCTGCATCACGGACTAGAGGTCGTGACCCACGCCGCCCGCCGCCTGCCACTCGGCGGCCTCCTGGCCCCACTCGCCGCAACCCTGCTCGATGGCCTGGTCGGCATCGCGGCGGGCGCGCTGGCCCTCCTCCTCGTCACGCTTGGCAAGAAGCTGCGGCGGCGCTAGCTCAACTCCTGCGCTGGGGAGCCGAAAGATCCGGAGCTGATTGCGACCAGCCATGGGGCTCCACACGGGCCATCTACCTTATGGCTCAGCAAATGTGCGCGACGATGTACTCAAGTAGCCGCTGGGGTTCCGGCTCGGCAAAGGGCGGGCGCCAATCACAAAACGGCGGTGCGGCACCAACCTTGCCTTCGGGCGACTGAAACTGCAGGTGATGCTCTGGATGTGTAGGCCACTGAGATTGGTCTGGATCGCGATGAAACATCAATCGCCATCCATCAGGCCAAACGACACAGATCTCATAGCTCTCGATACCGCTCTCACGTCCTTGCGAGCGACCGATGATGCGGAAGTTGAGACCTATGGTGGTGCGCTTGCTGAAAAGGGCGTTTTTCTTGGCCGGGTCGAAGCGACCTTCCCCGCTGTAGACACGCCATCGCTCAGCAGGTGGGCTGCCAGACCTCTGACCGCTCGCAGCCCGAGGGTCACGCACCATGGGACCCAGCTTGGGCAGTTCCTGCGCATAGTTACTCCATGGCTTCTGCGGCACCAGCTTGCGGACAAGCTGCAGCATCTGCGCTCCGTCCATGGCCTATACCCTACGCAGGAGCTGCGCAGCCGCTTGCCAGCGATGTAGATCGCTCGTGGTCAGAGTCGTCGGCAAAGGCTGCTGATCATAGAGACGGCCCATTAGCTCAGCCGTAGACACCTCATAGCGTCCTTCCATTTCGCGTAGGACCTGCTGATGTTCCGTCACCAGCACATGGTCACTAGGATCTAGCGCGGGTGGTTCGGCATCGACCCTCATGACCTCCGAAACCGAGACCAAGTCACGCGCCAGCGCCGCCACTTGGCGAAATGGGCGCTCGGTACAGATCAGCACCAACGCCCGACGAATTAGCGGCTGCCCATCGCATTGAGGGCCAGCGAGCAACCCTTCCCGCAGAGCATCGCGTAGCAAATTCCACTGTTGCCAGCGTCTCGGCAGCTCGGCATCACTGGCCAGCGTCGCATCAGGCACCACCAACGCAACCGACGCCTCTTCCGATCCGGCGCGCTCCACGCGCTCGCACATCTCAGTGGCAGAAACCCGCTGCACTTGCAGCTCGCCAAGCGCCGGAATCGCCGTCTCCAGCCAGTCGCAGAGCAAGCCTGCCGAGTGAGGCTCCTGGCACACTGCAATGATGATCGGAGTGTCCCCCATCACCGCCCGGGCAGCGACGTCGTCGAACCATAAAGTGCTTGACCCCATCATGGGGTCGCCGCTCCGGTGACCAAGGCAGAGACCAGCGGATTCAGCTCGACACTGACAATCCCCTCCGGCGTAGCTTCCTCATATTCAATAAGGGCCGTCAGTTGCAGGAGATGATTCTTCATGCTCGGCGCGAGCTGCGACTGCGGTTGCCGTAGCGCAGCCAGCTGCTCGGGGCCGAGCTGGTACTGAAACCGCTCACTCGTTCGCCGGATCGCGATGGCCACATGCTCGGGTAGCACGCTGTCTACGCCCGCCTGAAGGGCTTGCTTCGTCGCCTGTGCCAGGATCTGCAAGGTCTGCCTAGGCAACCCCCCGCCGGCCTGAATCGAGCGTGTAACTACTTCGGTCAGCGCGTTCTGGCCCTGCAAGGCTCGCATAACGCTGGCGGTGCCCAAACCGACCAGCATGAAGCCGCGCTGGCCGAACACCTGACCAAAAAACATGCCTTGCTGGCTCTGGGGCACCGCACGTAGGCGCTCAACCCCGCTAAAGCGGGCCTGTATGTCATCGAAGTACGCTTCGAAGCTCAGCCCCAAGGGACCCGTGATGACGGCGCGGCACGGCAGATCCTGAAGAAATCGCCCCTCTGTATAGAAGAGCTTTCGCCCTTGCTCCTGGGCCGGCAGCTTTTCTAAGCCATCCCATAAAAGGACCACGGGCTGATTACGCTGCAGGTTCTGCAGCATCCCACAACATAGCTCCCAGATCGCCGTGCGCTGCATGGCCCACACCGGCTGCAGAACTTCCGGTTGATGGCGCAGCTGCTCGCACAACTGCTGAGGGCTCTCGATTCCTAGGCGGCGCAAGATGGGCGTAAGTGCATCCGGCTGTATACCGCCTGCAGTGACCGACCAGGCCAGCGTGAATAGCAAGATCTCGTGCCAGCTTGTCTGCCCCAGATCGAGCCCAGTATCCAAAGGGGGCCGAAGGGCCAAGAAGTCCCTGCGAATAGAATGGGCGTAGCGCTCAAGCTCTGTACTCTTGCCAACCCCCGTCTGGCCCAGCAGTAGCACCCGCCCCTGCGGAGTGTGCTCGATGGTCGCGCCCAGACGAGCAGAAAAGGACGGCATTCGCCCGACATAGGCTCTCCCCGCTGGAGATCCAGGCTCACACGCAGCGATGAAGCGCTTGAGTTCTTCCGAAGTCGCCATGGGGCCGGATGCTATCACGCGCTCGACTGCCGAATCCGTGCAGTGTCTGGGTCGGGCAGGGTCTGCCCTCATCCGCTCGCCAGCTTGGGTGGCGGGTCGGCCGCTGCCGGGTCGCGGACTGCAAAACTCGGCATGGGGCGGCTCGGTGGCGATTTTTTCTTTGCAGAACCCGGCGCAGGGCGACTCCGCGGCCATTTTCCGCTGGTCAAACCCCGCGCAGGGCGACTCGGCAGCGATTCTTCGGTCGCAAATCCAGGCGCAGGCCGGCTCCGCAGCGATTCTTCAGTCGTAAAACCAGGCACAGGCCGGCTCCGCAGCGATCTTCTCGGCCGCGGGGGGAAGGTTTGGACAATTTTGATAATATTTCCAAAAAATATCTTTGTTTTGATCTGAATTAGTCTAATTTTCGGTTTGTTAGTTCTTGAACACTCAAAAAAAAGGTCCGACCATGCCCGCTGATGCCCGTCCGCTGCGCGATTTTCTGGAGATCCCCTACGACGCCCTGGAAGAGATGAACCTGGAGGCCAAGCAGCAGCGCATGCAGCGCGTGCCCGAGGGGCAGATTCGCGAGCAGCGCGTCAAGTACCTGACGGACGAGCGGCGCATCAAGGCAGTGACGGTGTGCTTCACCGACCTTGAAGGTCGGCTGCACATGCTCGACTACGACAAGAAGTTCCTGCTGAAGTCGCTCGACAACCTGACGTTTGATGGCTCGTCGGTGCGCGGCTTCTCGCAGCAGCACGAGAGCGACCTGCGGCTGCGCGTCGACTGGCCGGCGTTCTACTGGCTGCCGTCGGATGTCTTTGGTCCCGGCAAGGTCATCGCCTTTGCCGAGGTCTGCTCGCGCGATGGGACGCCCTATGCCGCCGACATGCGCCAGCGCCTCAAGCACTACACCGAGGAGCTGTACAAAAAAGACGGCACCGTCTGCCAGGCCGCGAACGAAATCGAAGGCTTCCTGTTCCGCGGGCGCGATGCCGAGCGGCGCTATCACGAGGTCGGGCGCTTCGAGTTCCTGTCGACCGGCGGCTACTACCACTCGCTGCCCGGCGACGATCTGCGTCGCTTCATCGATCGCGCGGCGGAAGCGCAGCGGGCCATGGGCTTCGCCAACGAAAAAGATCATCCCGAGGTCGCGCCCTCGCAGTTCGAGATGAACTACTCGTACACCGAGGCGCTGATCGCCGCCGATCAGGTTCAGCTCTACAAGCTCCTCTGCCGGCAGATCGCGCAGAGCCTGGATATGAGCGCGTGCTTTCTGCCCAAGCCGGTGACCGGCGTAAACGGCAACGGCATGCACACCAACCTGTCTCTGACCCGCGGCGGCAAGAACCTGTTCTACGACCCCAAGGGCAAAGACGGCCTGTCGCCGCTTGGCTGGCAGTGCGTCGAGCGCATCCTCGCTGCGGCGCCGGACATCTGCCTCATCCTCAACGCCAGCGTCAACGCCTATCGCAGGCTCGATCCGCACTACGAGGCGCCAAACCAGATCAAGGCCTCGGCCATCGATCGCGGCGCCATGGTGCGCATCCCGCTTGGCAACGAGCGCTCGGCCCGCATCGAGGTCCGCTCGATCGCCCCCGATGCCAACCCCTACATGGCGATCTACACCCTGCTGCGCACCGGCCTAGAGGGCCCAGCCGGCACCAGCGAGTCCAGCGACGACGGCAAGCGCAGCCGCACCCGCTTCCTGCCCGACAATATCTACGACGCGCTGCGCCTGTTTAAGGCCAGCCGCTTCGTGGGCGAAGTCCTGGGCGAGAGCATCCAGGATCGCTTCGCCGACGTGAAGCAGGCCAGCGCCGAGCGCTGCCCCAAGGCGCTGGGCACCACCATCAAGACCGCCGAGATCCAGTTCCACCACGAGGTCACCAACCAGTACCTGTGGAGCCTGTTCTAGGATCTGCCGTCGTCGCAGCGCCCCCACGAGCGCGGGGGGTTAGGCTACAGCGAGTAGTTGCTGCAGCGGCCACCGCCGCAGCGCCCGCCCTTGCAGTCCGAGTCCGAGCTGCAGCTCCCGCAGCGACTGCTGCTGCAGCGCCCCACCTTGCAGTCCGAGTCTGAGCTGCAGCTACCACAGCGACCGCTGCTGCAGCGCCCGTTGCCACTGCAGTCCGAGTCCGAGCTGCAGCTCCCGCACTTCCCCGAAGAACAGCGCCCCGTGTTGCAGTCCGAGTCCGAGCTGCAGCTCCCGCACTTCCCCGATGAGCAGCGCCCATTGCCGTTGCAGTCGGAGTCCGAGCTGCAGCTGCCGCACTTCCCCGAGGAACAGCGCCCATAGCCCGCACAGTCCGAGTCCGAGCTGCAGTTTGACGGACTGGAATCCGCCGGCCGCACCTGCGCCGAAAAAAACAGCGCCAGCGAAGCACACAGCGACATCACAAACCGACGACGAACCGAGGTGAGAGTAGCCATCTCTCAATGCTACACAGGTCAGAAGCAGCGGGGGAAGAGGCGGCAGAATCCGAAGAACAATCCGAGAGGTGGCGCGCTTAGAGGGGGTCTACAAACGATTTCCCCAATCGGTTGCCAAAGGCGAGGGCCGCCCGGAACCTTTTTTTTCGGCGCCCCGACGGAAAAAAAGTGTTCCGGAAAGCGGGGCCCCACGCCGTGAAGCCCATTCACGTCAAGGTCGTTCGCAGCTCAATCTGCAAACACCTCTTTAGCCAGGCAGCTCAGCCAGCTCAGCCGCCGTGTCCAGATCCTGGCCCGCCTGGTTCAGCTCATCGACCACCGTCTTCAGCTCTTCGCCAAGCTTGGCCGCGCCCACCGAGCGATGCCGGACAGCAGCCAGGCGCAGCCGATCCAGCGTCGCAACTTGATGGTGCAGGCGGGCAATCGCGCGCTGCCGGCCCTTTTCGATCTCGTCGAGGTAGGTCAGCTGCTCGCGCAGGGCCGAGAGCGCCCGCTCGTACTCGCCGCGCACGCCGTCATCGGTCGCACCATCGCGACGGGCGGTCAGCTCGGTCACGCGCGTCTCCAGATCACTGCGCTCGCTCTTTTTGGTCTGCGCTTCGATGTCCTGCCACTTCTTGCCAAAGCGGGCGATCTTCTTCACCAGCTCACTCGCCGCCACCCGCGCCCCCGGGTGCTCTTCCAGCGCCTCGGCTGCCTGCTGATACGAGGCCACCGCCTGCAGCACCAGGCTCGCGATCTCGTCCTTGGCCTCAGCCGGCGGCATGAGCGCCTTCAGCTCTTTATCTAGCTGCGTCGTGCGCACCACCTGCAGGTGACGCACCACCGTCGAGCTACCGACGACAAAGCCGACTCCCAGCCCCGACAGCAGCGAAGACAGCGTGCGTGGCATCTCCAGAAACGCATCCTGCGCCCCCAGCGCCGCGGGCAGCCGCTGCGCGATCACCGCCGCCAGCGAGCCGAGCACCAGCATGCCCAGGCCGCGCAGAGCGCCGACGCCGCGCGAGAGGTAGATGGCCAGCGAAAGACCGACGCCAGCCGTCCCGGCCGTTGCCCAGCACTCGTGCGTCCAGGCCTGCTGCGCGCCATAGCCCGCCGCTGCGCCCGCCAGGGCCGCACAGGCCAGCAGGAAGGCCTGCTGCCGTCGTCCCCGGGGTGGCAGCACGGCAGTGCCGAGCAGCGCCACCGCCGTCGCGCCGTAGAGCCAGGCCCACCCCCCGCGCAGCCCGCTGACTTCGGCTAAGTAGCCGGAAGAACCCCCGACTACGGCATGGCACAGCCCCAAAAGCCCCCCCGCCACAGTCGTCCTAAGCACCGTCCATTGAAAACCCAGATGATCGGAAATGGTCAGTGTTCGCTTCATGACAGCGATCAACGCACATTCCGGCGGGGCGGTCTAGCGCACGGCAACAAAGCCAGCAAGCCCACAAAAACAAAGGGAGAAACCCGGCTGGGCTTCTCCCTTTTTGCACTGCTTGGCGTGGCTTCAGGCTACCCCGCCCGGATCCGGGTCGGGGTGCCGATGCCACTTGGCGGGACGTGCAGTCCGCCTACTTGCAGCACTCGATCTTCGCCTCGCTGTAGCCGCGGGTCATACCCGAGCTGCAGGCGGCGCCGAAGCTGATGTTCTTCAGCATCGAGCCCTTCATCTTGCAGAACGCCTCAGCGGCGGTCTTCCAGTCCATTTCCGACCGGCAGACGCCAGCGCCACCAACGAGATCGGTGGTGCAGGTCGGCGGCGGCGGGGGCGGCGGCGGCGTGCCCGGGCAGCACTCGTAGGTCGCGCTGTTGAAGCCACGCGCACCCATCAGCGTGCAGGCCATGCCGAAGGTGATGTTCTTCAGCGTCAGCATCTTCGAAGCGCAGTAGCGCTCGCCGGCCATCTTCCAGTCGCCATCGCTCTTGCAGGTGGTGGTGGTGCCACCGTCGGTGTACTTGGTGCACATCGGCGGGGGCGGCGGCGGCGTGCCGGGGCAGCACTCGAAGGTCGCGCCGCTAAAGCCACGCGTCATCGGGCCCATGCAGGCCGCGCCGACCTTGACGCTCTTGAGGGTCAGCATCTTCGACTTGCAGAAGGCTTCGCCAGCCGTCTTCCAGTCCGCTTCGCTCTTGCACACCGACGGATCGCTCACGCTCTGGGTGATGCACATCGGAGGAGGAGGAGGAGGGGGCGGCGGCGTGGTCGGGCAGCACTCGTACTTGATCTCGCTGTTGCCAGGCGTGCCATCGGGACGACGGCAGGCCGCGCCATAGATCACGTTCTTTAGCGTCATGCGGTGGGCCATGCAGGCCTTGTCCGCTTCCGCTTTCCAGTCCGCCTGCGACTTGCAGACGCCGGGGCCACCGGCGCCCGCGGTCACGCACATCATCGGCGGGGGAGGAGGAGGAGGAGGCGGCGGCGTCCAGCCACAGCACTCAAAGTGCGCCGTCTTCCAGTTGTCGCCCGTCGTGCCACAGCGATCTTCCAGCGTAAGGACCGTCAGGATCGCCATCTTCGAGGCGCAGAACTTGGCGCCTTCGGCCTTCCACGCCGCGCGATCCTTGCAGGTGCGGCCATCGCCGGCCTTGTTGTCGGTGCAGCGCGGGCCCGGCGGCGGCGGGGGAGGAGGAGGCGGCGGCGAGGCCTTGCAGCACTCGTACGTCGCATAGCGCCACTCGCCACGACCACACGAGGTATCAAACGTCGTGTTCTTGAGGACCAGGCCCTTCATCTTGCAGTAGGCCTCGCCGTACGAACGCCACGTCTTCTCGTCCTTGCACGAGGTCGCGCCGCCCTGCTTTTCCTTGGTGCACATCGGCGTCGGGGGCGGCATGGGCGGCGTCGGCGGCTTCGGCGTACAGCCACCGGTGCCGGTGCTGGGATCGCCACCTGCCGGATCCGTTGTCGTGCCCGTGCTGGGGTCGACGCTGGCCGGGTCGGTGCTCATCTCGCCACTGGCATCGACGTCGTACACGTAGATCTCTTGGACCGCCGACGGGCCCTGCTCGATCATGGTGGTGACTTCGTGCGCGATGGCGGCTTCGTCCGTCGCCAGGTCGTTACCGCAGCCCGAGCCGATAACGCCAAGCCCGAGCGCCAGCAAGCCGCCGCCAAAAAGCCGCAGCAAGCGGGTCGAGCCAGGGCGTCGCGACGCCGGCTGCACCGTACAGTCAGAGAGAGTGGTCCGCATGATTCCTCCTTGGTCTAGCTCCCGACGCCACCATGGCGTGCGGGGTCATGGTCGATGACGATGGGTCCCGGGGGCTCACCTGGCCCGTGAAGCGGCGGAGCGGGCAGCGGTCCCGGGGGCGGCAGCGGCGAGAGCGGGCCTGGGGTCGGCGTCGGCCCACCGGTGCAGCACATATAGGAGACAAAGCGAAAGCGGTCGGCGGCGCAGGGATCAAAGGGCATGAGCCCATCCAGCCGCTCCCCGCGCGATCGGCAGTCCAGCTGGGCACTCAACTTCCATAGCGCGGCGCTCTGACAAGTCCGGCCGTCCCCTTGCCGCCGCGAGCTACAGCGGGGAGGCATCGGGCGCCCCAGATCGAGCGGATCACCCGGGCCGGGATCGCCCCCCAAGTCAGCCCCCGCCGGGCGGCTGAGCACTTCGACCTCAACCCCCGAGCAGCCCATGCTCGGGAAGGTTGGGGTCAGCGCCAAGAGCCAGGCAGCAAGCCGCATATGCATAGGTGTCCGCCGCCGGCCAAAATGGCTCAAAGCGCGAGCAGACCGCCAACAAAAAGCGTGCTTAACCACCCAACGTGACGAACCCTGGGGCGAGGCAGTGGTAGCATGGCCTCCCCATGTCCGAGCGAGCCTCCCCTCCCCCTCCTGGCAGTCCTCCTTCCGATCGGTCCGCGGCTGACAAGTCCGGAGGCAGCCCGCCGGCTGCGACTCCCGCTGGCTCTGACGGCCTGACCCATCTCGACGAGCACGGTCAGGCCCGCATGGTCGAGGTCGGGGCCAAGCCCGAGACGGCGCGCAGTGCCCGCGCCCAGGGCTGCATCGAGCTGCGCACCGACACCCTAGCTCGCCTGATGCGCGGCGATCTGCCCAAGGGCGAGGCCCTGACCGTCGCGCGCATCGCCGCGATCACCGCCACCAAGCGGACCGCCGATCTGATCCCGCTGTGCCACCCGCTGCGCATCACCGGCGTCGAGGTGTCGTTCGTGCCGTACTGGGGCCGCGGTCGCAAGAGCGCCGATCCCAACGGCGCCGCCCCCGCCGCCCTCATCATCGAGGTTGAAGTCCGCGCCCACGATCGCACCGGCGTCGAGATGGAAGCCCTCACCGCCGTCTCGGTCGCCGCCCTCACGATCTACGACATGGCCAAGGCCGTCGAGCGCGGCATGACCATCGGCGCCATCTCTCTTCTAGAAAAGACCGGCGGCCGCTCAGGCCACTACGTCCGCCCCTAGGCCAAGCCGCGGCTCCACTCGACAAGGACTCTCGCTGTGCCGCGCTGGTTTCTTCTGCTAAATGGCGTCGCCCTGCTGATCATGGGGCTCGTCCTCCTGCGCATGCGCCTGCGCGAGCGCCCGCTGCACCGCCACTTCTTTGGCATCGTCTGGGCCGTGCTCTGCTGCCTGGTCGGCGCCGGCCTCCTAGCGATGGGTCAGGGCTACCTCGACATCCCGGGAGGCACCCCGCCCCCCGCCAAGCAAAAGCCCAGCCCCACCGGCCTTCGCGGACCTGACTTTCCGTCGGGGCGCTAGAGCGTTGCGATGACCGCAGCGATGTCAGCCCGGAGCGCCGTCACCTCCGCGATGCGCGCTGCGCTCTCCTCTTGAGAACGGCTCCACGCCCGCTGGCGCTGGCGAAGCTGTTCTTCAAGAACTGCCGCCATGCGCCCCGTCTCCGTCTGAATCGCTAGCGGCAGGTTCCCAAGCTGCTGCCGCAAGCGCTGGCCCAAGTTTTCCGCAATGGCGGGAAGCTGCGCAGTCATCTTTTCCTTGATCTGCTTGCTAACCACCCTGCGCAACAGAGCCTCGCCCGCTGTCGACTCCACTCCGAGGGCAGCGCTCAGCAACATGACAAAACCAGCCCCTGCCGCAACCGGGATGGAGACGGCAGCCGATAGCGAAAGGAGCAGCGCAGCACCTAGGCCCAAGGCACCGCCAGCCACAGCACCGCTCCCCGCCACCCCAACTAGCCAAGCGACTCTGGCCAACACGGCTTCGTCTACCAGCTCCATTCCTAGCCCAGTCCTTAGACCCAAGTCTTCGACGTGAGCGATTGCTTGGGCTTGTCGGGTTAGCGCATCGACTTGCTGATACGCAGGCTTCAAAGCTGAGCCTATTTCAGCGATCAGTTCCTTTTGCACCCAAGTTTCCAGCCCCCTCTGCAAATGCTCTTGGCCATGCTGGACAAAGAAGTCCGCGGCCATCGATAGCTGGGTCAGGGTGCTGTAGGGATTCTTGTGCGCAGCAAGGCGCTGATCGAGTTCATCGAGCAGGGTCTGGATCCTGAACCGCACACCTTGCTTCGCCTTGCCAATCACGTCGCTGACCTGCGAGTCGACCTGTTCGGTCAATTCCATCCCATCTCGCCGCAGCTTGGCGATACGCTCGGCGACTTGCTTCTGCTCGGTTTCACCAAGCTGGCGCTCTTGGTTGAATTGTTCGACTGTAGTGTCCAGCTGGATTCCGACGCTCTGCAATAGCTCCACCGTGCGCTTCCGAAGCTGCGTTTCATGCGCTGCCCCGCGTTCCAGCACCAAGCTCTGCTTTAGGCTACGCAGCAAGTGCACGAACTCGCTTCGAGCAAAGCTTGCAAGGGATTGATCCGATTCTGGGGCCGGCGGAGGTTCCTCTTCGGAAGGTAACGACACCACGGCCTGCGTAGCATCCAGAAAGAAGCGACGACCTTGGGCGAAGCCGCGCGGTGGATGGAGCTCGGTCAAGAGCGTATCCAGGCGCTTTTTCAGCGGAGCCAGCTTCTTGTCGATCGCCGCCTGCGTCCTCTGCCCTTTGAGCACCACATCAGCGAACGTCACGGCCACCAGGCCAACGTCCAGCCAGCGCCTCTGCTCTGCGTCGGGCAGCCCCTGGGCAAGCCGTATCAGATCCTGCTCTTGGGAGGTCATCAGGCGGTTGGCTGCCGTCACCAAGATCACCGCATCGGCCTCCGGCAGCAGATCGGCGATCAGTCGCCCCCGCTGACTGGCATCGTTTAGGCCCGGCGTATCGATTAGGCATAGCCCGTTGTGCAGGAGCGGAACGGGAACCTCGACGCGCAGATACTCGATGTCCGAGCCGCCCCAGCTATTCCCCCATGTACCCAGTTCCTGCGAGTCGAGCTTGAGCTCTTGCAGCAGCGAAAAATCCGGGACCGGCTGTTCCAGCTTGCCGAACGCTTTGACGAACAGCTTGGGCTCAGGCCCATAGCTGATCCGCGTCGGGGCCAGGGTCACGGGCTCGTAGCCGGTGGGGAGATATTCGCGGCCCAGCAAGGCATTGATCAGGGTCGACTTCCCGGTCGAAAACTCTCCAACCACAAAGACGCGGAAGGCAAAGGTCTCGCAGTCTCCGATGAGCTTTTGCAACGGTGCCGCCGAGACCTCATAGCCCAGCCGCACCAGCCGCTCATGCAGAGGCTGGAGCCGCTGAGCCAGCCGGCGCAAACGCGTCTTGAGTGGCCTTAGAGGATCGCTGCCAGGCGCAGGAAAGCTCTCGGGAAAGCCCCGGTGTAATGCCAAGAGCAGCTCGGGATCTTGGGCGATGCGATCGCAGAGTTCCCGGTACAGCTCACGTCGCGATGCATCTTCCACCTCGTACTGCAGGAAGCGCGCCTCGGCGTGCGGGCGCTGCCGCCGCAGACGCAGCAGAAAACCCAGGGCGCGCAGTCCACCGCAGTCCCGCTGGATCAACCACAGCGCCTGATCCAGAGCGACCGGGTCTTTCGCTTCCGTTACTCGGCCCAGCGCTCGATGCAGCTCAGCGGGCTCTTTGTAGAGAAGCTGCCCCAGATCCTCGGTGGCGATTTTCTCGTCGTCCCAAGTCAGCTTGGGATCCTCGGTGAAGCCTGCCTCGGATTCTTCGGTCGCACTCGCCATCGCAGCCTCCCCGCCTAACGCCCGCGCAGAAAGTCGATAAGCGCAGGGGCGACCTCGTAGCGGCCATCCCCCCGCATCCGCAGCCACGAATGAATCAGCGCAGTGTCTTCGACCGTTCGGTCCAGGGTGAGAAGGGGCACAACTTTTCCTGCCGTACCCTCCCGACCCGCGCCTGCGTCACTGTGCGCGTGGACATGCGCCTGCAAGTCGCGAGCAAAGGCCCCCGCTTCCTCGTCCGACAGCAGCTCTTTCCATTCGTGATCCAGCCATGCCTGGCGGAGCTCATCACCTAAGGGGGCTCGATGGTCATTGGACAAGGCAAAGTCATATAGCGCGCGGCACTGATGCAGAAACACGCCGACTCGCTGGGCTGCGTGTGCAACCAGCCAACCAAGTGTCCTGTCGTCAAAAACCTGAGTGCCCGCTAGCAAATGGTCGACGTGTCGCTGATAGATAGCCCTCAGATCGACCTCCCGCAGCAGCGGCAAAGACATGAAGACTCGCGCTTCTTTTTCGCGATCCTTAGGGAGCTTGCGCGTGGTCAGAAGAAAGATCGGTTGCGACCGTGCAAGGTCCAAGACGTCGCGCAAACACTTGAGGATCTCGTCTCGCGCCCGATTTCCTTCCACACCGGAGCGAATCAGGTCTACGTCGTCGATCAGCAGCAGCACCCGTTTGGGGCGAAGGCTCGCCAGCCTGTCAAGCGCGGTGGCAATCCCACGCATCAGTTCCGTGTCCTGCAGCGGTCCATAACTGAAGGCGCGAGTGCTGCTGACTCCGTAGGTCCCCACCGTCTTCGCTGCCCCTTCTAGAACCGGCTTGAACCCGGCTTGGATACCCAGTTCGGTTGCACTGCCCTCGCTCGTCGCTTCAGATACACTCCCGGTTGCACTGGGGCTTTCGACACGCTCTTTTGTGCGCAGGAGATCGTCCGTTGACGAGCCGCCTTTTAGGAGCTCGTCCATGAGCTGCATGAAGATGGACTCCAGCACCCGCCGTGCAGAAACCGAGCTGTTGGCCTGGATGAAGAAGTAGTACTCACCTGGCCCTGTCCGGCCCATCATCACATCGAGCACCAGCTTCCGCGCGTAGTGTGACTTGCCGATGCGCGAGTCGCCTTGGATCAACCAAAGGGATGCGTCAGGTCCACAATCAAGGAGCTCTTCTAGGCGGGCGCGCCCTTGTTTCATCTCTCGATCACGATTGCAGAAGAGCATCTGCAGCCTTTGAATCGAGCTGGCATCACCATTCCGTGGAAGCGGGGGATTGTGATGAAACAGATGGAGCTGATCTGGAAGCGGGTCAAGGAGCTCGGCCCTAGGGCTCTGGGGAGCACTCATGGTCCACCTATGTGGCACGCGCCTCACTCAGGCGTCAATCGCCTCGGTGAGACTCGAACTTGGCGCTGGGCGGGAAGGCGGAGCCGAGGGAGAGGAAAGGCGAGGACTGAGCGGCGAGGCGGCGCTTACTGGATGCAGGCGCCGTTCTGGCAGTGCTGCTTGCTGGCGACGCTGCAGTCGGTGGCCAGCTTGCACTGCGGGTTGGCTTCGGCCGGGGTCAGGCAGTAGCCGCCGCCGCAGACCGTGCCATCGCTGCACGTTGCGCAGTCGCTGTTGGCGAAGCAGGCGGCGCGACACTGGGCATTCACGCACTCGCGGTCGGTGCCGCAGTCGGCGTTGATCTTGCACTCCGAGATGCGGCGCTCATCGGCGCGACAGACGCTGTCGGAAGCGCAGTAGTCGTTCTTGTTGGCCCCGGTGCACTCGCTGTCCTTGCCGCAGCTGAGGTGGCAGGCGCCATCGATGCAGTTCTGGCCGGCGCCGCACTGCGAGCTGGCCACGCACGAGGTCTTGTCGGCGGGCTTGGGAACGCAGCGGCTGCTCTCGCAGACTCGGCCGGTGCCGCAGCTGTCGTTATCGACGCAGGCGCGCTGGCAGAGGCCGTCCTGGCAGAGCGCACCATCACCGCACTCGCGGTTGAAGACGCAGGCGTTCTTGGGCAGCGGAATCGGGCGGCAGGTGGCGTTCGCACACTCGCTACCCGGATTGCAGTCCGAGGCGATCTTGCAGCTCTTGGGCGTCGGGACAGGGGTGCTGCCGACCGGCTCGCACGAGTGCCGCGCGACGTTGCAGGTGTAGCCACTTGCGCAGTCGGTCCCGCGATCGCAGAAGCCCGCCTCGGCGCACTTGCTGTCGGCGGCGCAGTAGCAGCCGGGGGCGCACTCACTTGAGGCTTTGCAGGCGGCGCCCGGGCTGCGACCGGGCATCAAAGAACAGCCCTTCTCGTCGCACTGATAACAGCCGGAAGGATCGCAGTAGGTGAAGAAGCGGGAGCGATCCCGCTCATCTACGCAGCCCGACTGGACGAGCAGAGCGACGGCGCTAAGCAGCGGCATCGCGAGGGCACCAAGCCGGCCCCAGCCCCAATTCGTACTCAGTGAGCGCATGGGAAGTCCTCCATCGTTCGCGGTGAATCCTACAAACACATTTACCACGAACAGCAACTCAGCAGCCAGCGTGCCATCGCGCCGGCCGCACGATGTTGTGGCGCCAGGTCCAAAGGTGCCGACAGTGCCGCGGCCACCCCCGCCACCTTGGTCGGCCTGCGTCCCCAAAAAGTGTGAACGGCCGGACACAGAGGTGTAGCCCGGTGTTGATGCGCCATCCCCCGCTGGGCAGCCACAAACGAACCGTCCCCAAAGCCCACAAACCCGACCCCGCCCTGGTCGACCACCACCCCGGACAAGCGCCACTCTGCCCACGCCTGGTCGACCACCACCCCGGACAAGCGTCCACTCTTCCCACGCCTGGTCGACCACCACCTCAGACAAGCCTTCACCCTTCCCTGGCCTGGTCGACCACCACCCGGAACAAGCATTCACTCTTCCCCCGCCTGGTCGACCACCACCCGGAACAAGCATCCACTCCTCCCTCACCTGGTCCACCACCACCCCGAGCAAGCTTCCACTCCTCCCCCGCCTGGTCGACCACCGCAACGTGGGGGCCCGGGAGGCTGCCGCGCGAGAAGTCAGGCTGGCCGCAGCGAAGCCGCGGGTCGGCGGGAAAGGAGGTGAAGCACCTACACATAGAGAGAAATCTTGCGGGTCGGGGTTGCGGATTGAGATCCGATGGTCAGACTTCCCAACGTGCGCATCCTGCGCATCTTTAGGAGATCTGCCCATGCCCAGCCTTGCCCCCTCTGCCTCGTCTACGCCCGCCGCCTCTTTTGATCCCACTGCCTATGTCCGCGTCCCGCCGCTCGACCTGCCTTCCATGATTGCGCTCTGCCGCCAGCTGTTGGTCGAGAGCCCCAGCAGCCCGCCGCCAGCGGTGCGGAGCAGCCAGACCCAGCTCGCCCTGGTGGTCAAGGAAGCCTCGGACGAGCACCGCGCGCAGCTGAGTGCGGAAAGTGGCCAGCCGACGCGGCCCATTGATCTGGCAGCCGACAATGCCTGGGGCTGTGTCTACCGGCGGCTTGAGACCTATACCAGCCTGCCGGCCGAGCAGTATCCGCGCTCGGCGCGAGCGCAGGCGCTGCTGACGCGGCTGTTTCCCGACGGTCTGCGCTTCACGCAGCTGGAATACGGCGCGCAGTGGGTCGAGGCCGATTCGCGCATCGCGATCCTCATTGCCGATCGGGGACGGCTGCGCACCGAGCTTATCGAGCTAGTCGGCGAGGACTTCGTCGCTGAGCTTTTGCGCACGCACGCCGCCTACGGCGAGATGGTGGGGGCAACCCGTCGCCGCCCGCCCCGCAGCCGCCCCGATCTGCGGCTCCTGCGCCTGCGCCTGATGGAGGCCGCCACCGCGCACCTCATCCAGCTCGTCGCAGCCTACCTCAACGACAGCACGAGTAGCCGCACCAAGACCGAGATGCAGCGCTGCTTCGCCGCCGTCGATCTATATCGCGAGAAACTGGGCGGCCCGCGCCGCGAGGGCGAGCCCACCCCGCCGGCCCCCGAGCCGAGCGCCCCGCCGCCCGCTCCCAGCCCCGTCGTGTCCTAGCTCGACCTGCCATCTGGCCAGGCCCATCCGCTCGGGGCTGGACAGGCACTGGTCGGGCCGGTGAAAACTTGACACCCTCCGTCGACGGTGAGTAGATCGCGAGCCGTATCGATGGCACCAACCCCTCCCAGTGCATCCCCTCACCAGTCCGTCATGCTGGATGAGGTGCTGACGCTTCTTTCCCCCCGGGCCGGAGGGGTGTACTGCGACGTCACGCTGGGCGCCGGTGGCCATGCCGAGGCGATCCTTTCGGCGAGCAGCCCCGACGGTCGTCTGATCGGCGTCGATCGCGACCAGAACGCGCTGGCACTTGCAACGGAGCGCCTGGCGCGCTTCGGCGACCGCTTCCTGCCGATTCACGGTCGCTTCGGTGACCTGCCAAGCCTGCTTTCGGCGCATCGGGTGCCCCCGCTGTCTGGCCTGGTGGCGGACCTGGGGGTGTCGTCGATGCAGCTGGATCAGGCAGAGCGCGGGTTTTCGTTTATGCGGCGCGGCCCGATCGATATGCGGATGGACACCGCGAGCGGAGAAACGGCGCTCGATCTTATCGGTCGGCTGCCGGCCGAGAAGCTCGCCGACCTGATCTACCACTACGGCGAGGAGCGGGCCTCGCGACGGATTGCCGCCGGGCTGAAGCAGGCCCACAACGAAGGGACGCTGGTCGATACCCTGGCCCTGGCCGAGGTGATCCGCCGCCTGAACCCCAGCCGCGACCGCAACAAGCACCCGGCGACGCGCACATTTCAAGCCCTACGCATCGCGGTCAATGACGAGCTAAGGCAGCTCAATCAGCTGCTCACCGAGGCTCCGCAGCTTTTGGCACCGACGGGGCGCCTGGTGATCATCACCTTCCACTCGCTAGAAGATCGACTGGTCAAGCTGGCGCTCAAGGACGCGCCCTGGGCCCCGCTACAGCGACGAGCTGTGTCGTCCAAAGAAGAGGAGATCGCCGTCAATCGCCGGGCCCGCTCGGCCCACGTCCGCGCAGCCGAGCGCTGCGAGGTGGCGGCATGAGGGCGAAGGCGGAGGCGAAAGGCAAGACCAAGGCGCTGTTTCGGAGCGGCAAGGCCGGTCCGCGCTTTCCTCGGCTGACGGCCTTTTTCGAAGGGATCTATTCGCCGATCTATGGCGTCGGGGTGGCCGTGGCGGTCACGGCGCTCGTCGGGGCGGCCCTGCTGCACGTCTGGACGCGGCTGGAAGTCATCCGCATCGGCTATGCCCTGTCGGAGCAGACCAAGATCCACCGCGCCCTGCGCGAGCACGAGCAGCGCCTGCGCCTAGAGCTGGCGACGCAGAAAGATCCCGCCGCCATCGAGCGCGTGGCCCGCGAGCAGCTGCACATGGCGCCCCCCGATCCCTCGTCGATTCGCATCATTTCTGGCCCGCGGCACGGCGGCGCCCGGGGGGGGCGAACGGCAGGTCGTGCACGCGGCACCGGCCCGACGAGCAGCGAGCCTAGCTCAGCGACGGCTGCACCCGCAGCTGGGGGGCGCCCCACGGCGCCGGGAGGGACGCCATGACGCAGCTCTCGCCCAAGGCTGCTCTCGGCAAAGCTGCGGCCGGCAAAGCCGCAGCGGGCAAAGAGGGCAGCGACGGCAGTAGTCGCCCTGAGACGAGCCGCCTGCGCCTGCTCTTGGTCTCGCTGCTGCTGGCCCTGGGGCTGTCTGGTCTGGGGCTGCGGGCCTACATCATGCAGGTGATGCAGCGCGATCTGTACCGCGCGCTGGCCGAGGAGCAGTACCTCAAAGAGGTCGAGCTGACGCCGCACCGCGGACGCATCTTCGACCGCATCGGGACCGAGCTGGCCGCCTCGGCCGATGTCGATTCGGTGTACGCCCACCCGCAGCAGCTACGCGCCGCGATTCCCGAGGGCGCCCGGCAGGACTTCGCCGAGAAGCTGGCCGGCATCCTCAAGCTCGACGCCGATGAGCTAGAGCGCAAGCTGTTTTCCGAGCGACACTTCGTGTGGCTCAAGCGCCGCGTGCTGCCCGACGAGGCGAAGGCGGTGCGCGAGCTAGGTCAGGCCGGCCTGGCGCTGGCGCAGGAGCCCAAGCGCTACTACCCCAACCGCGGCCTGGCCGGCACGGTGCTGGGCTGGGCGGGCCTGGATGCCTCGGGCTTAGAGGGTGTCGAGCTAGCCTACGATCGCTTCCTGCGCGGCTCACGCGCCAGCATCGTTGGGCTCAAGGACGCTCGCGGTCGCAATGTGCTGGTGGCCGGCGTCGGCGAAGTGACGCGCGATCACGGCAACGACGTCTACCTGAGCATCGACAAGTTCATCCAGTACCGGCTGGAACAGGCGCTGGAAGAAGGCGTCAGTAGCGTGCGCGCCAAAGCCGGGGTGGCGGTCGCGCTCGATCCCCGAAATGGCGAGATCGTGGCCATGGCCTCGGTGCCCTCGGTGAACCCCAACGACCCGATGGGTGCCCGCGAGCGCGGGGCAAGAAACCGCGCCGTCACCGATCCATTTGAGCCCGGCTCGACGGTCAAGCCGTTCACGCTAGCCGCCGCGCTGGAAGCCGGAGCCGTCACGCCAAGCGAAGAGTGGGACTGCGAAAACGGCGCCTGGCGCATCGGCAATGTGACGCTGCACGACGCCGAAGCCGAGGGCGTGCTGACCACGACGCAGGTGCTGGCCCGCTCGTCGAACATCTGCACGGCGAAGATCGCCCGCCGCCTGGGCAAGGACAAGCTGTACCTGTTCCTGCGCCAGATGGGCTTCTTCGCGCTGACTGGCGTCGACCTGCCGGGCGAGCGCTCGGGCCAGGTGCGACCCGTCGGTGAGTGGGGTGATATCTCGTTTGCCAACATCAGCTTCGGCCAGGGCATGACGGCGACCCCGCTGCAGCTGGCGGCGGCGCTGTCGGCGATTGCCAACGGCGGTACGCTGTATCGTCCCCACATCGTGCGCCGCATCGTGTCCCCGACGGGACAAACGCTGCTCGATGCGCCGGCCAGCGGACGACGGGTGATGGGCAGCGGCACCGCCGAGCAGGTCCACCGCATGCTGCGCGCCGCCATGCTGAAAAAAGGCACCGGCGAGAAGCTGGACATCCCCGGCTATCCGGTGGCGGGCAAGACGGGTACGGCGCAGAAGGTCGATCCGGCGACGCGTCGCTATTCCCCCGAGTACTGGGCGTCTTCGTTTATGGGCTATGCTCCGGCCGACAGTCCCCGCCTGCTGCTGTTCGTCGTCATCGACGAGCCGCAAGAGGGCCACTACGGCGCGGAAGTCGCGGGGCCGATCTTCGTCAAGGTCATGGCTGCCGCCCTGCCCTACCTGGGGGTGCCGCCGCGCCAGAGCCAGCCGGGTCACGTCGCCGAGCCGTCGCGCACCGATGCCGACGCCGCTTTCGGAACGGCACCCCGCCAAGCGACGCCAAGCAGCCCGCCCGCCGCGGCTGGGTCCACCAGCCTCGCCACGGTTCCTGACTTCACTGGCATGGGGCTAGGACAGGCCCTCGACACGGCGCGCCGGGCCGGGCTGCGGGTCGAGATCCGCGGCAGCGGGCTGGTGGTCGGTCAGGAGCCCGCACCGCACAGCGCGCGCCGCAGCCCGGTGTGTCAGCTGCGCCTGGCGCCCTCTCCCTAGGTCGATGCGAGCTCGCCGATGACGACGACGAAAACCACAGTGCCCTCCAGCCAGAGCGCCCGCCCGCGGGCTCTTTCCGAGCTCCTGCGCGGGGTGACGATCGAAGGCCTCGCAGGCACGCCGAAGCTCAGCCAGGACGAGCTCCTTTCGCTGCTGGCCAGCGAGGTGCGCGACGACTCGCGACAGGTGGCGGCTGGCGACCTGTTTATCGCCCTGCCGGGTCAGAGCGTCGATGGCCACCGCTTTGTCCAGGTCGCGGCCGAGCGCGGCGCCGTTGCTGCCGTCGTCGAGCGCGCCCAGGACATCGCCATCCCGCAGATCGTCGTGGGTAGCACCGCGCAGGCCCTGTCGCTGATCGCCGCTAACCGCTATGGCCGACCGGCGGAGGCGCTAACCCTGGTCGCCGTAACCGGCACCAATGGCAAGACGACGACGACGCACCTCATCGAAGCGCTGATCAACGCGACCGAGCGCACGGCCGAGGGCACCGCCCAGCGTGGACGCGCCGGGGTCATCGGCACCATCGCCTATCGCTTCGCCGGCAAGCGCTGGCCGGCTCCGCTGACCACGCCGACGGCCCCGCTGCTGCAGCAGACCCTGGCCGAGATGCGCGAGCTTGGCGCGACCCACGTCGTCATGGAGGCCTCGTCGCACGCTCTTTCGCTGGGCCGGCTGCATGGCGTGCGCTTCCGCGTCGCGGCGTTCACCAACCTGAGCCAAGACCACCTGGACTTCCACGGCGACATGGAGTCGTACTTCCAGGCCAAGCTGCGGCTGTTCCACGACCACCTGCTGCCCGCTTCCGACGGCGGACGGGCCGTGGTGCTGGTCGATGACGAGGCCGGGGTGCGCATCGCCGACAGCCTGCCCGAGGGCGCCTGCCTGCGCGTGTCGCTGAGCGGCCCAGCGGACATCAGCCTACGCACCGAAAAGCAGAGCCTGGAGGGCACCGTCGCGACGTTCCAGACGCCGGTAGGTGAGCTGACGATTCAGTCGCGCCTGACCGGTCGCTTCAACCTTGCGAACCTGGCGGTCGCCGTCGGGGTTGGCCTGGCTCTCGGTCTAAGCCCGGCCCGCATCAGCGCCGGACTTTCGCAGGTCGAAGGCGTGCCCGGTCGGCTAGAGCGCCTGGCCTCGCCGCGCAGTAGCTCTACCGGGACCGCGACGGCTGCAAGTGGCCCCTCGGTGTTCATCGATTACGCCCACACCCCGGATGCCCTGGCCCGCGTGCTGAGCAGCCTGCGGACGCTAAGCGGTGGTGAAAAGCGCCGTGGCCGCCTGTTCGTGGTGTTCGGCTGTGGCGGCGATCGCGATGCTGGCAAGCGACCGCAGATGGGCCAGATTGCGGCCAGCGAGGCCGACCTTGTCGTCGTGACCTCTGACAACCCACGCAGCGAGGATCCGCAAGCCATCATCCGCATGATCGTGGGCGGGATAACGGGAGAGACGCTCTCGGGCGGACGCACCCTCGATCGCGTGGAGCGCTCGGCACTGACCAGCGCCAAGCTGGGCTACTTCGTCGAGCCGGATCGGCGCGCCGCCATTGCCACGGCCATCGCTGCGGCCCGGGCCGAAGACGTCGTGCTGATCGCCGGCAAGGGCCACGAGGACTATCAGATCATCGGCAGCCAGCGGCAGCACCTCGACGATCGCGAAGAGGCGCTGCGGGCGCTCCTCTCCCGTTTGGAGACCCCGCCCCGCTCGTCCCCGCCGCCCAGCAGCCCGGGGCTTGGCGTAGGGGGTGGTTCGACGGTGGCTTCGAGTATCGAGCTGCCGCTCGATCGCGTCCTTTCAGCCACGGCCGGTCGCCTGGTGCGCGGCGGTGCCTACCGCTTTTCGGCGGTGACCATCGATAGCCGAGCGGTGATTCCCGGGGCACTGTTCGTCGCGGTGCGCGGCCACAAGCAGGACGGACACCAGTTCTGCGCGCAGGCCGTGTCGGCGGGAGCCGCCGGGCTGCTCGTCGATCGCGGCCGGGCGCCGCGCCTGCCGGACTCGCAGTCGGTGGCGGTGATTGAGGTCGCCGATACCCACGTCGCCCTCGGCCAGCTTGCGCGTGCCCATCGCGAAGCCCCTGAGATCGCGGCCAAGCTGCGCGTCGTGGGGGTCACCGGATCCAGCGGCAAGACCTCCACCAAAGAGCTCGTCGCCGCCATCCTGACCACGCATGCCGGCGATCCCGCCGAGGTGCTCAAGACCGAGGGCAACCTCAACAACCACTTTGGCGTCCCGCTGACCCTCCTGCGCTTGCGTCCGGGTCAGCGCTTTGCCGTCATCGAGATGGGCATGTCGGCGCGCGGCGAGATCGCCTACCTCACCTCGCTGGCTCGACCCGACGTCGGCATCATCACCAACGTCGGCTCCGCACACTTAGAGATGCTCGGTTCGCTGGACGGCATCGCCGCCGCCAAGGGCGAGCTCTTCGTCGGCCTGGGCGACGGCTGCACCGCCGTCTTCTGTGGCAACCCGGATCATGCCCGCGTCGGCAAGCAGGCCTTATGGGCGGGCGCCACGCTGACGCCGACCCAGCGCAGCGGTCGCCTGCGCGCCTTCGTCACCCGTCGCGATGAGGGGAACGATCCCAGCCCCACAAGCGCTGAGCCAAGCCCCGTCCTGGCGTATCGCGTGCTCTCGCAGAGCGCCGAAGGCATCGAGGTCGAGCTTCGCTACATCGGCGGCGATAGCCTGGCCGCCATCGGCCCCAGCCGAGTCGTTGCGAGCATTCCGCTCGTCGGCGTGCATCAGGCCGACAACGCGGCGCTGGCTGCCGCCGCCGCGATGGCGCTGGATGTGCCGCTGCTCTTGTGCGCGCATGGCCTGTCGCGGGTGGTGCAAGCCAAACATCGCGGACAGATCGTGACCCTGCACGGCCGCCATGTGCTCGACGACTGCTACAACGCCAACCCCGACTCGACCGCCGCCGCCCTGCGCACGCTGGCCGCACTCTCTGGATCGGCGCGCGCGGTAGCCGTGCTGGGCGACATGCTAGAGCTCGGCAACGATGAGCTAGCCCTGCATCGACAAATCGGCGAGGTCGCGGCGAGCTGTCGGCTAGCGCAGCTGATCACCGTCGGCGAGCGCGCCAAACAGGCCAGTCTTGCAGCCCAGGCGGCCGGGCTTGCTGCCGTCCACGCCGATTCACCGCAGCAGGCCGCGAGCCTCGCTGCCGCCGCCACCCAGCCCGGCGACTGGATCTTGGTCAAGGGCTCCCGCGGGATGGCGCTCGAACACGTCATCGACTCCTTGCGCTCGCAGCCGCCCGCCGGCCCGAGCCACTCACCCGGCAGCCCCGCTGCTGCCTCGACACGCCCGGCCGATCCGAAGCACGGCGGGGCGAGCTAGAGCCATGCTTTACCACCTCCTTTATCCGCTGCATGTCCATCACGCCCTGCGCTGGCTGAACCTGGTGCGCTACGTCTCGACGCGAACCATCCTGGCCATCCTGACGGCGCTCTTGATCAGCCTAGTCCTAGGTCCGTGGTTCATCGATCGCCTACGCCGCCTGCAGATCGGCGAGACGATCCGCACCGACGGTCCCGAGACGCACAAGAAGAAGGCGGGCACGCCGACCATGGGCGGCACGCTGATCTTGTTTTCGCTCGTCATCCCCACTCTTCTGTGGTGCGACCTATCGAATCGCTTCGTCTGGGTCGTGCTGGCCATCACCACGAGCTACGGCCTCATCGGCTTCCTCGACGACTATCGCAAGCTGCGCGTCTCGAAAAAAGGGCTGCCCGGTCGCACCAAGCTAATCCTGCAGACGCTGGTGACGGTGGCGGTGGTCGGCTACGTCTTTTATTCGAACCTGTTCGACGTCGATCTGCGCTTCCGCGTCGCGCTGCCGCTGGTCGATTTCTACAAGCACCCGTTTGTCATGATCGGCCCGCTGTATATCGTCTTCGCGGTGCTGGTCATCGTCGGCAGCAGCCACGGCGTCAACATGACCGACGGCCTCGACGGCTTGGCCATCGGCCCGGTGATCATTGCCGCCGGCACGTTCCTGATCCTTTCGTACGGCGCCGGCACGGTGATCAAGGGCTTCAACATCGCCGAGTACCTAAAGATCCCGTACATCTATGGCGCCGGTGAGCTGGCCATCTTCTGCGGTGCCCTCGCTGGGGCCAGCGTCGGCTTCCTTTGGTACAACACATATCCGGCGCAGGTCTTTATGGGCGATGTCGGCTCGCTGTCCTTGGGCGGAGCGCTCGGCACGCTGGCGGTGCTGACCAAAAATGAGCTGACGCTGTTCATCCTGGGCGGCGTGTTCGTGGCCGAGACGCTGTCGGTGATGCTGCAGGTGATGTCCTTCAAGCTGACCGGCAAGCGCATCTTCAAGATGGCGCCGCTACACCACCACTTCGAGCTCAAGGGCTGGGCCGAACCGAAGGTCATCGTCCGCTTCTGGATCATCGCGGTCATGCTGGCCTTGGTTGCACTGGCGACGCTGAAGGTGCGCTAGGCATGGCGTTCGATCTCTCCTCCCGACGGGTGGCGGTGGTTGGCCTGGGCAAGTCGGGCGTGGCGACGCTGCGCTTCCTGCTGCAGGCCGGCGCGCAGGTGCTGGGCTGCGATGATCGGCCGGAAGCGGCGCTGCGCTCGATGCTGGCGACGCTTGGCGAGCACGCACACAGCCCGGCGCTGCAGCTACACCTCGGCGGCCTGCGGGCCGAGGTCCTGTCGTCCGTCGACCTCATCGTTCTGTCCCCTGGTGTGCCACCCACGCGTGAGCCGATAGTCGCGGCTCGCCAGGCCGGCGTACCGATCACCGGCGAGATCGAGCTCGCCAGCCGCTACGTGCAGGCGCCGGTCGTCGGGATCACCGGCACCAACGGCAAATCGACGGTGACCAGCCTGTGCGGCGCCATCGCGGCCGAGACCGGACGGCCCACGTTCTGTGGCGGCAACCTCGGCACGCCGCTCATCAGCGCGGTGGCCGACCGCGATCCTGCGATCTCGGATCGCGGCATCGTCGTCTGCGAGCTGTCGTCGTATCAGCTAGAGACCGCTGCGTCGCTGCGCTGCCGAGCCGCGGTGGTGCTGAACCTGACGCCCGATCACCTGGATCGCTATCCCTCGCTCGCGGCTTACGGCGATGCCAAGGCGCGCATCTTTGCCAACATGCGCAGCGACGACGATGCGGCCCCCGCCGTGCGTGTGCTGTGCATCGATGATCCCCAGGTCCTGGCGCTGTATCAGCGCCGCTTCGGCGAAGAACCGGCGCTCTTGTTTTCGACGGCACGCCGGGCCAAAGGAACGGCCCCCCAGGTTGCCGGGCCGCATCGCCTGGCCGGCTATGTCGACGATGCACGGGGCGATCTGGTGCTAGAGCTCTCGCCCGACGGCGCAGCCGAGCGCTACCCGATCGCGGAGCTTCAGCTGATCGGTCGGCACAACCTGGGCAACGTGCTGGCGGCGTTTCTGCTGATGCGGGCCTCCGGCTTGGCGACCTACGAACAGACGCGCCGCGCTGCCGCCCGCTTTCTGCCGCTGCCGCATCGCATGGAGCTCGTCGGTGAAGTCGCTGGCGTGCGCTACTACGACGACAGCAAGGGCACCAATGTCGATGCGGTCGTCGCTGGGCTCGATGGCTTTCCCCGTCCGCTGTGCCTCATCGCCGGGGGTCGTCACAAAGGCGGCAGCTATGCCCCGCTGCGCGAGGTGCTGTGTCGCCTCCCAGCCGAGACGCCATGTCGCGGAGTGCTGCTGATCGGCGAAGCCGCGCCGCTTCTGCACGAGGCGCTGGCTGGCTGTCCCTTCCCGGTGCAGCGGGCCGATACCCTGCCCGAGGCCGTGCGGGCGGCCACTCAGCTCTGCCGCGCAGGCGATGCGGTCGTGCTGTCCCCAGCTTGCTCGTCGTTCGACATGTTTACCGACTACGCCCATCGCGCGCAGGTGTTTGTCGCAGCGGTGCAGGCTCTCTCCGCTGAGCGCATCGCCTCGCCTTTTCCGAGCGCCGGGCTCGGTACTCCGGCGTCATGAGCCCGACCTCCGCTGGCAGCCCCGCGCACGGCATCGACATCGCCGCGCACAGTCCCGGCTCGGGGCGCTTCCGCTCGGACCCGATCCTGTTTACGGTCATCGTCCTTCTGACCGCGATCGGCGTGGTGATGGTGTATTCCTCGTCGGCGATCTTTGCGCAGCAGCGCTTTTCGGACAGCCACCACTTCCTGGTGCGCGACCTGGTGTGGGTGACGCTGGGCTTCGTCGCCATGGCGCTGACCATGCGCCTCGACTATCGCTTCTACGCGCGCATCGCCTACCCACTTTTGGGCACCGCCTTCCTGCTGTTGTGCGCCGTGCTCGTCGTCGGAGCCCGCAGAAACGGCGCGCAGCGCTGGTTTTCCTTGGCTGGCTTTTCCTTCCAGCCCGCCGAGCTAGGCAAGCTGGCCATCGTCGTCTTTCTGGCTCACACGCTGAGCAGAAAGCGCGATCAGGTGGATGACTTCCTGCGCGGCTTTCTGCCGCCGCTCCTCGTCTGCGGCGTTTTCATGCTGCTCTTGCTCAAGCAGCCGGATCTCGGCACCGCGGTGATCATGGGCGGGGTCACGATGGTGCTGCTGTTTCTCGCCGGCACCAAGCTGACGTATCTCCTGTCCGCGATGCTGGCGGCGCTGCCCATCCTGTATCTCAAGATCGTCGATACGCCGTGGCGGTTGCGACGCATCCTGGCCTATCTCGATCCCTGGCAGTTTCGCAGCAACTACGGCTATCAGATGGCGGCCTCGCTGATCGCGATTGGCTCGGGCGGGTACTTCGGCCAGGGGCTTGGCGACAGCAAGCAGAAGCTATTTCTGCCCGAGGCCTATACCGACTACATCCTGGCCATCATCGGCGAAGAGCTGGGCTTTGCCGGCATCCTGGGGGTGCTGCTGCTGTTCGCGGTGCTGCTTTATCGCGGCTATCGCGCCGCGGTGCGGGCCCAGGATCTGTTTGGCTATTACTTGGCGGCCGGGATCACGACGATGCTGGCGCTGCAGGCCATCGTCAACGCCGGCGTGGTGCTGGGGGTGCTGCCCACAAAGGGGCTGCCGCTGCCGCTGGTGTCGTTCGGCGGCTCGACGCTGGTCATCGATCTGGCGGCGCTTGGCATCCTGCTCAACGTGTCGCGGGCCGAGCCCGCGCCGACCCCCGTTCGTACCGCGCGCCGTCGCAGTCAGGGCGGGCGACCGCTGTTTGGCTGGCTATGGAACAGCAACCGTCGCCGCATGGCGCGCCGTCGTCCCAGCCGAACGCGACCTTCCGTGGCGGGGTCGTCGTCATGAGCGAAAAACCGACCGTGGTCATCGCCGGCGGCGGAACTGGCGGCCACCTGTTCCCCGGCGTGGCGCTCGCCGATGAGCTAGCCGGCCGCGGCTACGCCATCACCTTTGTCGGTACGGCGCGCGGCATCGAAGCCCGCGTGATTCCGACCACGCCTTATGGGCTAGAGCTGATCGATGTCGCGGGTCTGAAGCGACAGGGGCTGTGGACGACGGTGCGCAACCTGTTTCGCTTGCCACTGTCGCTCCTCGCGGCGCTGTCGATCCTGCGGCGGCTGCGACCGCAGGCGGTGGTCGGCGTCGGCGGCTATGCCTCGGGGCCGCTCGTGCTGTGTGCGGCGCTGTGCGGCATCCCCAGCATCGTCTTGGAACAGAACTCGATCCCGGGCCTGACCAACAAGATCCTCGGCCGTCTGGTGCGCAGCGTGGTCATCGCGTTTCCGCAGGCGGCGGCGTATTTCCCCGGCCACAAAGTCATCTCGCTGGGTAATCCGATCCGCGCTGCCATCGCCGGAAAAGCGGGCAGCGTCGCGGCCCCGGCTGAGCCTGCGCCCGCCGATGCCAAGATGGCCGTCTTGATCCTCGGTGGCTCGCAGGGGGCGACGGCCGTAAATGATCTGTTCGTCGCGGCGCTGGAAGCGCTGGGTGCTGACACCTGTCGCCGCCAGCTACGCATCGTGCACCAGACCGGCGAAAAGGATCGCGAGCGCATCGCCGAGCGCTATCGCGCCCTGGGCCTGTCCGATGACGTCGCCAGCGTCAGCGCCTTCATCACCGACATGGCCGAGGCCTACGCGCGCTGCGATCTGATGGTCGGTCGCGCCGGGGCCACCACCATCGCGGAGCTCACCGCCATCGGCCGGCCCGCCTTGCTGATCCCGTTCCTGCAGGCCGCCGACGATCACCAGACCCACAACGCGCGCTTCATGGCCGACTCTGGTGCCGCCGAGCTCCTGCCGCAGACCACCACCACGCCGCGCCAGCTAGCCGATCGACTCGCGGCTTTGGCTGCCGATCGTTCGACGCTGTCGGGCATGGCCCAGCGCAGCCGAGCACTCGGTCGCCCCGCCGCCGCGCGCGCGATCGCCGATCACCTGCTGGCGCTCGCCGGGAAGACGCCATGAGCCACGACGCCCCGCCCCCACCCGCTGCCGAGCCTGCCACCGAGCCCAATCGAGAAAGTGGCCACAGCCAGCACTCACCCCTGCCCGTTGAAGTCTCGACCGAGAGCCGCCGCAGTCAGATCTCGCCCCTGCCATCGTCGCTGTCGAGCCGACACATGTACGCCCGCCCCGACACCCGCATTCACTTCGTCGGCATCGGCGGCATCGGCATGTCGGGCATCGCCGAGATCCTCCTGTCCTTGGGCTATCGCGTCTCGGGCAGCGACCTGAAAGAGTCGGACACCACGCGTCGGCTGCGCAGCCTGGGCGGCCTCATCGCCATCGGACACGGTGCCGAAAATCTGACGCTGTTTGCCCCCAGCAGTGCCGACTCGCTGCGCCAGATCGCCGACGACCCAGCGCAAGAGACCACGCCCGATGTCGTCGTCATCTCCAGCGCCGTGCAGCGCGACAACCCCGAGGTCTTCGCTGCCCACGCGCTGCGCATCCCGGTCATCCGTCGCGCCGAGATGCTGGCTGAGCTCATGCGCCTCAAGTTCAGCCTGGCAGTGGCCGGCTCACACGGCAAGACGACGACGAGCTCACTTTTGACCACGGTGCTCAAGCGGGCCGGTCTCGATCCGACGGCGGTGATCGGCGGCAAGCTGGCCGAGCTCGGCTCGAACGCACGCCTCGGCCAGTCGGAGTATCTGGTCGCGGAGGCCGATGAGTCGGACGGCAGCTTCCTGCAGCTCCTGCCGGCCGTCGCGGTGATCACCAACATCGACCCCGAGCACATCGATCACTATGGCTCGCTGACCGCGCTGCAAGAAGCCTTCGTCACCTTCGCCAATCAGGTGCCGTTTTATGGCCGCGCCGTGCTCTGCATCGATCATCCAGTCGTCGCAGCGCTGCTGCCGCGGGTGCACAAGCGCTACGTCACCTATGGCCTGTCGCCGAACGCCGACTACCGCGCCACCGACATCCACACAAGCGGCCTAAACACGACGTTTACCGCCTGGCACGGCGCGGGGCAGCTAGGCCAAGTGACCGTGCGCATGCCGGGCGTGCACAGCGCCGTCAATGCCCTGGCCGTGCTGGCGGTTTGTGGCTTTCTCGGTGTGCCGTTTGCGATCTATCAAGAGGCTCTCGCCGACTTCGCCGGGGTCGGCAGGCGCTTCACCGTGCGTGGCGAGGTGGCCCTCTCGACCGCGACGACTGCGCCGCCGGTGATGGTCGTGGATGACTACGGGCACCATCCCGCCGAGATCCGCGCCACCCTGGCAGCAGCCCGCGCCGGCTATCCCGGCCGTCGCGTCTTGGTGGCCTTTCAGCCCCATCGCTACACCCGCACGCGCGACCTATTGTCCGAGTTTGCGCTCGCCTTTACCGATGCCCAGCGGGTCTACGTCTGCGACATCTACGCCGCCTCGGAAGCGCCGATCCCCGGCGTCAGCTCCAGCCACCTCGCCGCGCGCATCAGCGAGAGCGGCCATCCCGATGCCCACTACGTCGAGAGCCGCCACGATCTGCCGGCCCTGTTCGCTGAGCAGGCGCAGCCCGGCGACATCATCCTGACCCTGGGCGCCGGCGACATCTCGCACAGCGCCGACGACATCGTCTCTGCCCTACGTGATCGCGCGGAAAAAGCCCGCACAGCGTAGCCCCGCAAAACTTCGCGACCAGCTAAAGTGCCCGTCCCTGTGGAGCGCGAAAAAACCGCAATGCGCATCGGCGTAGACTTCGGCCTGACTCAGCTGCGGGCAGCGTATGTCGAAGACGGCAAGCCCGTGCTGCTGGAGTCGCTGACCGGACGGCGCTCGCTACCCGCGGTGGTCGGCATCGACAAGAGCGGCCGCCTGCACGTCGGGGACAGCGCCAAGAACCAGCTGCTCTTGGAACCGGATCGCGCCATCGCCCGTCTGCGACGCCTGCTCGGCACCAGCCAGCGCGTGCTGCTCGGCGGCCAGAGCTTCGCCCCGCAGGAGCTGTGCGCGGTGCTGCTGGCTCAGCTGCGCGATATTGCCGAGACCCGCTGCGGCCAACCGACGACCGCCGTCCACCTCGCCGTGCCCTGCGAGTTCACGCCCGAGCAGCGCGCCGCCGCCCGCGATGCTGCGGTCCTGGCTGGCTTCCGTCAGGTCACGCTGGTGCGCGAGCCCGAGGCGGTCGTCGCCGCGTACGGCATTCGCCCGGCCGATGTCGAGCTGGGGCAGCAGCTCCTGGTCTGCGACCTGGGAGCGCGGGCCTGCGAGGCCGCCGTCATCGAGCGCAGCGGTGAGCGGCCGGCTCCTCTCGATATCGATCGCGTCGATCTCATCGACTACACCCTGGCCGCCGAGTCACCGCTGGCCGTGCCGCCGCCGCCCCCACCGCCGCCGAGCCTGGTCATTCGCAAGAGCAGCGCCGTGGCGGTCGGCAGCGACGTCTGCGATGCCCGCATCATCGCCCACCTCTGCCACTTGTACGAACGCGAGTTCGGCGTCTCGCCGCAGGGCAGCCGCAAGGTGATGGCCCGTCTGCGCCTCGCCGCCGAGTGGGTCAAGCACACGCTCAGCGAGCGTGACACCGCCCACCTGCGCCTGCCCGAGCTGCTTTACATCGGCGACGCCAGCCTGGATCTCGAAGCCGATATGAGCCGCGAGCAGCTCGAACTTCTCGTCGAAGATGAGCTGCGCCGCAGCCTAGAGTGTATCGAGATCGTCCGCCGCCAGACCGCACACGCCGACCGCACGCTCACCACCGTTCTGCTGTCGGGCGGAGGGGCCGAGATGCCGCTTGTGCGTCGGCTGGTCAGCTCGCTCTTGCCGGTCGCGCCGCTTGAGCTACCCGCTGCCCCCGCCGGTAGCCCAGCCGCGCTGTCGCCGCAGACCGCGATCGCCTGTGGTGCCGCGCTGCTCGGAGCCCGCGCATGAGCCGACTGCCGCGCGGCCTCGAAGCCCTGTTGCGACGCCCGGGTCGGCTGCTCCTTGTCCTCTTGCTCCTCACGCTGGCCAGCCTGCCGCTCTTGCGGCGCCTAAACCTGCAGGGGGATCTTGTCGATATGCTGCCGCGCTCGTCGCAGGCAGCGCAGACCTTCGCTCGCTTCACGCGCGACCTGGGGGCCGGGCAAGAGCTGCTCATCTTGGTGACCGCGGGCACCGCTGATCGCGCTCGCCTGCCCGAGTTCGCCGATGCCTACGCCGCGGCCCTCGCTCAGCATCCCGACGTGCAGCAGGTCACGCATCGCATCAGCGGCACCTCGCTCAGCTACCTCCGCGACCACCTGTACCTCCTGCTCAACGACGCCGATCTCGACGAGCTGGCCCGACGCCTGCAGCCCCCGGCGCTGGCCGAGCGTGCCTCGCGCCTGCGCGGTCTGCTATCCGCCCCCGGCGGCAGCGCCATGGCGCCGCTTTTGACCACCGATCCGCTGGAGCTGATCCCGCTTGTCGCCGGTCGCCTGCAGGCCCAGAGCGGCCTCCCCGTCGATGCCCAGAGCGGCTACCTGCGCACCGCGGATGGCAGCGCGCTCATCCTCAAGCTCCGGCCGCGCTTCGCACCGCTTGAATGGCAGCGCAGCGAGGCCCTGGTCAAAGACGCCATCGCCATCGCCCGCCGCCTGGGCGCCGAGCCCGCCACCCAGCCCGAGTCCGGCCGCTTGGCCGATCTCCTGCGCCACCTCGGTCCGCTGGGCAGCGATCCCCAGGTCACGCGCTTCGCCAGCGACGATACCAAGGGCATTCTCGTAGGCTTCACCGGCGCGTACGCATTTCCCCCTTACTATCGCCGCTGGATCGAAGGCGACATGACGCGCTCGACGGTGCTGTCGGTCAGCGCGGTGCTGCTGCTGTTCGCGCTGTTCTTCCGCTCGCTGCGCATCCTGCCCTGGGTGCTGTTGCCGCTCGGCTTTGCCGGGCTGTGGACGGCGGTGGCCGCGACGTTTCTATTCGGTCGCCTGTCCGGCGTGTCGATGGCCTTTTCCAGCATCCTGGTGGCAATTGGCATCGACCTGCCGATTCAGCTCTACAGTCGCCTGCGCGAAGAGCTTGCGGCGCTCCCCGGACAGGCGTCGCCGGCCGATATCGCCACCACCGTCCGCACCACCAGCTGTCGCTTAGCCGGCCCGTCGATCGTCGCCACTCTTGGGCCAGCGGCGGTGTTCATCGCCTGCGGGCTGTCGGATTATCAGGGGCTCAATCAGCTGGGCGTCTTGGCCGGCCTCGGGCTTCTGCTCAACGCCGTCGCCATGCTGACCATCTTTCCGGCGCTGCTCTTGCTGCTGCCGCCGCGGCTGTGGTGGCGACCGCTGCCGCCGATCAACGACCAGCGGGGGATGCTGGCGGCGCTCGGTCGCCTGGGCAGTCGTCGCCCGCGCCTAGTGCTGCTGGTCGCCGCGGGGCTGTTTCTGCTCGGGCTGCCGTTCGCGCGCCGGCTGCACTTTTCGGAGCGGCTGTTTGCGCTCGAGCCCGGCGACATGCCCCCCGCCCTGGCACAAGCTGAGCTCTCGCGGCGCTTCGGTGAACAGCAGCGCTTCATGGTCGTGCTGATCGCCGACCGCGATCGCGACGCGGCCCTGCAGCGCGCCGATCGCTTCCAAGCCGCGGTCGAAGGTCTGCGCCGGCAAGGATCGCTGCGCGGCTACGAGTCGGTGTCGGCCCTCGTGCCCTCCGACGCGACGCAGGCCGCCCGACGGGGGCGACTGGCCAGCCTCGACCTGCCGGGAGCTGCCACCCAGCTGGAAGCCGCGCTTAACAGCGCGGGTTTTGACACCGCGGCCTTTGCCGATGCCTTGGCCCGCCTGCGCGCCGCAGCGACGGAAAATCCCCAGACTGCGCTCTCGCTCGCCGGCCTCGCGGCCACCGAGTTGGGCTTCCTGGTACGCACCCATGTCGCTGATCTGCCGACCGAGCGCCTGGTCGCGCTGTATCTCTTCGTGCCGGTCGATGAGCACTTGTCAGCGACGGTCGAGCGGCTACAGGCACTGACCCGTGACCCGGCGCTGGGCGGCTCACTGACTGGCCTGCCGCTGCTCGAACGCGAGCTGACGGCGCTGCTCTCCGTCGATCTGCTGCGCGTCTGTCTGGCCTCAGTCGCCGCCATCGTGCTCTTGCTTGCGCTCTACTATCGCCGGCTGCGCCCGACGCTGGCTGTCCTTTTGCCGCTGTCAGTGGCCTGGTCGCTGTTCGCGGCGACGCTGGCGCTCTTTTCGATCCCGCTCAACCTTTACAACCTCATCGCCATCCCGCTGTGCATCGGCTACGGCATCGATGATCACATCTTCCTTGTGCATCGGCATGAGGCGACCGAACCGAGCCAGCGCTCCCCGGCCCGCGTGCTAGCCACGACCGGCCGCGCCATCGTGCTGACCACGCTGGCCACCGTCGCTGGCTTTGCTGGTCTCATCCCAGCGCACTTCCTGGGCCTGCAGCACCTGGGCATCGCCGGCGCGCTCGCAGTGCTTTTGTGTTTGGCGGCGGCGCTGCTGGTGCTGCCGGCTCTCTTGCAGGGCTTCTGGCCGAACCGCGACGCATTGCCTCCCAGCGACCGACCCGCGGCCTAAGCTCCGCCAACCCGCGCCAGCCAGCTAACGCCGCGCCCCGGCAGCGCAAGTCGGGGTTCGTCTGCGCACACCTGTTTACCCGCGGAACGCTTTCCGCTAGCTTCGGCGCACTATGACAACTTCGCTTAGTCCTGAGTCCCCGGCGGCCGTCATCTCACCACCGCGTCCGCGCTGGAATCTAAGCCAGCGCGCCGGCCAGTTTCCTGTGCTCGCGGCACTTGCCGAGCGCGTGCTGATCTGCGACGGCGCGATGGGCACGATGATCCAGCGGGCCCGCCTGACCCTCGCCGACTACGAAGGCAAAGAGGGCTGCCCCGAGATCCTCTGCCGCACCCGCCCCGATGTCATCGCCGACATCCATCGCCAGTACTTCGCAGCCGGCGCGGATATCGTCGAGACCAACAGCTTCGGCAGCACGCCGCTCGTCCTTGCCGAGTACAACATCGCGGAAGAGGCCTTCGATCTGTCGCGCCGCGCCGCCGCCATCGCGCGCGGGGTGGCGGACGAGTTCACCAAGCAGAACCCGCGCCTGCCGCGATTTGTCGCTGGCTCGGTCGGCCCGACGACCAAGCTGGTCTCGCTGGGCCACCTACCCTACGACGAGCTCTTCGCCACCTACGTCACGCAGATCCATGGCCTGCTGGCCGGTGGCATCGACATCATCCAGATCGAGACAGCGCAGGACATCCTGGGTGTGAAGTGCGCCGTGCTGGCCAGCCGTCGCGCTATGCAGCTTGCCGGGCGCGAAGTTCCGATCATCACTCAGGTAACGATCGAGACCACCGGCACCATGCTCATCGGCACCGAGATCGCCGCCGCGCTGCCCGCGCTGGAGGCACTCGACGTCGATGTCATTGGCTTAAACTGCGCCACCGGCCCCGACCTGATGCACGAGCACGTCCGCTTCCTGGGCGAAAACTCGTCGCGCCTGGTGTCGGTGCTGCCGAATGCCGGCCTGCCGCGCAACGAAAACGGCGTCGCCACCTACGACCTTACGCCCGACAGCTTGGCCGATTTCCACGAGCGCTTCGTGCGCGACTACGGCGTGTCGCTGATCGGCGGCTGCTGCGGTACGAACCCGGCCCACGTCGCCGCGCTGTCGTCTCGGCTGCGCGGTCCGGATGGTACGACGCCGCGCCCGCGCAACCGTCCCGAGCCGGGGCCCTCGCAGGCGACGTCGCTCTACATCTCGGTCAACCTGCGGCAGGATCCCCCGCCGCTGATCGTCGGCGAGCGCAGCAACGCCAACGGCAGCAAGAAGTTCCGCGAGGGGCTGTTGCGCGAAGACTTCGACAGCCTGGTCGAGATCGGTCGCGAGCAGATCGCCGAGGGCGCGCACCTGATCGATGTCTGCACCGCTTACGTCGGCCGCGATGAAGTGCGCGACATGCGCGAGGTGCTGCGCCGCTACTCGACGCAGATCAACCTGCCTTTGGTCATCGATACGACGCAGCTCGATGTGCTGGAAGCGGCGCTCAAGATGATCGGCGGACGCGCCATCATCAACTCGGTGAACCTGGAAGACGGCGAAGAAAAAGCCAACCAGATCTGCCGCCTGGCGCGCGAGTACGGCGCCGGCCTCATCGCGCTGACCATCGACGAAGACGGCATGGCCAAGACCGCCGAGCGCAAGGTCGCGGTGGCCCGTCGCCTATACGACATCGTCTGTGGGCGCTGGGGCATCGATCCCGGCGCACTGCTCTTCGACCCGCTGACCTTCACGATCTGCACACGACGGCGTTCGGCGGCGATATCCTCGAGCGGTTCTACGTCTGGCTGGCCCGGGTCTACGGCCGCGAAGACCGCTTCACCATCGCGACATATGTGGCCGGCACGCGGGCTTTCTTGAGGTTCTGTGCCCGCCGCCACCTCCTGTCGTCAGATGTCTCCTTCGAGGAGTTGCGCGACAACGTCCGTGAGGTTATGGGACGGGCGTCGTATCGCACGCCACGCATCGACCAGCGCCGGCCCGCTCAACCCGCCGAGCCACTCCCTCTCGAAACTCCCCATCGTCCCGCCCGCGCCGCGATGCGCTTCGAGCCGCCCGTAGAATTCCGGAAAGGATTCGTCCCCCTGCAGCGACAATCCCGCCGCCAGATTCCAGACATGCAGATGCTGGATCACCCGATTGATCGGCCAGCCCTTGAAAGCCGTCGCCTGATCAAGTTCCGCTTCGCCCAAGGGCTCCAGCAGGGCGTGCAGGGCTTCGCATTCTTCGAGAAAATCAATCGCCAGGCGTTTCATGCCTGTGTCTATCGCAGCCCTGCATTGATCTTTGCAAGAGCCGCGCTTCCAGGCACGAGCTGTTCTGAAGAAAGCTTGTTAAGCGGCGTCGACATCGTGCCCAGCCGGTCATGCAAATCCGTCGCCTCAGGATCGACAAACAGAAGCCCGGTCACGATCTCGCCTTCGGCATGACGCTCCTGCAGATAGTTCGCCGCCGCGATCTTGTTGGTCGGATCATAATCCTCCGCCAGCTTCCGCAGGCGCAGCACCGATCCATCATGCTGAGTCACTTCGCGCAGCTGTCCCGGCGCATAGACCGTTGATATCGGTGCGCGCC
>CALFYE010000544.1 GCA_937952145.1 uncultured Myxococcales bacterium
CTTCGTCGGTGAACGCCGCCTCCTCGGGCTGGGGCTCGCCTCGTTCGTGCCGACTCAAGGCATCGTAGGCCGCCTCGGCACGGGCTTCTTCCAGGACTTCATCCATCGAGTTCTTCATGTTGGCATCTCCCCACATCGTCACATAGGCTGCCGCGCCGCGGTTTCTGACAGCCAATGCAACCGGCACATCAATCTGCCAAGAAGCCTTTGTCCTTCAGCTTCTTCACCAGGCGATGAACTCGTTGGTAGAACGTGGTCTCCGTGATCTTAAGGTGGGCGCAGATCTCAGGAACCGCTTGCCTCTGTAGATAGCGACGATCGAGTAGATCGTAAGCTCCTTCGTCGAGCGCACCCCGCAGGCGGGTGAGAACCTCGCTGCGATGGGCCTGTTCGAGCGGGCTCTCTGGAAATTTTTCTTCGTCGCTGGGCGGCGGCAGATCGGTGGGGTCGGTCAGCTGCTCATGGCGCGACTGGCGAATGCGCGAGCGCAGGTAGGTCCGACACTGGAACTGCGCAAACTGGCGAAAGTAGATCTCGGGTGGCACCCCGTGACGGGCATCGAAGCGACGCAGGGCGTTGGCTTGATTGGCGTACAGCGCGACGAAGATGTCGCCAACTAGCTGCTTGACGTCTTCGCCATTGCCGCGAATCCGCCACACCGTATAGGCCGCCTGCTTCTCGAAGACCGGGCGCAGGATGCGGACCAGCTCTGCCTGGGCTGCTTTATCCCCTGCTAGGGCGCGCTGCAGGATTTCCGTGGAAGTCATCGGTACGGGCCGCTCCGACAGGGTTATACCTCAGGTGGGGGGCTGGCTGTAAAGCGCTGCGCCGGCTGCTGTGCGTCGAGACTGAAGGTCGGACCGCAGCCGCGGGGGCGCGCACACGGGCCTCTGCGGGCGGGCCTTGTCGCCCTCTCCAGGCGCACCTGGTTTGTGCATGGCGGGCGGCGCACAACCGACGGGCCCGACATGCGACAATTCTCTATTGGGGAGGAGTGTCCGTATGCAGTCGCCGAATGCGCCCGAGGCGAGCCAGCCGGGCGAGACCGAGGGTTCGTCGGGCTGCGCCGTGAACGCGGCCAGCCAGGCCGAGGGGGTCATCGCCGTCAATCGCCTGTTCCGAGGCTCGGCGGGGGCCAAAGATGCACCGCAGGGTGAGCGCGAGATCTCCACGCTCCTCATCGTCGCGCCATTCTGCTCGCCGAACTACACCTATCCATCGGCTGCCTACCTGACGCGCTTCCTCAAGCGGCGCGGGTATCGCGTTCGTCAGGCGGACCTGAACCTAGAGCTCATGCTCAAGATCTTCAGCCGCGATGGACTTCGGCGCATCTTCGCTGCTGCCGAGGCCGAGCTTGCCCAGCGCCCAGCCAGCCAGCCTGCGAGCGAGCACAGCCAGCGCGTGCTGGCGATGCAAGCGCGCTACGTCTCGCTGATCGAGGACGTGATCCGCTTTCTGCAGGGGCGCCTAAACAGCCTGGCGTATCGCCTGTGCCATCCCGGCTTTTTGCCGCGCGGCAAGCACTTCGAGCTCAACAAGGGCTTCGATTCCTTCGACGGCGCCGGCACCACCATCGCCGTGCACGACCGCGCCAAGTTCGTCGGCACGCTGTTCCTTTACGACATCGCCGAGGTCATCCGCGAGCTGATCTTTCCGTACTTTCAGATCACGCTCGTCGACCGCTACTACGACGACTTCGTGCATCGCTGCACCACCTTCGAGCGCATGGAGGCCGAGCTTGAGCGCCCAGCCAACGTCATCGACGCCATGCTGCTTGAGTGCTTAGACGAGCACTTCGCCATCGCCAAGCCCGACCTCGTCGGCGTTACCGTGCCGTTCGCGCGCAACCTCTACTACGCCTTCCGCATCGGTCGCCGCGTCAAGCAGCTGTCGACGACCGCCAAGGTGGCGATGGGCGGCGGCTTCTTCAACACCAGCATGCGCGAGCAGAAGGATGCCCGCGTCTTCAACTACGTCGACTTCATCACGCTCGATGACGGTGAAAAGCCCATCCTCAACCTCGTTGAGCACCTGGCGGGCAAGCGCTCGATCCGACGCCTCAAGCGCACCTGGCATCGGCAAGACGACGCCATGTGTTTCGATGATGGCGACCCCGAAGGCGACGCCCGCCACAGCGAGGCCGGTGCCCCCGACTACACCGACCTCCGAGTCGGCGACTACTTCTCATCGCTTGAGACCAACAACATCAACCAGCGCGTCCGCTCCGATGGCTGGTGGAACAAGCTGACCATGACGCACGGCTGCTACTGGAAGAAGTGCAGCTTCTAAATCGCCCTCTTCAAAAACCTTGCGATTTCGCGGGTTTCCGACGGTGTCGGAGTGCTGCGCACATCGTCCAGTTGGGGCCTCAGACGGGGGCAAATCTCTCGCGGATGGACCCCATAGGGACCACGGGCGCCCGACCTGCGTGATACGATCCGTCGGGGGGCACTGATGGGTGAGGTCATCCGCAAGACCAAGGGCGACAAGTTCGTGGGTTGGTACGTCCGCTATCGCGATGCCGACGGCAAACGCAAGCAGCGGGCCACGCATCAGCCGACGCAGGCGCTGGCGCGACGCTATCTGCTTGAAGTCGAAGGCCGGGTCGCTCGTGGCGTGGTTGGCATTCCCGAGCCAGCACCGTTGCCGCCGACGGTTTCTGAGCTTGTCGCGCGTTTCCTAGCCGAGTATTCGCGGGCCAAGATCAAAGATCTCGGCAAGTATCGCGTCTACGCTCGGACCGCCCTGCGACGCGCGCTACCACTTTTGGGAACGATGCGAGCGGACCACGTACGGCCGGTAGATGTCGAGCGGCTGCGCCACGCACTATGCAAGACCTGCGCAGCCAGCAGCGTCCGGGTGACGCTCGATTTTTTGCGCACCGTCTATTCGTGGGCAGGCAAGGCCGGCATCCTCGATCAGAACCCGCTTACCGGCATCGAGAAGCCGGCGAGCAGTGCGTCCCTCGACTTTCTGAGCCAGGACGAAGTCCGGGCCCTGCTGACCTTGAGCGAGCGTCGGGCGGGGGAGGGCCGCATCGCCGACCGCATGCTGCACGCCATCATCCTGACCGCGCTCCACACCGGCCTGCGCCGCGGCGAGCTATTCGGTCTGCGCTGGACCGATCTCGATCTGCACGCCCGCCGCCTGAGCGTTGCCCGCAGTTACCGCAGCACCCCCAAGAGCGGCAAAGCTCGCCACCTGCGACTGCCCGACGCCCTGGTTCCGACCTTGGCCGCGTGGCTGCGCGAGTGCCCCCGCACGGGCGAGGGGCTGGTCTTTCCCGTCCTCTCCAGCAAGCCGCGCATGGGCGGCGATTTCGACACACTGGGTCTACCCGAGCTTCTGATCGAGGCGGGCTGTCGGCCCCTCCTACGCCCCTTCCACGCGCTGCGCCACACCTTCGCCAGCCACTTCATCATGTCCGGCGGCAATATCCTCTCGCTGCAGAAGATCCTCGGCCATAGCGACATCAAGATGACGCTGATCTACGCCCACCTCGCCCCCGATTTCCTTGGCGCAGAGATGAACCGCATCAGGTATCGCGACTAGATCCGCAAAGATTGTCTGCGCGCGAAGTGGCCGGAGGAGCAACGGACTCCCTCTAGGCTTCGGACTTAGCGGCCAATCAGATGAACCCAACAACGAGCGTCAAATTGATCCAAAGATCTGAAGCAGATAGGAGTCTTCGCCAATCGGCGAATCGAGCTCACCGAGCACCATTTAGGATGCCGGGCACGGGCGAGTTGGCTACATGCAAGACGCGGCTCGTGACAGGTCGGCCACAGATGGTTCATCCCGGTGGCTCAACGTGAATATCGAAAATGCCGGTGGCGACGGCTGAACGCCTCTTGATCTGAATGAAGATCCGGTACTCGCCCGGCTGTGGGAAGCCGAAAGGAAAGCTGACTTCCGATGGCAGCGCAGCCGCCTGGTGGTGCATGTGCTGGGTCGCCGTCGGCTCTGTCAACGAGAGCGAGGCCATCGACACCGAGCCGGACGGATGGATATGCGCAAAGATGCTGCCATCGCTCTTGATGAAGGCCGCATGGCCGAGCATTCCCATGTAGAGCTCCAGATCTTCCGCGGGATGGCCCGGCTCGTCTTCGACCCGGAAGCGAAACCAGTAGGGAACCCGCGCCCGATAAGCGGTTGTGTCACGCAGCCACACCATCTGTGGCCCCCCCTTGCCGGCTTGCAGCGGACCGTCCGCAGGAAGCGGCGAAACGGTGCTTGTGGGCTGCGCGGCCGAAAGCGGAGGACCGCTGCCCGCCGCATCATCGCCGGCAAGCGGAGTGCCGGGTAGCGCCACGGGCAGCTCTAGCTCGGCAATGAGCGTCTCGGGGAGTCCGGTGGCATGTACGATGTCGGCGAAAAGGGAATACTTCCCAGCAGCGAGCGGCGGCAGTTCCATACCGAACACGCCGGCGCCCTCGCGCACGGGGTGGAGGTGAAAAATCCGATCCATCTGTGGCCTGGCCACGATGAAAAGGTGCATCAGGTGGTCATGGTCCGGCAGCAGATCATCGAGGTTGCGATCTTGCCAGCCAGGCTCGGACAGAAAGAGGCGCAAGTGGCCGTTTTCATTTTTTGCCGTCATTCCGAGCGGACGATAGACATGGGAGTCATATTTGACGGCTTCCGTGTGCCACCAGAACCCGAGTCCGCTGACCACAAGCAGAAGCAGGATCGCAGCCACCGCCATCGCCCCCCGCGCCCGCTTTTGTCCCGGCGCAGCCAGCACCTCTCCGGGGGAAAGCTGCGCCTGTCCCGCCCAGGCGCCGACAATGCTGATCATGCCGAAGAACAGGACGAGCAGAAACACTCCCAGCATCAGCGCCAGCATGGTCTGCATGCCTGCTGTTCGCTGCGGCAGGGCGGGTACCGGCACTGCCAGCGTGGCGGCGCCACGTGCCCCATCGACCATGATGCGGATCTGCCAGGTACCGGGCGTCATCATCCACAGGTGGCCGCTAAACATCTGTGCGTCCTGGCGTGAGCGCACGGCCACATCCGGCGTCGGAGCAAAGCGGGCGCCCGCCCCGATAAGCGGCATCGGGACGACGCGCAGCTGCGTAACATCGTCGGTCGCAGAGCGCACCACCACGTCGGCGACTCCGGGAATAACCTCGGGCGGGCGGATGGTCACAAACAGCTTGTAGGGTCCGGCACTGCCTTCATAAAAAACATCGGGGCTGCCGACATGCGCACGAGCAGACAGCGGTACGCTCAGCAGCAAGAAAAGCAGCAGCAGCAGAAATCGTCTGCGCTCCATCGTTACCTCCGCAGCTGGCGCAGGAACGCTGCCCAGCTGAGTCCTAAGCGCGCGCTGACCACGGCCGTGGCATAGGCCCCGAGCAGCCGGAAGTAGAAGGCCGCCTGCGTTGGTTCAGTCACCGTGTATATGTTCAGAACGCTGGTCCAGTGCGGCTGGGCATCATAGCTCTGGTAATGCGAGCCAAAGACCCAGTTACGTGCCGAGGGCGACATCAAAAAATCCGCCATCGGCCACTGCGCCAAGAGCAGACTCCCTAGAAACAGGAGTCCGAGCACCGCAGCTTGTCGCCACGGCGTCTGCGTAGTGACCGCCGGCTGCACCAGGTCCATCGCCAGCGCTGGCGCGATGAGCAAGAGCGGGAAGCCCTCGGGTACTAGGTGCGTCGTCGGAAAGTAGACCGGTCCGAGCTTGGGAGTGGTGTGGACGAGAGGAAAGATCCAGAGCAGCAAAAGGAGGATGACCGAATAGACCGCGGCCGTAAGCGTGGCACCGAAGCGCTGACCCGATGCCCGGCCCATCCCCAAAAGGACCAGGGGCGCGACCACGGCGACCGCGCGATAGAATGCCGCGCCATGCTGCAAGACGCGTCCAGTGAACTCCATCTCAAAGGTCAATAGGCCCACCAGCACAAGACCGCCCATGGCGACAAAGAGAGCGGCCAGCCTGCGGCGCGCGGACCCGCTGGCCTGGTTGCGGGCTCCCGTCAGAAGCAGCGCTCCGCCAAGCTCGACGCCCACGATGCCGAGCACGAGAACCGTATGCGGGGGGCTGAGGATCGTGACGTCGAGCCCGTAGGTGTTGTGCCACCAGTTGTCAAAGGGCGCCGAGGCCAGCATGGCAAGTCCGCCCCAGGCCGAAAGGAAGGCGCCGAGCGGTCCATGGAAACCCCAGATTTTCACCGCGGTATTTCGCGCTTGATGACCCGCGGGGGATCGCGAAAAGGTCGTGCTCAGGATCAAGTAGCCACAGGCCAGACCCGAGAGCACACCTCCCAAATAGATGGCCAGGTGCGGCGGCGACCAGAAGGTATCGCGGCCGATCGAGCGGTGCCACGCAATATCCCACTGAACCCCGAGCACCGCTGAGCAGACGGCCAAGAACGAGGTCCACGCATAAAACGGCACGCGATCATTCCCATCACCCATGGGGTCCTGGGGACTCGTGCTGGTCGCCGGAGTAGTTTTCATCGTCCACGCTTCTCCAGACTGAGCCTCGCACAGGCACGAGGGCTTCCGCAAATCGGACTGTGCCGCGAGGAAACTCGGGAACCAAAGATCCATAAATCACCGCAGCGCCCGACGCGCTCTGTTTGCTCGCGGTACACCTTGGCCGCGACTTCTGGCGCGCTGGCGCTGAGCGGTCGATCGCGCGGCAGGAAACGCCCGAGCTTCATCGCAACGCTGTTCAGCGTCACCGGCTCACGCCCCTCAGTCGCAGCGTTAGATAAACGATCCTTTGTCGGCCTCTGTCATGCATCTTGGTGTTAGCGAGGCCAGGATGAGCGTTCTACCCGAAGCAACAGCGGGCCATCAGCCGACGGATGCCCCTCTCAGCAAGCCCGCAAGCCGTCAGCGCAAGCAGGGGTTGGCGGTACTGCTGCTGCTGTTCGGACTGTCTGCGATTTGGCTGCCGCATCGCCTCGGGGGAAAGCAAGAGCCGGTGACGGCCGACTTCACCGCGTTCTATGCCGCAGGCTACCTGGCTCGCGTCGGCCAAGCGCACCAACTCTACGCGGGAGAGACCTTCGCCCAGACGCAGGCGGCACTGCTGCCTCACCTGCTCGAAGAGCGGGGTTATTACAATCCACCGCTGTTCGCGCTGCTCATATCGCCGCTGAGCAGGCTGCCGTACCCGGCTGCCGCCGCGCTGTGGACGGCATTTTTGCTGTTATTCCTTTTTCTCTCCGCGCATCTATTGGGATGTCGCCGCATCGAGGAGCCAGCACTGCTCGCGGTTGGCTTCCTGCCGTTCTGGGGTGCGCTCTTTGAAGGCCAGAATTCGCCTCTGGTAGTCGCGGTGTGGAGCCTGACGTATGTTTTGTGGGCACGCGGAGAGGCCTTCTTGGCGGGCCTTGCGACATCGCTGCTTTTCTTCAAGTTTCATCTCGGCACAGGGCTCGTGCTCATGGTCCTTTTGCCCCCATGTTCCGTGCGGCGGGCCGGGCTTGGCGTCTTCTGTGGCGGGTCGGCGGTTGTGGCCTTGCATGGCCTGCTGATGCCGAGTAGCACTCGTGCTTTCATCGATTGGCTGAGCTGGGCCACATCCAAGTCCGGAGTGCCGATTGACATGCCGGCGGTGACATCTGCAGGGCGCGCCCCTCGTCCTGCTGCTCTGCGCGATGTGGCTGTGGCGGCTGCGAAGGGGTTCGCTCTAAGACAAAGGGACTCCCATGAACTTGAAGCAGTTCGGACCTCTCGCCTTTTTCTTGGCCGCTGCTGGATGCGGTCCGCCGATGGCGCAGTGTGAACCTGGCGGTGATGGCAGCGGAATCCAGACGACCGATGAAGTCCAGTATCTGGACTTCGTCTTGCAGTTTCCGGGCTTATTTGACAACAGCACCGGCGAAGGCGCGGGAGATCCCGCCAAGATCCACGCAGTGATCGATGCCGACGTGGCTGGTTTGATCTCCAGGATCGGCGCCACTGGCAATGGCAAGACACGCCAGCTTGGCTTCCACTACGCCGTTCCCATTTGGGCGATGGAAGGGCAGTTCCCCGGCAAGACCGCCAACATCATTCAGCAGTCCTTCACGGTCGCGCGCGAGCGCAACATCGCCGTGCATCTCTCGCTTGAGACCCACTACTTTTGGGACACGCGGCCTGATCTCTACAATTACTTTGCTCCGAGCGACCCGAGCTTTAACCCGAACAACACCGCCAATGTCGAATGGAGCGACTGGCAGGGGACTCCCAACCGCCACCGCTACGTGAACCACGGCAGGCCAGTAGAGCTAGCGCCGCACATGTGCTACCTCAGCGCGAAAATTCAGTCCGAAGTGTCGCGCCTCGGCAAGCTTATCGGGAGTGCGGTAAAGACCGAGGTCGATACGCTGGCCGCCGCCGGACAGCTGCAGCTGTTCTCGGGAGTGACCATCACGTCCGAGCCCTCGCTCGACAACTACACGGACATCGACTCGATCGATCCAGAGCTGGGGAACTTTATGGCCCAGGCTGGCGAGCCCAAGGTGCGCCTCGGCTATTGCTCGTTTAGCGCCCTAGGCTATTCCGCCGCCAATCCGCCGACCGATCTGGCAGCCGCCGCAGCAGAGGTGAACCAGAAATGGGTGGCGTCGTGGGCCCTGACGTTTGCCGCAGGTGGAATCCCCAGGAACCGGCTCTACACGCACATCGCCGCCGCGGGCGGAGCACCGACCGACAAGCCGTTTTACTTCCTGAACGCACCGATCGAGATCGCCTTCGTCCCTTCGAGCCGCCCGGGCTGGACCACGTATCCGGTGAACTCGCTCACCGATAACTTCGATGTGCTGTATCAGCCCCTCAAAGCAAACGGGAACCCCCACTGGGCCAGCACCGAGGGCGCGCCCCTTTACGCCCTGACCGTTCGGCCCATGGCTGAGTATCTTGGCCGTCATTACAACTATGGCGCGACGGTGGTCGTGCTCAATGACGGCGCCACCGGCGACCTGACCAACCTGCTGTCGCAGTCCATCTACGGCTGCAATGCCATTCCCGTGTATCAGCGCTTCCTGAGTGGGCCGTAGTCCGCGCGCTGGAGATCGAGATTCGCCAACGCTGCCACGATCCCGAGGCCCAGCTTGTCGCACCCCGATCGGCCCCATGCGGCGCCTTGCCTGCGCCCGGAGCGGGAGAGTGTTGAGGCGAGGCTCCTTCTGTGTCTCCCAACCGTGCGGCAGTTCGTCTGGTGCTCGCTTACGGGAGGCTCTCTGTGACTGCCGCGATGTGAAGGCGCCGCCCTGTTTGGCATAAAGAAGCGTGAGTGTTTTTCGCAAGTGGACTTGTGAGGTTGCAAGTTCACGTTGCACATGGATGCGTCCGGCAGCGCCACAACATCGGTCTGCATGCTGCGAGCGGCAGACTGAGCTTTGGCTGGGCGCCCATGGGCGGCAACGGAATCGGCTCGTCGCTCCGCTAACGCTAGAGCCACGAATCGTCTGAGTTGTGGTTCCCAGTCGTGCGGACACCGCTGGCTTGGCGTTTGCAATCGCCTGCCCCGCAGCCGGAGGACGCCATGGACTCTATCGAGCATTCTTTGTTGCCCCCCCCATCCAACGCTCCCACCCCCATGGCCCCCGGGCCGCAGGCAAGATCCCCTTGGACTTTGACGCCGCGGGGCGGGCGGATGACCGGGGGCGGGGCTCAGCAGTCGGCGAGGCCTAGCTCGCTGGGTGACTTTTCGTTGCCAGCGGAGCCGCAGGCGCTGCCAGCGGAGCCTCCGGAGCCACAGCGAGTGGCGGCGCTATTTCCTCACTACTCAGATGTCACAGCAAAGCCTCCGATGTGTTCTGGGAACCAGGGCAGCCAAGCTGCGGCGGAGCGAATGTGTTTGCCGGAAGCGGTTCGCAGTCGTATGGAAACCAGCTTTGGCCAGTCGTTTGCTGAGGTGTCGATATTGGCCAACAGCACGGTCGCCCAGCAGCATGGGGCGCAGGCCGTTACGATGGGTAACGAGATTCACTTTGCCGACGGAGAATTCGATCCGAACAGTGCCTTGGGCTGGCAGCTCATCGGCCATGAGCTAGCGCATGTGGCGCAGCAGCGCGGACAGGGATATCAGGTGCTGCCTGCAGGTCAATCGCCTGAGCGCTGGGGAGCAGCCACGCAGTCCGCCTCGTTCATGGACTGGGAAGCCGAGGCTGAAGCGCAGGGGCGGATGGCTGCGCAAGGGCAGAACATCGCAAGCCAGGGCTCGCAGTTGCAGACTGCGCAGGTCTGCCCCAGCGTGCAGTGCCGCAAGCCAGGTAGCAGCCCGGCCAGCTCGTCAGGGGGCAGCGGTCCTACCGATCCGCCAGCCCCTGCGAACGAACCGGACTCTGATCCACAGCGCAGTACATGGCAGCAAGAGCTGGGGCACTTCGTTGGAGACAAGCTGTACAGCTTGATCGCCGAGAACCTAGAGGCGGAGGACTTGGAGAAGTACGTCAAGTCCGGCTTCGATGCGGTGCTAGATTCAGCGCTGGCGAAGCTGAAGAAAGCGCAGGCCACTGCATCGGGAACGCCCCCTGGCAGCCTGCCGCGGCAGGTAGCGGATGCGCAGTTTGCGCAGGTCTCGGATCAGCTGAAGAAGGCCATGAAGGAAGCGGCCGACAAGTTCGCGCACTCAGCAACGATGCAGCGCGTGTTCCATGGCATCGAGCACGCCGTCAAAGCGCATCCCAAAGAGACGGTCGCGCTGCTTTCGGTCCTGCTGATGGGAGCCGCCGGCCTCGCCTACCTGACGAACTGGAACCCGCCGAACATCGCGCCCAGCATTGACGTTGGTAAGTCTGGTGTGTCGATCAAACCCTCGGTGGATCTGGGGCCGTTGCAAGATGTCTTGCACCTGCGGCGCCGCGCCATCGAAGCGCTGGGCCTCGAAGTTTCGCTCAAGACCAAGGTCGTCGAAGCCAGCTTGGGCATTGAGTACAAAAATGAGACCGAGGGCTTGCTCGACAAGACATTCCTAGAGCTTGGTACGACGCAGCTTAGTGGCAAGGTCGCGCTGAACCTGGGTGGCGACGATCAAGTCCGACTGGAAGGAATCCTGACGCTGGATCCGGGTGGCAAGCTTGCCAAGCTGCGGCTCGCCCCGGAATGGCAGCACAAGATTCCCGGAGAGTTCCTTGGCGCCCGCAACAGCACGCTGAAGCTGCAGATGGGCTTTGAAAAGGGCTTCGGGAACCAGAACGGCATGGCCGGCGATATCAAGCTTTCGCTAGGGAACGAGGTGCTGCAGTTCGGCGCGCAGTACCAGCTAAAGCAGCTGCCCACCCTGCAGGGCGGTGGCGTTCAGCACCAAGTCCAGCTCAAGCTGGAGATTCACTTCTAGGTTCGTCTACTCCGTCGCTGTTCTGCGGATGGACCACCGAAGGCCCACCCCACGTGTTTACGGTTCGCTATCCCGAGGCTGCGATGGACTTGGCGCAGAGAAGTGCAGCTTCTGCGACATCCATCTGAGCTACGTCGGGGACTACGACGCGACGACCGCGCAGAACTTGGTCGATAAGGTTCAGGAGATCATCGCGCAGACCGGTCAGACCGGGTTTCACTTCGTCGATGAAGCGATGCCGCCGAAGGTCATGCGCGAGTTTGCGCTGGAGATCCTGCGCCGCGATATCCACATCACTTGGCACGGCATGCTGCGCTTCGACAAGGCGTACACGCCGGAGCTTTGCAAGCTGCTGGCTGCCTCGGGCCTGATCGGGGCGTTTGGTGGACTGGAGGTCGCGTCCGATCGGCTGTTGGCGCTGATGAAGAAGGGCACAACGGTCGAGCAGGTGGCGAGGGTGGCGAAGAACTTCAAGGATGCCGGCACCCGCGTACACGGCTACATCATGTACGGCTTTCCGACGCAGACGGCGCAAGAGACGATCGACGCCCTAGATGTCGTGCGGCAGCTCTTCAAATACGGTCTGCTGACGTCGGCATCGTGGGCGCGCTTCGGGGTGACGCCGCACAGCCCGATTGGACGCAAGCCCGACGAGTACAAGATTCAGCTCCTGCCGATGCCCGAGGGAGCCTTCGTCGAGCAGATCATCCCGCACCTTGACCCGACGGGCGCCGATCACGGCCAGTACGAAGCGGGTCTGATGGCGGCGCTGAAGTATTTTGCTCTCGGCTACCACCACGACACGCCCGTCGAGGGCTGGTTCGACTTTGCGGTCCCCGCGGTCAGCATCGATCGTGACTGGATCGGCAAGACCTTGGCCGCGCATGAGTCGGATCGGCTGGCCGTGCCGATGCTGGATCCGACGCAGCGCGATCGTCGGGTGCTGTGGCTGGGCACCTCGCCACAGGCGAAGATGACGACGCCAGCCAACGGCAAGCCGGCACGCGGTGAGCTTCTGTTACAGGATGCGCAGGGCAGTTATCGGCTGGAGATGCCGCTGTCCTGGGCACAGTGGTTGGTCGCGGTGCTCGAACGCACCAGCAGCCGTGCCGGTTCTGCAACGACGCTCAGCGAGCTGGAGTCCTCCTGGGAGATGTACAAGCAGGCGCATAACGACACCACGACGTTCAAGGACTTCCTGCAGTCGACCGCCTGGCAAGCAGTGCGTGAGCGGGGTCTGGCGCTGCTGTAGAGCCGTCGGGTGCGACAGCACATCGCTTGTCCGAGGAGGGGTGCGGCAGGCGGAGTGTGAGGGGCGTTCATGGGCCCCCAAGGAAGAAGTTGGCCGACGTGGCTGTATCTGTATCCGAGGGGCCGGCGACGGCTCGCTGGATGATACGATGGCGACATGCTGCAAGATGCGCTCTCTGAGATCGTCGCAGGTCGGATCTGGGCCAGTGAGCGGCCGGTGTGGTTCAGCGGAGTTCGGCTGCGTGCCCGCACTTCGGTGATTCGGCTCGACGATGGACGCCTGCTGCTGCACAGTCCGGCCCCGCCTTCCGATGGCCTGCGGCAGCAGCTGAGCAAGCTGGGCGAGGTCGCCTGGCTGGTGGTGCCGAACTGCTTTCATCATCTGGGGACACCGGCCGCGGCCGCTGCCTTTCCGCAGGCCAAGGTTGTGGGTCCCAAGAGCGCTGCGGCACGCAATCCCAAGCTGCGCATTGATGTCGATATCCACGCCCCGGAGTTTGTCGACAGCGTGCCCGAGATCGCGCTATTTCCGCTCTCAGGAGTGCCGTTTCTCGACGAGACCCTGCTTTACCACCGACCCACCGAGACGCTGTTTGGCGCCGATGTGGTGCTGCGTGGCGATGAGCACGATCACTGGTCTTTCCGGTTGGCCTCGTGCCTCACCGGCTGCTTTCAGCGCGTCAGCGTGCCACCTGATGTGCGGAAGAAAGTAGTGGACAAGCAGGCCGCATCGCAGTCGTTGCGCGCTCTGCAGTCGGTGTCGATCAAGCGACTGATCATCGCCCACGGATCGATCATCGAGGACGCCCCCATGGCCCAGCTGACTGAAGCCTGGCGCCGGGTCGGCGTGGGGTAGTTCACCGCCGCATCCCAGACCTCGTCGTGAGCCTGGAGGCCATGTCATCGCTGAGCGGAACAGAGCATCAGGGCGGCAGGCCAGCGGTGCACGGTCCTCTGTCGGGCGTTCCTAGTCGTAGTCGATGCGACGGAATGCACGTTCGCTGCGGACGCTGGTCTTGGGACCTGCGGACCAAAAGATCATCCACGCCAGCCCCTCAATCTGCGTCCAGGGCACCATCCTTCCCCGATCGCCCGTGACGCGATTATCGCCGATGACGAACACGTGTCCGGGCGGCACCGTCTGCCCTGGCTCGCAGGTGGCGTTCGCTGTCCCCGCCTGCGGCGGCGCTACGGTCACATAGGAACGCCCCGCAAGCTGTTCCCGGAATGCCGAGCACGACACCATCTCTAGCTGTCCAGTACTCTCACTGCTCACGTAGTCTTCAAACTCGCAAGTTCCCTGTAGGCGGAAGCGCGCGAGGGGGGCGCCATTGATGCGCAGCGTCGATCCACACGACTCAACCGCGTCCATGGGAACGGCGAGCAC
>CALFYE010000545.1 GCA_937952145.1 uncultured Myxococcales bacterium
GTAGAGGCTGCGATAGGTGGGGCCTAGGCGGAGCGAGCCAAGTCCGAGCAGAGTCCTAAACGAGACGGCGCGATAGAAGCGTCGGTTAAAGCGGAACATGAACTCGTTGAGGTACGCCTGAACGTGCTGCTTTCCGACGCCGTGGAAGGTCCCGTCAAGCCAGGATTTGAGATTGGCGGTGACGGCGCTGACCATCGGCAGCCAAGAATCCATGCGACTGCGGTCCCTTCGCATAGGGAGCGGTAAGTGCTGGTAGCCGCCGGCGAAAAGGTTCTCGAATTCACCTCCGTCGTCCGTACTTATCACTGCGCCGGGGGCGATGCAGTCCTTGGCAAATTTCTCGACGGCCGCAGCCGACTTATCTGGAAGCTGTCGGAGCCGAATACGTCCTGCCAGAGCGCGCTTGACGACCTTGCCTGTCTGGGGGTCCCGTTTCTCTGGGTGACGGATCTCAGCGGCGATGATCACCGGCAACTTGCGGCTTCTTACAGAGCCTCCGCTCTTGTCCTTGCCACCGACGAAGGTAATGTCCATCTCTACGGGCCACTGAGCACCGATGGGGTCCAGGTCGGGCCGCACCATCGCAGCGCGTAGCTTGTGCAGGAGCTGGAAGGCGGTCTCGTAGCGAGGGATGCCCAGCTTCTTTTGCAGTTCCAGCGCCGAGATGCCGGGAGTCTGGGTCGCGACCAGATACGCAGCCCAGAACCAGACGTGCAGCGAGGTCTTGGTACCATGAAGGACGGTGCCAGCGGTCACCGACGACTCGCGTTGGCAGGCTCGACATTTTACGACGCGTGGACGTGTCGCCACCAGGAAAGGTTCTCCGACGGCCATGCAGGTTTCACAGACGAAACCGCTGGGCCAGCGCAGCCTGTACAAGTAGCTCAAGCTTGCAGCCTCGTCGGGGAACATCCGCTGGAATTCCAGCAGGTTCGTCGGAAACGCAGGCAGCGTACCTTCCGAGGTCATCCGTCGCTGTTCACTCGGACGCTTTGGCATGCCCTAACATAAGGACGCCCGAGCGTTGTGGGAAGACCGGATAATCAGGGAAAGTCGGGGATTTCCCGACTTTCTTATGCAGCAGATCAAGACGCAAATCATGGCGCTGCGAGATAGATACGCTCAGCAGATAGAACTACGCGATACCGTGCTCACCAAGAAGCTAACGTCCAGACGCCGCGCAATTCTGCATCTGGCCAAGCAAGCTGCTGGCCAGATGATTGAGCGGCTTGATCGCGAGCGAAAGGTATCGTTCGTCCCACTCGATGAGTTGCTTGATTTCACAGAGGGAATTTCTCGCACAGAGATCGAAGCAGAGTTGGCGGAGCGATAGCACTGCTCTGCTAGCTTAGCCTAATCGAGGGAACCCAGTGATGTGCTCTTGATCGGTAGGTCCGCCATCTAGGGCTCGAAATAGATCTTGCCCGTACTTACTCGATTCTGGTCACGAGCGCGGAGATTGGGGTCATAGACGACCCAAACTTCGTGCCGTTCCATCATGCGTTGCCAGATGAACAACCCGAACAGACGCCCGGAGCGATCCTTGACCTCCTGATCCGTGGCATGGGGGCCTTCGAGTTGACGGGCTACATCATAGAGATGAAGTAGTGGATATGTCCATGGTGCAAGCTGGGAGCCGAGATAGGCGCTGTTGAACTTGCGCCTTCCAGTCGTCCGATCAGAGGGCAAATCATCTATCAAGCGATCAAGGTACACTTGGACCTCGGTGCTGCGCTGGGCGCCTAGACGATCGACGACAACATTGAATTCTTCGGCGTGAGGGAGATTAGATAGTACCTTGTCGTCCAAGGTCCTCAGCATATGTGCTCCTTTATGGACAGAGTGCTTTTCGGTTTGGACATCTAGTAGTCCCGGAGAGGACGGACGCAATCTACCCTATTCTGCCTCGCCCCGCAGCAATAACTTCACGACGACGGCAGCGGTGAAGTTCTCGTAGCCAGAATCCCGTAACGCCTCCAGTTCGCCTTTCAAGTGCGATGGGGTCCACAGCATCCAGCCATTCCTTTCGAAATGTTGGGCGATAGTTGTTTCATCGCCGTAGATTTTTCCCGCTGCAAGACAAAGCCTAATCCTAGGGTTAGGAGCGCAGAACCCACGTTCCACAAACTGTGTTGTCAATCGGGCGAAGACGACTGTGCGCAAATTCTCTTCGACGAAAAGTTTGTAGCGCTTGGCGTCCGCGAGATCTGTGCCATCGAAAGCGCTGGCCCGCACACCATATGAATCGAGGTAGGACTTGCACTCGACCACCAGGATTTCATTGGAGGCTCCCCGATATCCGACAACATCAAGTTCCCAGCGCGGAGAGGACGGTCTGCCGATGGCTCTCTTCTCTTGCTTGGTGAGTTCGACCTTTACGCTGGTCTGTGTCCAGTAGCCTTTGCGTTGGAGAATCGAAGCAACTACCTGTTCAAAGGCGTCCATTTGTAGTCTCCTGCTGCATTGGCCGTGTTTGCGACACTGCTGCCTGGTACTGTGGGCCTCCCTGACCTTGCATGTGCCAGCTCCTGCTAAATTTTCATCGGCGCTTTCAGTCTTTGTCCGACCCGGCCGAGAACCGCTGCGACCTCCTCTGGGGAAACTGCTGCAGGACACCGGCCTCGCTCGTTGAGAAAGGTGTAAAACCAATCTTCGGGCTGGCCGATGAACCGCCGTACCTCTTGCTCGGCCTGATCCAAGACGGCGGGGAGGCAGGATGGCCGCAGCAGAGCTTCGCTCAGGCCATTCCCGCCGGGAGCACGATCAAGGACACGCAGTTCGGCTGCTTTGAGCAGCACCAGGGTATATAGATCGTCTGGCGAACACTCGGCCGCTGAACAAAAGTGCGCGCTGAGCAGCGCCGTAACGGCCACAGCCAGCGCCGCCCCGAGCTCGCCACCGGGAAGAGCATCGCCGAGCGGGCACCGCCATCCCAAGGTTCGGTACTTCTGCTCGGGCAAGAAGGGCATGGCTTGGCCTGCCTCGGCAGCGTCGCGATAGCGCTTGACGACCTCCTGCAAGGGAACCACGCGGGGGCGTTCTTTGCCGTTGAGGTCAAACTCTTCGTATCCGTCAAACCGGCGGGACCATTCCCACTTGCCATACTCGACGGGGGCCGCGGGCTTGGTGCCGCCGGCAAGGACGGGCTGCAGTTTCTCCACCATCTGGACGTGCTCGCGCCACTTGCCGCGGGTCGCGACGGGCCGGTCCTCTGGTTCCACCACAATGTGATCGAGAGTCTCGAGGAAGGCAGAGCTATTGGTGACTTTGGCCAGCGACTTCTTCCTCGTTGGCCTTCTGCGATAGCTGACCACGCGAAACCGCTCCCCCTGATGACTCAGGTAAACTCCCTCGGGGTGCGCATCGCGGTAGATCATGGCCCCATCGATCAGCGCCACGCGCTGCTGGGTGTCACGTCGAACAAGAGGGTGCTTCCCAGTAGTCAGGGAAGGGCGAAACCCTTGATAGATCCAGTTGTCGTCGCTCCGGTCCACCAAATCTCCGAGCCTGTCGTCGATACGGCGGGTCAACTCTTCCCGCGACATCCTTTCGCCAAAGTGATGCAGCAGCGCGTGGTCAAGGTCATTCGCTCGCACGTCGCGGCGCTTGATGGGCCAGTGCCACTCATCAAACAGCGCCATCATCGCGCGCAGTCGGATGTGTTCCAAATGGAGGGGCAGAAACACCCCTGCGATCGAGGTGGGCGATAGAGAGGTGCTGGGTGAATCGAGCAGGCTCTGAGCCAGCGGCGAGTGATCAAGGCATAGGATGCCAAGTCCCGGTGTCCCAACACGGCGACCGACACGGCCAAGCCGCTGGAGCAGCTCATGCCGGCGCATCGGCAATTGGTCCATGACCAGGCAGTCGAGGTCCGGTAAGTCAATTCCGAGTTCCAGGGCACTGGTGCCGATGATGGTCTGACCTTCCGGGGCAGCCTGTAGGAACTGCTGCTCGGTACGTCGCCGCTCCTCCGCTGGCAAGTCGCCGTCGTACACCAGCGTCCGGCGGGTCGGTATCCGCTGTGCCAGGTCCAATCCAAGTCGATGGCCGAGAAACTTGTTCTGCACGAAGCAGAGGGCGCTTACTGAGCCATCTACGATTTCCTCGTCTTCGAGCAGCGATTGTGCGGAGACCTTGTTGGGGAACGGCGACAGCAGCAGAACGAAGCGCAGCAGCGCGTGCTCCTTGGCGGCTTGCTCGATCAGCTTCGGCAGCTTGGCCGCCGGCACGTCGAAAGCCTTCGTTGCACCCCGGTCATCGACATGTCGAAAATCCTTCGCCTTGCGGCCGGTGAGCTGCGCCGCGAAGGAGGCCGGCTCCGCGAGCGTGGCCGAGGCCAGGAACAACGCCGGTCGGCCCCTGCGGTGCAGTTCCAGCGCTGCGTGAAGGCGATTGAGCATGCCGCGCACGCTGGCTCCCACAGCCCCGTGCCAGGCGTGCGCCTCGTCAATGGCCAGCGCCGCCAGGCGGGACAGGAAGTAGGCATGATCTTCCTTCATCAGGCTCCAGTGGACCTTGTCGACGGTCGTGATGCGGATGCGAGCCCGCCGGAATGCCTCCGTCTGCTCGTGCCTGGCCATGGTGACGGAGTCGCTGACCCCGTGCCATGCGGTCCATGGAATGCTCACCAGGCCGAGCTTCACCGTTCCAGCGTAGGTCTGCCCGGCATACTCGACCAAAGATGCGGGGTCGGAGGCCCGCCTCAGTCGTTCTACCTGCCCCCACAGCAGCGCCTGTGTCGGAAAGCAGGCCAGGGCGGTGGACTCGCTCAGTGCGGTCACCGCTTGGACCACGAATCCCCAAAGCGCCAGGCTCTTGCCTGAGCCGGTCGCGGACGTGAGAAGGGTATCGTGCATCTCGCCCGTGCTCAGCGGGCGCAGAACCTCAGCCTGATGCGTATACAGGCCCTGCTCCGCAGCGGTCGGGTCGTAGCGCTCCATGAACCTACGCACGACTACAGGCAGCCCAACATCCGCCAACCTGACTCGGCTCGGTACAGCGGTGCGGAGACAAACGGCTTGATCACAAACCTGTTTCCCGAAACGCGCCATCAATGCAGCCGCCACCTTGGCTGCGGTTACCGTCCCCCCGTGATAGCCGGCTCCCCGATCTGGCTCGCTGTCGGCAGACATCCAGCCGGATCGTCGCCCGACCCAGAAATAGGATCAATACCCCTCACAAAGCTGAGTCAAAACAAGGCTGGCGCTCGACTGAACGGCATCTGCTCATTCGTATTCGTCGTCTTCGTCCTCGCCGTCGTCATCCTCACTGTCGTCCTCGTCCTCGTCCTCGTCCTCGTCCTCGCTGTTGTCCTCGTCCTCGTCCTCGTCCTCGTCCTCGGCGCCGTCCTCGCTGTTGTCCTCTTCGGTGTACTCGTCCTCGCTGTTGTCCTCTTCGGTGTCCTCGTCCTCGCCTTCGTCCTCATGCTCGCCGCCGTCGTCCTCGCCGCTGTCGTCGTCCTCGCCGCTGTCGTCGTCCTCGCCTTCGGTGTCGTCGTCCTCGCCGTCGGCCTCTTCGCCGTCGTCGACCCCGCTGTCATCCTCATCGTCGTCCTCGCTGTCGTCCTCGCCGCCGTCTTCTGCTTCGTTGCCGTCGTCATCCTCGCCGCCGTCGTCTTCTAGTTCCGCGTCCTCGCTTCCCTGGTCGTCGATTTCATCTTCGCCCTCGTCGCCGTTCTCATCGTCATCGATGTCATCCTGACTCTCGTCTCCGTCGTCCCCTTCCTCGCTGCTGTCTTCGTCGTCCTCATCGGTGCCTTCATCATCCTCGTCCTCATCAGACTGGTCCGTATCCTCCTCGTCTTGGTTGTCGTCCTCTGGTTCTTCGTCGCCAGTACCATATGCGTCGTCGCTCGCCTCTTCCTCTAAAGTTCCCTCAAGTGCAGATGCATCAGTCCAGTCTTCGTCGCTCTCGCCTTCGCTGCTTTCGCTGTCGCCGTCCGTATGGCCGGCATTCTCATCCTCTTTCTCAATGTCATCGTCCGGAAGCCTGGCTAGCACGCCGGCAAGACCCAGAGCTGCTGTAACCGAAATGCCTAGCACATGAACAAGCCGCTCGTATGAGCTGGACCACTGCTCGATTGCCATCCGCTCGCTCGGGTTCTCCTCGGCAAGACCGGCGAGGGCGCGCTCGGTGGCCAGCATCCCCAGTTCCATGAAGATTCCGACGGCATACTCAGGCTCCCATAGCGCATGAGCTGTCCTGGCAATTCTCACACCCAATAGGATCAGCGCATCGTGCTGGACTTTGAACCATTCTCGAGTCAGATGTGCAGTCGCATACCGATTCAGCACCAGCTCGTTTTCGATCGCTTGCAGGATGTTTGAGACAAGAGATTCGAGCACGCCTCCGGCTGGAGACCATGGAGCTCCCCGAAACCTCGTTGTCGCTGCCGCATAGATAATGTTCTGAGGGTCGTCGCAGATAACCTCGTAGCCGGGTAACGGCAAGCTCCAATTGTTAAACAGGCCCGACGATGCTGGACCTCCTACTCTACGTGGAGGGGCAGGGACGGAGGGTGCGACTGCCGGCACACCGCGACGCTGAAACTCCTTGGTGCCTGCGGCGGCCGGCAACGGTTGGGGATGGTTCGATGGGGTCGGTCGCATCTTTGGGGGCGAGGGCTTGGGGATCTTCTTGGTGACCTTCGGCGTCGACGGCTGCTGCGCTCTGGCCGCCGGCTGTTGAGCCGCGGGTGCAGGAGGGCTCGCCGAGTGCCGACCAACCCCCGGCGCAGCCCCCGTTGCCCCGATTGGGCCAGGATTCTGAGGACGCGGACGACTGGCGCCACCATCGTTGGCTGGCAACCGCGCCGGCTGGTTTTTCTTCGGTGGCCGAAGCGGATCGGCCGCCGCCGTCGCCCGTTGACCATCCCGCGACCCATTCGACGTTGCCTGCGGTGCTGCGCCAGGTGGCATTGAATCCCTGCGCACCGAAATCGCCGATGGTTCTGGGGGGCGGCGTGATTGACTGCCCGGCTTGCGCAATTTGGCTGATGCCCCCGATGTACCTTGTCGCGCTACTCGGGTGTGGGGCGGGTTCTGGTTCGCGGTGGCAACGGTATAGCCATGAGGGGCACCAGCCTGTGCGGCTGTGGCATGGATTACGATACGTACCCCGCAGCACGGGCAAGGGACGCCATCGCTGAGCAGCGAGGCCAGCGACACCGGCTGCGGGGCGCTCATCGGACTAATCGGTTCGCCACGCTGGCGCATTCGACAGGCTCGCGTGCGACAGTTGGCGCCGCAGTAGCGCCTGTCCACTCGGCCGCCAACAAGCGCAACTCCACACAGTGCGCAATAGCGTGGTCCTGGCATCGGCAACTCCCCCAAATACAGGTTGCGTGAACCACAGCGTAGCAGAGCCTGGCCGTTGCGACCAGTAGTGATCCGCTTCAACTCTGCGATCGGGGATCTGTTACGAGAAGCGTAGTGACCTGTTGCAATGCCATTACGAGCCGTAGTGATCCGTATCTCATCCGATCCCATGTCGACCCCAGCATGAGTTACGCGATCCGTACTGTACCGCTGCAATGAACCAACGTAGAATTCATCGTCGAGAGGTTCACGCTTCCTGACCAGAATGCCGAGGCTCCGGTGCATTCAAGCGGAACCGTATGCTCGCCCGCTAAGATCACCGCGTCTTCTGCCTACGCTTCCCCGTGGATTAACCGTGGACCTGTTGACGTGCTGTTCACAAGTCTGGCCCCGCCTGTGCCGATCGGATAGTATGTCTGAAGATCGTCGGAGGATTGTCGTGGGGGCTATTCAAGCGCGATGCCTATACTGTCGGAAACGGATTGATCCAGGCCACCGGCCCAATCTGAAATACTGCAAGCCCGGCTGCCGGACGCTCGCCTATCGAGCACGCCGGCGAGCCGCGAGGCTGTCAGACGATGCGGAGGCACGAGAAATACGTGCACCGTCGAAGTCAACGCACCGACCGACACCAAAACCACCAGAGCCCTCGAACGGTTCACAGTCTGTGCAACAGCCGCCGTCGGATCAGCCGTCGGAAATCGTTGCGATCGTCGCAGACCTGAAGCGTCAACACGAACAATCGAGTGCCACGCTTGAGCGGCTGTGCACGCTCGTCGACTCGGCACGTCAGCGTGAGCAGGAGCTAGAGCATGAGCTTCGTCAATCCCAAGAGGCGCTGAATGCTCGCGTTTCCGACCAAGAGCAGATGCAAGCCGAGCTGACGAATCTTCGGGATCATCTGGCAAAGCGTGAACAGACCGAAGCGAACGAGGAAGATACACGGCGACGATTGCAGAATGTGGAACGCTTCATCGAGGTGCTGACGCGTGAACAGCAGCATCGACGCGAGGCAGAGCAGGCACTGGTCGACGAGCAGATCCGCGTGAACGAAGTGCTCAAGAACGAGCTGACGGCCAGCGTGGGTCGGGTCAACGAACTTGCTGCGACCGTGAACCAGCTACGGGACGAACAGGCTGAACTGAACCAGCGACTGGCCGCCAGCCAGAACGCCCTCTCCGCTGAACAACGACGAATGGCCGAACAAGAGGCCGAACTCGAACGGGTACGGCGGGAGCACACCCAAGGTAGCGAGACCGCTCAGCAGGCGATAGCGGAGAGCATCGCGCAGCGAAAGGCGCTCGAGGCTGAAGTAGCCCGACTTCAGCAAGAGCAGGCTACAACCCGCCGCCAGCTCAACGATTCCTCTGTTCACGTGCACGAATTGGCATCCACCAAGGCCGCTGAGATGCGCACCTACATGGAGCAGATCGATCGGCTAACCGGCGAGAGGGATGGCACGGTGGCGCAACATCGAGCGCTCTTGGCCTTCGTGAAGGATCTGGTTCTCTTTCCCTTCGACGACGCCGATCCGTTGTGGGCACGGAGGGCTCCCCTTCGGACCCGATTGAAAAATCCCCTTGTCTGCTTCCTGGAACCGCTCTTTTCCAGGAGCGCACAGCGTGAGAATTTCGACGACAACTTGATGCGATTGGGCGTCCTCCTTGTGCAGGGTCGAATTAGCGCAATGATGGCCCTGGGAGCGGAAGCGTTCACCGCCGCGACATCGGAGGCGCTCGTACGGCACGTACTCACGAGCATTTGGCGCTACAAAGATTTCTATCCCGACGAAACAAGGGCCATGGCAGATCAGAAAGCAGCGCCGCTGCGTACACTCGAAAGGGTCATCAGCGCCGAAGTCGCACAGCAGCTCCGCCGTGCTCTTGCCGCTGCGCCCATTACCTGAACAGCATCGGCTGATTCGAGGAGCGTCGCACCGAGACGAGTGATTGCGCCATCTACGACGAAGCCTTGGCGTCCATCTGCTGACTGATTACCTGGCCCGCCGACTGCGTTTATGGGGTGCCTTCCGGCCTGTAGTACTGGTCAAACCGCCCCTCCAGTAGCTGCTGAACCTGTGCCGGCCACCAGTGCGCGTGTCCCTTGGGGGTCACGTAGCCCGCCTCACCGAGCAGTTTTGCCAGCTTGGGGAGCCCTGGGCGCAGGAATGGTTCGCTGGGGGCCGACTTGGCGTGCTCCCGATCCATCTTCTCCAAGACGCTCTCGAGGTAACGCCGCGGCGACTGGTGTTTGGTCTCATCACAGCCACGCAGCAGCTTGCCCACACTGCCGCGGGTAAACTTGCTGCCCTTCAGCGGCACCCACTTTTCTTCGTTGAGGATGCTCGCGATCTGCCTATAGGTATGACCCCGGCCGCGTAGCTCGACGATGCGCGTCTTGACTTCCTCATCGGTATGCTGACGCGCATTGTGCGGCTGCGGAGTGTGCCAGCCATGGCGCTCGATCAAGAGATAGAGAAACGATGTGCGCCACCTCGCGCCTTGCGGTGGCTTGACACCGTCGCGATCGAGCCGGGCAGCGATCTCCGGCACCTTCACTCCCGCATCGACCCACTCCTTGATCATACGGAGGACTCTCTGCTCGTCCGGATCTTCGACGAGAACCTTGAATCGCGGCTGCTCAGGAGTCGGAACCGCCTTAAACCCATAGGGGGCCTTGCCGTGGTGGTAGCCGAGCTTGCGGATGTGCGATACCGCTTCGCGGGTGCGCTCAGCGGTAGCCTCGCGCTCCATTTGCGCAAACACAAGTAGGATGCTGACAAGCGCCCGCCCGAGCGAGGAGTCCAGCCGGATGGATTCCCGAATAGCAACCAGCTCCTTTTCCCCCGATTCGAAATACGTTTCATACAGCTGGCAAAAGTGTTTGATCGAACGGGACAGTCTATCGAACTTCAAGACGACGAGAACATCCACGCCACGCTGAAGACAATCCAGTGCTTCCTGCAATCCCGGCCGCTCTGCTTTCGCTCCAGAGATAACGTCTCTGTAGATCGAATGTAGTTTCAGACCATGAAGCACGCAGTATTGTTCGATAGCCGCAGTCTGTGCGTCGAGCGACAGCCCGTCTGCAGCTTGCATGTCGGTGGACACGCGCACGTATCCGACTGCGCGCCGTGGCCTGACATTACTGAGGTGAAGGTTCTGATCATCACTGAGGTGGGGCTTGGGGGTAGTCCGCATGACATCTCCATCCGTAGGTCCGTGTAGGTACGAATGGATGGTTCATAATCCCCATTCAGGATCGTGCCCTGCTCGCCCACGGCCCAGACGTTGCTCGCGTCCGAGCCCCGCACCCCATAAAGCGTATTCGGGGTGCCGCTCGTCTGCGCGATCCAGGCCGTCCCGTTCCATCGGAGGATTGTCCCTGCGCCCACGGCCCAGACGTTGTTTGCGCCGGTTCCCCACACGCCGTTGAGCGTGGTCGTGATGCCGCTGGCCTGCGGCATCCAGGCTGTCCCGTTCCACTTCAAGATAGTGCCCTGCGCTCCAACGGCCCAGACGTTGTTCGCGTCCGCTCCCCACACTTCCAGCAGGTGGCTCGTGGTGCCGCTCGTCTGCGCGGACCAGGCCGTCCCGTTCCACTTTAGGACGGTGCCCTCGATCCCCACGGCCCAGGCGTTCGTGGCGTCCGCTGCCCACACGCCGGTCAGAGGGCTCGTGCTGCCTCTAGACTGTCGCTGCCAGGCCGTCCCGTTCCATCTCTGGATGACGCCATCAGCCCCGACGGCCCAGACGTTGCCCACGCCCTTTCCCACCACGGAAGTAAGAGAGTTCGTCGCGTCGTTGGGCTGTGCCGACCAAGCCGCCCCGTTCCACTTCAGAATGAACCCGCTATCTCCCACGGCCCAGGCGTTACTGGCGTCCGTTCCCCACACGCCTCGCAGGATTTCCGTGGTGCCGCTCGTCTGCGGGGTCCAGGTCGTCCCGTCCCACTTCAGGATGACGCCGCCGGTTCCCACGGTCCAGATGCTGCTCGCGCTCGTTCCCCACACTCCGAACAGGTAGCTCGTGGTGCCGCTCGGCTGCACGGCCCAGGTCGTCCCGTTCCCCTTAAGAATCGTCCCGTCAAATCCCACGGCCCAGAGATTGCTCGCGTCCGTCCCCCACACGCCGTAGAGAATTTTCGTAGTGCCGCTCGTCTGCGCGGACCAGGTCGTCCCGTCCCACTTGAGAATCGTGCCGTCCATTCCCACGGCCCAGACGTTGTTCGCGTCCGTGCCCCACACGCCCCGCAGACCGTTCGGGTTGGGGTTTTTCGCTGTTTTCCAGGCCGTTCCGTCCCACTTTAATATGACCCCGGTCGTCCCCACGGCCCAGACGCTGTTCGCGTCGGTTCCCCACACAGCATACAGGGACAGCTCGGTGTTGCTCGCCTGCACAGTCCAGTCTGTCCCGTCCCACTTGAGGATCATCCCCCGCTCGCCCACGGCCCAGACGTTGCTCGCGTCCGCAGCCCACACGCCGTTCAGCCGGTTCCCCTGAGGCAGTGGGTTGGTCCACGTCCACCCTTTAAGCTCCGGGGGCAGGCTCATATCTACGGACGTCTGGCGCATGTCCGGACCCGGCATGTCCATGCCCATCCCCAGGTCCAAGTCGGATTGCGGTCCGTCCCCCGGCTTGTTCGAGCAGCCCAGGCCTCCGAGTCCCAGAATCAGCAGCAAAAGTCCAATCGTTTTATACATCGGTCGTCTCCTGCGTTCGCAAACCGAGCAGGGTTTTACCATGTAGGTGCCGACTTGCGATCCCAAATTATCATTCTGTTATCGAGGTGCGGATGGGGCGGGTGGCCGCCGTAGCAGCTGACCGAGTACCTCAGGTCGCGGCATGATTCAGGGGGAACGAGAGCGGATGCTGCGGCTGGCGATGGAGAGCATCAGCGCTGTAGGGCCACGGCAAGCGAGTTGTTGGAACCGGTGCTGGTTGGCTGGCCTAAGAGGTCGAGCTTTCCGTTTTTGTCCATGTCTTGGATAATTGTCGGGAAAAGATGAATGAACGGGCGCACCGGCCCGCCGACGAACTGACCGCCCTGATACGTCCAAAGCTGCAGGTTGTCGATCGTCGGGCGCGTCAGGACTGAGGACTTACCGCTGCCGATAAAGTCGCCGGTCAGGAACACGCCACCGCTCAGCGTTAGATTGATGCTCGTCAGGCTGGGGGTCCCGAAGTTGCCGGCGCCATCGCCGGCGCTAAGAAGAACGCTGATTCCCATCACCCCAGCGGTCGAGGCGCCGACAACGAGGACATCGAGATTGGCATCTCCGGTGAACTCACCCACGACAAGTCTCTGGGCGGAGAGCCCGGTCGGAAAGGTGGCCACCTGGTTCACTGTGAACCCGCCGAGGCCGTCGCCCTTGCCAAAATAAAGGTGGAAGCCGTTGATGAATCCGTCTAAGAATAGGATGTCGCTGTTGCCATCCTTGTCCATATCGCCGGTGGTCAAAACGTTGGCGGTCAAGCTCGAGATGATGGTCGGTGTGCCCCATAGCCCGCCGGCCTGCTGGGTGACCAGGACCAGCTTGAACCCAGTATTTCCCGTGAAGCGCCCGACGAGATCGATCAACCCGTCCTTCTTGAAGTCTGCTGCCGCGGAAACAAGTAGATCGAGCCGGTCAAAAGGTCTGCCATCCACCATGTCTGCCGTAGGAACCTTGTTGATGAGCTGCGGCGTACCGAAGCCGCCCATTCCATCTCCCTGATAGACAGCCATCCAGCCAAAGGTGTCGTTGCACAGAATATCGGCCTTGCCGTCGCTGTTGAGGTCTCGGACGATCGGAGTGCAGCCGTTTGTTCCGGACACGCCCACCGGTGTTGCAAGCGTGATGGCTGCTGGTGCGCCGAGCGCTCCGGTGCCGTCATTCTTGGCGATGGAATAGGAGTATGTAGGCTGCGCAGTTTCGATGAAAACACTGAATGTCCCGTCTCCCTTCAAGTCGATCGGAAGGAAACTCTGTCCTTGTCCGGCTGGCGTGCTGAAGCTCTGCTGGGTGAACTTGCACAGCCCATCCGGAACGGGAGTCTGCGTTGGGTTCGGCGTGAATGGACAGTTGTCATCGGCGTTCACCACGCCGTCGCCATCGCTGTCGAGGATGCGGTTCAGGTTGGGAACCGCGGCAGTGGAGCCGAGCAGCGTGAGCCGCGCGCGCAGCGCCACGACGACCTGATCGACATCAAGGTGGCGCTGCGCATCCAGATACGACTGCTGGAGCGGAGCCTGCAGCGTCCCGTCGGCCGACAGATCGACCGCGGTCGTATTGAGCAGCTCCTGCAGCGTCGCATCGAATGATCCGGAGCCAGCCGCCGCCAGCTTGTCGGCCGCGGCTTGCGCAACTACCGAGCTCAGTGCGAACAGGTAGGCATTGTCATTGGTGTCACCGCCCAGGATGTTGAGGTCGATGCCGCGAACGGTCGGCGTAAAGGCGGCGGGACCGATGCCGAGCCCGGTGCGCAGCTCCTGCTCGGCCTGCGTCGTCGCTGCGTCCGTCGCGGCGCCGTCGGTCACGAGCTGCTTGACGCGCTGAAAAGTAAGATGCGTCACAAGGTTGATATAGGCGTTCTGCGCGCCGCTGCTCTTGATGTCATAAAGAGCGCGTAGCGTCAGCGGC
>CALFYE010000546.1 GCA_937952145.1 uncultured Myxococcales bacterium
TTCACAGATGGGTGCAGAACCCGTACTACCTGGGAAAAGTGATGACCAATTCAGAGATCATAAAAGCAGCAATGAATTCTGGTGAACAGTTTATTAGACTGTCTGTGGCATCACCAAGTGGACCATATAGGATACCTGCAAAAGGTTGCCTGCATCCAGACAGCGTTCCTGCAAACCTGCTCGGAATAGTTCTCGTGGATTTCTTCGATAAGAATCTAATGGAGTTACGGACTCGGGTACCAATTCTGCTTTGCGGCGAATCCAGCCAAGGCACGCCGCAATCGACAAATGGCTCCTTGCTAAACAGTGTGTTGCCACAGGCGACCGCCCAGCCGCAGCAGGCACAGGCGACCACCCAGGTGTCGTCACAGGTGAAGACCCAGCCGCCACAACACCAGGCCGCTCAACAACCCTCCCCAGCGCTGTCACCCACTTCGCCAACGTCGCCTCCGTCTTCGGATGGGTCAGCGCTCGAGTCCGTCTCCGAAGCGCACCATCCCGAACTCAGTCGCGAGCTGCTCATGGCGCAAGCGACTCAGCTTCGGTCGCTGACGCTGCAAGCGGAGGAGGCAGCGGGGTCGGCGATCGATCTAGAAAAAATGTCGGTGCTTCGCGACGCGCACTACACCCGCGAGGTCGGCGAGGCGTTTCAGCTCAACTCCGCGATGCGTCGAGAGGTGTTCGCGACGCAGACTGCCTATCAGGAGAAGGCGTTTCGTCAGCTCGACCTGGTGGACGCCGCCGCTGGACGGATGATGCGGCTTGCAGATGAGGTGGTGCGCCGCGTGAAAGACCCGATGTTTCAGCCTGCACCGCCGCCGCCACCACCGCCACCACCGCCGCCGGACTACGCGGGGATCGCCATCGCGATGTTCCAAGCGCTCGGCAGGGTGGGGGCGGCGTGGTCGCCGAACGCGAAGCGAAGGCCGGGTCGCAGAGAGCGTCAAGCGGTGCTGAAGCTGCTCGAAAAGGCCCAGACCAGTAGCCCCGATGGCTTGAAGGCTGCCCTCGACGAATTCGCCAAGAAGGGTGGAGCCGGAGCCACGCCGGAGTCAGTCGGAGAGCCCAAGCAACAGCCCGACAAGGACAATAAGACGTTCGCGATATCGAAGAAGCAGTTGCTTGATTTGGTGGAGAGCGGAGCCATTTCAGCATTATCGCAAAACGGAAAGCTGGCTGAGATGATACGCGATGACAAGCTCGATGAGTTTATGAAACTGCTCGGTCAAGCAGAGGAACCGTAAATGCGCAATCATTGGAAAGTGCTGAGGGTGAAGCCAGGCAGCACCAGTGCTCAAATAAGAGGTGCTTATCTGTCTGCGATGCAAAGTGCGCATCCCGACAAAGGCGGCAGCACAGAGCAAGCTGCGATTGTCAACCAGGCATATGAAGTGCTGGGGAATGAAGAGAGTAGGCAGCAGTACAACGAAGCGCGGCTGGCCTGGGCCAGTGAAATTGGAGCTTCGCTTTGTCTGGCCTGCGGTGAGGCGAATCGGATTGCGCGAAAGCCAACTCGCCATGAGCGACTGGTCTGTGGTCACTGCAACACTCCAATGGAGATCAGTGAACACACGGTAAGTCAGCTCCAGACTCGGACGCTGAGAATTGCGGCGGATACGCTGGTCCAAGAAGTAGGCTCTGCTTTGCTAGAGCGACTGCGCGTAGAAGTATTGCGGAGGATCGGATGAGAACGCTTCCATCACGAGTAGACAAACAACCATCGGCATCGTTCTTTGCAAACATCTTGGCGTATCTGGCGGAGACGTATCCCAATGCGAAGTTCTCCGATGAAGACTTGGCCAAGCTAAAGCCGATATGGGAAGACCTATGGCGGGCTGGACGAACCGCAGAGGCTACGGCGCAGACCACCTGCTCTTGCAATGGCAAGACCTTGTTTCCATCGGCATCAATCGCCGTCGAGTACAAGAAGGGGATCGCTCGTCCTCCGATGCGTGCGCCTCGGGGCACGATGTATGGGCTGACGGAATACCGCGAGTCCCCGGCGCTGGAACGACAAAAGAAGCTGACGACTGCTGCGGTCAAAAAGGCCGAGGCTGTGAACGCGGACATCAAGAAGTTCGTGGAGGAACTGCGCCAGAATCCGCCACGGAGTGAGCGAGCGGCGGAAGCCAAGCGGGCACGACTCGGGGTACTTCAGCAGCGACTCGGCGAAGCCATCGACTTGGCGAGAGCCTATGCGCAGCAAGCAACGGTGGCGCGAACCGAGGCCAACCTGGGATGGGCGAGGCACCTGCCAGGTTTACCGGCTGCGCCAAAGCCGCTCGAGGCCCCCGAGATCGTCGCCAAGCCTAAGACCAAAAAGGCCGCTGCGCCAAAGCCGGATAAGAAGGCAGGCACCGCTGCGCCAAAGTCGGACAAGAAGCCCAAAGACGCCGCAAAGCCAGAGAAGAGCAAAGCGAAAGGCAAGGCAGCGGACCAAGACAAGGACTCAAAGATGCAGGCCGCAATTAGCGCAGCGCTCGCACAGCAGCTTGAGCAAATGGGCTTTACAAAGAAAAGCTAATGCAGGCTCAGGAAGTCGCATACAAGCTCGTGCAGGGGATTCAGAATGCCCTGATCGAGAATCCGCCTGATGGGGTGGACTCTGCTTATGCGGAGTCTTGGTTTCAGAGCAACTTCGCTTCTGTGCAGGCGCTCTTTACCAAGACACTGGCCCCGCTGCTTCAGCCACTTGCGGAGCGGCTGGACCAGGAGAACAAGCTGAAGTGGCATATGCAGAGCGCGGATAGCATCCGTTCCTGGGCGGCGAAGTCGGGTCGCGAGGAGCAGGACTGGCTGGTGAGCAGCGTTCTTGCCCACAGGCCGGATCTGACCGACGTTGCCCAAGCGATTTCGTCTGCGCATGGCCTTGACTTCGACGCGCTGCTGACCACCAGTCGCACGGTCTATCGGATGGTCCCTGCCGTCAGCGAAGACCGGCTTGTGATCTATGAGGCCGATGGCCTCACCGAGCTGCCAGAGGTGCTCGGACGCGAGGACTTTGTGGGCTTCGCCAAAGCGGCCTACTGGTCTGACGACGCGACGGCTCCGGTGCTGGTCGAGCTGACAGCAACGTGGTTCGCTCGCTCGCTGACCGTGGGCGAGCAGCCGGTGGCCGACCATGCCGAGCGACTGGAGCAGCTCATCCAGCAGACAAGGCTGGAGGGCATCCAGGGCGAGGAGCAAGCCGAGGAGCGTCTGCAAATCCGGCTGCGACTGCTGGCCGAAGCGAAGACGGAGGCACCGAGGGATCGCTATCTGAGCCTGCCGAAGCCGGACCCGAACCTGGCCCCCAGCCCCCGCGAGCTGCACGAGCTGCTCGTCCGGGGCGACGAGCCGTCCACCGTACATGACCGGACGCTGGCCAACTTCCAAGCCATTGCGGCGTTGCTCGACAAGCCCAAGCCGGGCGAAGCCAGCACGCTGATTCGCTACACTGGCTGGGGCGGACTGTCGGTGGATGCCGCCAAGAACTATCTGCCCAAGGCGCTGGTCCCTGACGAGAAGGCCATTCTCCACGAATACTACACGCCGACAGCAGTGGCGCTGGATCTGGCCCACCTGCTCAAGCCTCGCATCGCACAGCTCCCTCGCCACCAAGGGGAAGTGCTGGCGTTTGAGCCGTCGGCGGGAATCGGTAGGCTGCTCAACGCTTTTTCGATACCCGGCTTTGAGCCGCTCAGCTTCACCGCGATTGAATACAGCTTGATCTCGGCATCGCTGCTGCGAAGGATGCGACCAGATATCACGGTACTGCATTCGTCTTTTGAACAGTGGATTGTAGCCACTGCTGGAAGACTCGATGGCAAGTTTGGCCTGATTCTATGCAATCCACCATTTGGACAGCGCGGAGCAGAAGCCGCGATTGACCCGGACACTGAATTTCGTGAGAAAAAGGCATATGTCTATTTCGTAAGACGCCTGTTGCGACTCTTGGCCGAAGGCGGAATCGCGGTATTCATCATTCCCTATGGATTTATGTCCTCGAAAGCGCCGCAGTTTGTCGCGCTACGCGAAAAGGTTCTCAAAGAAGCACACCTGATTGCGGCATTCCGTCTGCCCTCAAACATCTATCCGGGGGCGGGAATCGTCACCGATGCCATCATCGTCGAGTCACGAGGCGGACAGACCTCTTCGGTCCTGCCCGAAGACCAGTATGTCGTCGAGGGCCAGTATTTTGCTGCCCATCCCAAGCACATTCTCGGCGAAGAGGTCGGAAAAGCGACCGAGGAATCGCCCGAGTCAGAGAACGACAAGAAATTCTTCCGCTATGAGGTGGCTGGCTCCTACCCTGGCTTGCCGACCGAGCCCGAGCTGAGAGCGCGCTGCACCACCTGTCAGGTCGCAAAGCCAGCCCCCATGGTGCCGCCCGAGGTCAGACGCTCACGCCAAAGACAGGCGGAGCTGCCGGAGTCCGTCGCGGTGGCGTCCTCGCTCGGGATGCGCGTCGCGAAGTACCTGGACCTTACGGCCAAGCGCGATCTGGCGTCACTGGCACAAGCGCGAGCCATGCACCGAGAGCTACTCGACGATGTGCTCAGCTTCACGGCCAGCAACCGAGTAAGCGAGCTGGACGGCTTCTTGGAGGTGGACGGCATCACCGCGCTCACCTCGATCTGGCAGAGCGACGGCAGGATCGCCGAAGTGCTGGCGCAGACGCCACTTGTCGAGCAGCGCTACTCTGGCACTGACTCCATCGTCGATACCGCCACTTGGCTGGAGCGTCAGCGCGGCCCGTTCACCGAGTTTGCCCTCCGCGAGTTTCGGGCCCAGCTCAGCTTCGCCAATCCCGACTCGCCGACGCTGGAAGCAGAGCTGGTCCGCGCAGGCTTCGCCAAGGACTTCACGTCGCCGCCGGTCTGGCTGCACGAAGACGCCTACTACACCGGCCTCGTCGGACAGCGCTATTCGCGGGCCATCGCCCTTCGCGCCGATCCGATCGCCGCCAGCCAAGTGGCGCGTCTGCGGTCGATCATGCGCTTCCCGAACTTCGCCGACATCGACCCAAACCCGAGGCTGACCTGGATGCCGCTACGGCTCATTCGAGCATGGATGAGCGATGTGCTGCAAAAGCAGGTGGGCGAGCTGACCCGAGAGGACAATCTGCTCACGCTGGTTGGCACGCCCTACGCCTACCTGGAGTCGAAGGTCGGCGAGAAGACCGAGACGGCGGTGCTCTTTGGTTGGCTCAGCATGGACATGTCTCTGTTTCGCCCGCCGTACACCCGGCTCGTCGATGACGAGGGCGAGCAGGAGAGCGCCGAAGAAGCGCTCGAGCGGGCGCGACTCCTCTACACCAGCACCAAGGTCACGCACTTCCGCGCCTGGGCGGGCAGTGAACAGGAGCGGATCGACGCCATCGAAGCGGCGTATGCCACGGTGGCCGGTAACTTCGTTGTACCCACGTTTGACACCGCGCCGGTCCAGATTGCCCGCTGGGGTCGTAACGTTACGCTCAAGCCGCATCAGTGCGCCGTGGTGCGCAGGCTTGTGCATTACAACGGTGGCCTGAATGCTTTTGACACAGGGGTTGGCAAGACCTTCTCTGGCATTGCCACGCTTGCCATTCAGCGCGAACGCGGCGTATGCAGAAGACCGATTGTCGTCGTTCCAAATACTCTAATCTGGAAATGGTATCGTGATATCATTCGCTGTCTTCCTGATTATCGCGTATTGGTGGTTGGCTCCAGCCGTCGCCTCAATCGGAGTGGTGTGTGGGTATCGAATCCCGACACCGAGCTGGAGCGTGAACAAAAGTGGCGTCGCTTCCAGAGCGGTCAATACGATGTCGCGATTGTCCCCTATTCCTTTTTCCCGACCATTGGCTTGCGTCTGGAGGCGTGGAAGCACTTTGCCCAGAGCACGCCCATCCTGGCGCGAAAGGTACAGCTCAAGGCTCGCGAGTTCACCGAGATCATCGACAGAGCGGCGGAGCGTCAGCGTACCGGCAAGGATGCCCAGCCCCCGAAGGTCAGCGATAAGAAGGCGTCCGATATCGTCGGTGAAGATGCGTGGGAACAGGCTGATGACGAGACACGCGAAAAGCTGAAAGAGCAGGTAGCCGCAGATCTCCTACGGCAGCAGCTTGAGGAGGAAAAGAAGCTTCGCGCCATCGTCGAAAAGCTCAGCTCACTCAGCGAACGCAACCGGGCTTTGGTATCGGAGGCTACCGAGCAGTGGGCCGCTGATATGGCCACAAAAGGCGAAGGGCTGACCTTTGAAGAGATCGGCATCGACATGATCCTCGTCGATGAGGCCCAAAATTTTAAGAACATCTGGGCCGTCGGCCAGCTCGAAGGCGGCACTCCGAAGTATCTGGGTGCGATCCAGAGCGGTAGCGAGCGCGGATATCACCTGGCTGCATATCGTCATAATCTATCACAACGCACAGGATCGCCAGGTGGAACGTATCTACTAAGTGCGACACCTGCTAAAAACTCACCGATTGAATACTTCACACTGATCAACCTAGTGAACGAGCGAGCCTGGGCGGACATCGGTGTTCCAACCGTCGAAGCCTACATTGATCGCTATCTGTATTTG
>CALFYE010000547.1 GCA_937952145.1 uncultured Myxococcales bacterium
ATCTTCCGCTCGGTCGGCATGACCGTGGTTCTCGACGAGGAACAGCTCGACGCGGTGACCGGACTTTCGGGGAGCGGCCCGGCGTACATGTTCCTCATCATCGAGGCGCTGTCCGATGCCGGCGTCAAGGTCGGGCTGTCGCGCTACAACGCCCTCGCGCTTGCCGCCCACACCGTGCTCGGCTCGGCCAAGCTGCTCATCGAGACCGGCGAGCACCCCGGTCAGCTCAAGGACATGGTGACCTCGCCCGGCGGTACCGCCATCGCCGGCCTGCACACCCTGGAAGCCGGCGGGCTGCGCACCACGCTGATGAACGCCGTCGAAGCCGCCACCCGCCGCAGCCGCGAGCTGGGCGAAGCCTCCCTCGCCAGCCTCAGCCGCAGCCGCAACAAGCCCGAGAGCTAAGCGCACGCTGCGCCCCCCTGCCGGTCGTTATCTCCGCTTATTCACAAGACTTTATTGACCAGTAGCCTTGCCCACATGCGGGGCAAGGGGTGGCCATTTCACATATGCATAAATAACTATTTCCCGAGGGGGATTCCTTATTGGGTATCCTGCGGATCTGCTGCTTATTGGGGAGAAGAGCTGCGCGGTTTTATACAATGAACTTTAGATCTCAGTTTGCCAGATAGGAGTTATTCATGAAGACCTCGCTTATCCTCGCTTCTTGTCTATTGACCTCCTGCTCGGCTGCGCCGCGCTCGTTCCTCGCCGACATGGAACCGCCCGAGGCGGCGGACCTGCTGGGCTTCCCCTCGGGACTGGCCGACCTGGCGGTGCCAGCAGTGAGCATCAGCAGCATCGCCCCGGGCCGGGCTTCGACGGTCGGGCGCGATCTTTTGACCATCACCGGAACCGGCTTCGACAGCAGCACGCAGTTTTCATTCGGCGGCATCGTCGCCGAGGTCGTCTCGATCACCGACACCACGGCCAAGGTCTATGCCCCAGGCAACCCCGGCGGCTGGGGCGTACCCGTGCCCGTCACGGCGCGTCGGGCCCGCGATGGGCAAGCGGCCAGCAACAGCAACGCCAATGGCTCCCCCTCGGCGTTTCGCTACTACGCCTCGACGCTGGCCTTCTCACAGCTCAGCGGCCGCATCAACCCACAGAACTTCAACAACGCCCGCGTGCCGCTTCTGGGTGACTTCAACAACGACGGCATCCCCGACCTGATCGCCACCTGGATCAGCAACGGCAACTACAACACCTATCTCAACAGCGGCGGCGGCGGCTTCGTCAACGTGCGCAACGACAATACCTCGCCTTCGAACCTGGGAACGCAGAAAGGCACGGTGGTCGACCTCGACGGCGATGGCAACCAGGACATGCTGATCGCCGACGAGAGCGGCACCTGGCAGTACAACCTGGGCAACGGCACCGGCAGCATGGTGTCGCGCGGCCAGAACTTCTATCAGGTGTGCAGCGGACAGAACGCGCCGACGCCGATTCGCCTATCGAACAACATGTATCCCGACGTCGCCATCGTCTGCATCAACAACAACCAGGTCCGCATCTGGAACACGCAGTACTCGGGCGGCAACCAGGGATCGATCTTCGGCGGCACCAACACCGCGGCCAGCGTCATCCTGAACACCCCGTCTTCACCGCAGCACTTGATGGTCACGGACCTCAACAAAGACGGAAAGCAGGATCTGGTGGTGCTAGCGGCCGGCAACACCGTCGCGACCCTGACCTGGTACCTAAGCCAGGGAACCACGCTGCCCAGCGGAGGCTCGGGCACGGCGGGGACCAACAACAACAACCAGAACCCTTACTGGGGACGCTGCGGCGATCTTAACGGCGACACCTTCCCCGACTGCGTGGTCGCGGATCTCAACACCAACACGGTGCGCATCTTCCTCAACGATGGGGCAGGCACCTTGCTGGCGCCGAAGGCCACCGGTGGCACCGTGTCCGTCGGACAAGAGCCGCGCGAGGTCAACCTGGTGGATATCAACGGCGATGGTTTCCTGGACCTGCTGGTGGCCAGCCGGCAGCTTTCGAACTTCCAGATCATCCCCGGTCGTGGCGATGGCACCTTCGGCAACATCGTTGCTGCCGATGGCCGCCTGCTGGTCGGCGCCAGCACCATCGGCACAGCCAGCTGCCGCTTCGGCTGGAGCATCCAGACCGCCGACTTCGACGCCGATGGCCGGCTAGACGCCGTCGCTAGCTGCGAACAGAACGACCGCGGCGAGACCCAGTTCGGCGGCTTCTACATCTTCAAGAACATCTCGCGCTAGCTGGCTCTCGCTATCGTTCTTCCTTATTTCTTCTTGCTGCGGTGATGACGGCGGTGGTGGCGCTTGCCGTCCTGCACCTCGCTGTCAGCTATCGGCGCGGGCTTGGCGGGCTCGGGGACGCTGGGGCTTACGCCGGGGCTGGCCAGGCTGGCGGGGTCGAAGCGATCACGGCGACGGCCGCGGACCAGCGTGATCTCTTGGATCTCGTTATCGCCCGGCACCGGACCGCTCTTGATCTTGAGCTTCTTCTTCGACACGCCCATGGCCTGCAGTGTCCGGGTTAGCGCCTTGATGCGCTTGCCGATTAGGCGCTTCGCCTTCTTGGGATCGCCGTCGCTAGAGACCTCGATGAGCACCGCGCTGACCGTGCGATCGCCCAAGACCACGCGGCCCAGGGTCGCCAAGACGGCCAGCGAGGCCGGATCGAGGTTGCCGGTGCCGGGCAGGAAGCGAATGACCTTGTCGCCGGCATTGGCAGCGCTCGGCAGCGGGCAGCCCTCGTTGTCTTTGGGGCCGGGCTTGCGCGGGCACTTGTCGAGCCGATTGACGACGCCGTCGCCGTCCGAGTCGGGATCGGGGCAGCCGTTGTTTTCGGGCGGGCCGGTCAGGTCCGGGCACTTGTCAGCGCTGTCCTCGACGCCATCGCGATCGCGATCGGGTCCGACAGCGACGGGTGACGGACAGCCCGCGTTGGCCGCCGGACCGGCCTTGTCGGGGCACTTGTCCAGACGATCAACGACCCCGTCCCCGTCGCGGTCGCCATCGGTCGGGCCGGCCGCCGGGCCAGGCTTGTCGCTGGGTGCGCGCTCGGCAGGACAGCCGCGGTTTTCTTTCGGGCCGCGATCCTGCGGACAGGTGTCGGCGCTATCGGGCACGCCGTCGCCGTCGCTGTCGAGCACTGGTTCGGGATCTTTGGGGAGGCGGCCGTCCGGGCGTGAGCGGACCGGCAGCGCATAGCTGACGCCCGCTAGCAGACGAAAGTTGGGCGTACCGACCGCTGAGTGCAGCGCACCACCCACCGCCAGACTGAAGGACAGTCCCCGTGGATGCTCATAGCGACCCCCGACCAGCCCCTCGACCGGGGAATACAGCGGTCCACCCTGCAGATAGACCGTGCCAATCGCGCCGCTTAGCTCACCGAGCAGCATCACCCGTCGCGCCACGCTGGCGCCGACCGCCAGACCAAAGCGCAGCTGATCGGCGACACGGACCAGGCCGAAGTCGACCTCGCGGTTGTAGGTGCGGGCGTAGTACGAAAGGTTCAGGGCGACAAAGCTGCCGGCCAGTGCCCCCGAGCGCAGACGATAGTCCGCTGCCAAGCGGGGCTCGATCGACAGCGTGCCGTCGCCACGGAAGGCGGTGTCACTGCCGGTGGGAAAGCCGATCTGCGGCACGAAGGCCAGGCCGAAGCCGCCCGCTTCGTTATCGAGGACGCGCAGCTTGCCAATCAGCCGCAGGTCGCCGATGCCCGAAGGCGGCGGCACAAACGGCACATCACTGGTCGGCGTGCGGACATCAAAGCCCTGGTAAAGGACCAGCGGAATATCGATAGCCACCGACGCAAAGCGCGAAAGGCCGACCCCGGGTATGAGGTGCGCCGTGAACATGCCGGACACCGGATAGGCATAGGCCTCGCCGCTCGGCAGAGTGGCGCGCAGCGGCTGGTTGGCGTACTCCAAGACCACCGAGCCAAACGGCCACAAGCGCTTGGGCATCAGCGTGCCTTCGACGACAAAACCGCTCCCCGGCCCCATCGCCGGTCGCAGCGTCTGAGCGTTGAAAGCCAGCGTCTCGGCCTGCGCAGCCCGCGGGGCGTGGCTTACGCCGAGCAGGGCAGCGAGCGCGAGGATCGTGCGGCGTGTCGTGGCCGAAGCGCGACGAAAGGATGCCCTCCGCAAGAGTAGGAACAGGCCCAAGAGCCAGGCCAGCGACATCACCAGCCCCGAGCCGCTTGCGCCTCCTGCCGATGCATCGCCAGAGCCGCGCGTCGCGATCTGACAGCCGCCGGAATAGGTCAGCTCGGGCCGGCGAATGCACTGACCGTTCTGCCCATCGCAGGTGTTGCCGGGGCCGCACTGCTCATCCGCGGTGCAGGGGGCGCAGGCGCCATTTAGGCAGATCTGACCGCCCCGACTGCACGACTGACAGGCCGGCCCGCAGTGGCTGTTGGTGATGCACTTCTGACACAGGCCATCGCCACAGTACAGCCCAGCGCCGGTGCCACAGCTTGCATCGGATGTGCACTCGCTGCAGTCGGTGGCGCCAGCGATCGCGGGATACAGCGCGCTCTCGGCGGTGGAGTTGGCGAGCACAAACCCCGGACCCAGCCCCTGCCCAAAGCTCTGCACCTCGGCATCGGCGCGATTCGCCACGGTCAGCTGCAGAACCGCAGGGCCTTGGTTTTGAAAATAGGTCAGCTCGATGGCGTAAAGACCCGCCGACTCGAAATCGACCTGCCGGCTGTCGCGCAGCGAGTAGCCGGTGGCGGTCGAGGCGATGATCGGCACACCGGCCAGGCGCAGGCTGTAGCCATCATCGGCCAGCACGGAAAAGGTGAAGATGCCGGCGCGATAGATGTGGATATAGCCACGAGCCCGCAGCGCCAGGTTGCGATCGTTGCCGGGCTTGGGCGAGGTCTGCAGACGGGCGAACGGCAGGGCGGCTGGATTTGGGAAGTCGGTCAGGGCCGCCGCGTCGCTGTTGCGAAAGTGCAGAAGTGGCGAAAGGAAGCGCGCGCTGTCATCGACCGCGCCCATGCCCACCGACTGACCAAGCACCGTCTGCGCCACCGCCGTGCTGACCAGCACGTCATCGGTCGTCAGATGAACCGCGCTTGTGCACAGGCCCGGCCCGGGAGCGCTGACGCTGCGCACATAGTCCGCGGCTTGCGAAGCCGCGATGCGGATCGGCGCCGCCTCTGTGGTTCGTGGGAGCGCTAGCGCCAGCGCCAGCAACAAGACACCGCAGACAACACCCCGACTGCTCATGCATCCCCCGTGCAGCGTGTGATGCGCACGATGCACGAGGCTCATTTTATCAAGCGAGCCCGGGCAGATAGGCGGCAAACCCCTCGCCTACATCGCCCCTGATGCCGCGACGCGCTGCGGCATCGCTCCGGATAGACCCGCAGCTCAGCGACGGGCGAGCTAGCGCAGCGAGGCCAGCGCGGCGGCCCGCGCTTCTTCGATCATGACCGCGTGCTGCGCCGGGTCGCGCCAGCGCGCTTGCCCTTCCGGTGGCAGGCAGTCGATGGGATCAAAGTAGAAGAACTGCTGCCCCGGCTTCACCGAAGGCGCGGTGTAGACCGAGATGCCGGTCGTGCGGTTGTAGTGCTCGAACGAGTGGGCATCGCGCTTGCCGCCGCCGCCCGGCGCATCAACGACAAAGGTCGGCGTGTTGAAGCCCGCCGTCGATCCGCGCACGTGCTTTTCGATGTCGATCGCGGTCTGCACCGTGGTGCGCAGATCTTCCACGCCCTTCACCAGATCGTGCACGTACACGTAATAGGGATGCACGTTGACGTGCCCCAGCCGCTTGACCAGAAGCGTCATCACCTCTGGCGTGTCGTTGACGCGGCGCTGCAGCACTGACTGATTGCGCACGAAGATGCCGCGCTCCATCAGGCGGTTCATCGCTTGCTCGGTGTGGCTGGTGATCTCGTTCGGATGATTGAAGTGGGTGTGCAGCACCACTTCTTTGTGCAGCCGCCGCCCTAGCTCGACGACCGCGGTCAGCGCATCCAGCCACGCCGTATCGGTCAGGATCTTCTGCGGCATGACCGCCGGCCCCTTGGTCGCATAGCGCATGCGGCGGACGTTCGGCATGTTGAGCAGCGTCTCGCCAATCTCGCGAATCTGCTGCGCTCGCAGGTTATAGGCATCGCCGCCCGAGATGACGATGTCTTCTAGCTCGGGCCGCGAGGCGATGTACTCAAACGCCTTGCGCCAGCGCTCTTCGTTGACGTGCAGCGTGACCTTTTCGACCAGGTTCGTGTCCAGGCCAATGGCATAGCTGCGCGTGCAGAAGCGGCAGTACACCGGGCAGGTATCAAGCGGCAGGAACAGCGCCTTATCGGGATAGCGGTGCGTCAGGCCCGGCACCGGCGCGTCTTCCATCTCGTGCAGCGAGTCCAGGCCAAGCTGCGGATGATCGGGCAGCAGGCGCGAGGCCAGCGGAATGAACTGGATGCGCAGCGGATCGTTGTAGGGATCGCTCCAGTCGATCAGGCTCAAAAGGTAGGGCGTCACCCGCACGCTCATCGGCGCCTTGGCAAAGCCCTCCGCCGCGTCGCGCAGGAAG
>CALFYE010000548.1 GCA_937952145.1 uncultured Myxococcales bacterium
ACGTGTGCTCTTCCGATCTCGGTGACGCCGACGACGGTGACGCGCGGCGGGAAGCGCACCGGATCACTCGTGATACGCAGAAACCGCGAGCGAATCACGTGGTCCAAGGTTAAATGCGTATGGTGGATGCGGTGGGGGCTCTCGCGCACCCAGATCTTGTCGAAGATGCCGACGTCGTCTTGCAGCAGGCGATAGGGACCGCCTTTGTGCTCGGCGACCTCGAACTTGAAGCGGCGGGCGAAGGCGCGCTCGGGGATGTCGAGGTCGATGCGGTCGTAGGCTGCGCCACGGCCAAAGTCGACGAGCCAGGCGTTGTGATCGGTGAAGGGGTGGTACTCGCTGCGGGTGTCGAGCAGCGTGCCGCGAAACTGGGCGGCGGCGACCGCGCCCCGCTGCTCCTCGACGAGGTAGGCGATGTCGCCGCTCTCGCCGGCGGCCGGCGCGCTGGCCCCGAGCCGGACGAGGCGCAGATCGCGGAAGGGGGGCTCACCGCCGCCGTTGATCTCGGGGGGCAGGGCGATGGCGGCAAAGGTGCTGCCGGGGGCGGCGCTGCCGGGATCGGCAATGCTGATCGCCCGACGCTTCTGAAACGCGCCGTGGCTGTCGTCGCTGGGCAGGCGCTGCGCATCGCTCTGTGCAGCGACGGCAACCAGCCCAACGACCGCCGCCAGGTGCAGGACCGACGATGGGGCAAGAGAGACGGAGCGGTTCCGGGGGGACATCGCGGACCTCGGGTTAGGACTTCTTTTCGGGGGTTGGGGCTCGGCTCGGCTGCGGCTCGCGCACAAAGACGAAGCGCTGATAAAGCAGCGACACGACGATGAGCGACACCGCCAGCCCCAAGAACGACAGCGGACGGTAGATGCCGTGGATGTTCGACAGGTCGTACAGGAAGACCTTGGCGATGGTCAGCAGCATGAAGCCCAGCGACACAAAACGCAGAGCACGGCTGCGCTGCCACATACCGATGGAGAGCAGAAGCAGCGCGTAAATGCCCCAGGCCAAAGAGACGGTGAGATCGCGGGCGTAGCTGTGTTCCCAGCTGAACTCGACGTAGCGCCCCGACGAGAAGGCATCGGCGATTTCCAGGTTGATGAGCACGAACACCGCGAGCAGGCCGATGAGGTAGGCCAGCTGATACCAGGCCAGGCGCGTGCCACCGACGGGCAGGGCCTCCTCCCAGGGGGCGCGGTGGGTGGCTTCGACAGCCGACAGGCCACGGGCACCGACGAGGAAGCAGCCGGCCGGCACGCCGTAGGTGTAGAGCAGCCAGTTAAAGACGATGGCGCCGCGCTCGTGAAGCTGACGGAATTCGACGTCGGGGTAGAGGCGCAGGAGCACCGCCGCGAACAGCGCAATGCCGAAGTACTTGAGGCCAATGTGCGGCAGGCGACGGTACAGCCACCAGACGGCCGCGGCCTCTAGCGCCCAGCCGACGATGATCCACTGGCGATCAAGCTGCAGGGGAATCGCGACGGCGACGAAGCCCAGCGCGCAGGCCGCAAACAGCGCTTGGTTGCCCAGGCCTCGACGGCGTCGAACTTCGTCGGTGAACAAGGCGGCGATCGCGGCGGGCAGCGGCAGGCTCGCTAGGCGCTGCACTGCCGCCAGGCCCAGCACCGCCAGGAAGGCGAAGCTCAGGGGCAGAAGGCCAATCGCTCGCTTGCCGACGGCGTCGGTGACTACGGTCAGAATGGGCAGAAACAGCGCCGGGCCCGACAGCGCACCGGCCAGGTACGGCCCGCGGCGGGGACGGAACGAAGGCCGCAGCCACAGCGACACCAGCGGGGCGGCCAAGAGCACAAGGACGTAGCCCGACAGGCCCGGCAAGAAACTGCTGGCATCGCCGTGGTGGTGGTAGGCCGAGACCAGCGCGAAGGCCTCGCCACTGGCCAGCGCGACGACGAGCGGCAGCAGGAACGTATAATCCCTGCGCAGCGCCGACAGCCATAGTAAGAGTCCATAGATGGCCACCAGGGTCAGCCCCAGAGCGGGCGTCATGGGCAGCATCATCGTCGGACCGTTTGCCGACAGCACGATGACGCCGAGGGCGGACAGGGCAGCCAGCACCGCGGCCATAAGCTCGCTGACCTTGGCGGACTGTGGCTCGGGCTGGGCGGAGGCGGGTCGCGATCGCAGCGCTGCCAGAAGTCCGGCGAGGACCGACAACAGCAGCGGCAGGCTCAGCCCACGCAGGAAGCGATCCGGCGGCATGGCCAGGGCCTCGGCCACCACGCTGCGTCCCGTCTGAAGCAGCAGCGCCAGCAGGGTCGTACCGCTGAGCAGCGCCGCAAAGAGGGGCGCGGCGAGTCCCGGCAGACCGGCCCGCTCACGACTGCGCTCAGCGAGCATGGCCAGCGCTCCGACGCACAGCAGCGCCGAGGGCCAGAAGGGATCGCCATGGCCGCTCGCACCGATGCTGAACGACTCCGCGGCCTGCAGCGAGAAGTAGAAGTCATAGAGCAGCAGGCCGAGCAGGGCGACGTAGCCGGCGCTCTCGACGAGCAGGCGCAAGGTGGCGCGCGACGTCGGCCCGTCGGCTTGGCCTGGGGTCTGGCCGCTGGGGGCGGGGAGGGCGTTGGCCTGTTTGTCGCCCAGCCAGTCGTGGACGCGACCCGCGGCGTTAAGCAGAACGGCGAGCGCCAACATCGCCAGCGAAAACGCCCAGCCGGGCAGTGCTTCGGCGGCCGAGGGGCGGGCCTCTAGCAGCAGGCCCACGCTAAAGCAGGTGGCGAACGAGGCGGCAAGGGCTAGGAAGCTCTGCCGGCGCTGCGCACCGACGAAGATCAGCGCCGCATCCAGCAGCCCAAGGTAGCCCAGAAGCAGCGGCCACTTGTCGTGATATTCGCGCTGACCAGCAATCGACAGCCCAAACACCAGGGGTGCCAGCCCCGCAAGGACTGAAAGCTGCAGGAGCTGCGTGGGGCTGCTCCCGTCGCCCGCTGGCACACTGTCATCGCCGTCTCCCTGTTCGACCGGAACCAGTCGCCCGGCGAGGCTGGGCAGCAGGAAGTACAGGATGCCGAACAAGAAGAACACCGACAGCGCGATCGGCAGCTTGCTCGGCGAGAGGTGCTTGCTAGCCCACGCGATTTCGAGGAGCACGGTGGCGATGAAGCTCAGCCAGACGACGCGATGCCAGCGCTTACGCACGCTGATAAACAGGAAGCCGAGATCGAGGAGCAGGATGTAACTGAACAGACCAATCGGCCGGTCTTTGCCGCTCGATAGCAGCAGCGGCGTGGCAAAGCCCCCGAGGAGCCCGAGCACTGCGACGAACACCGAGTTGTAGCGGACCGACAGCAGGCCAGCGACCAGCGTCGTCAAGGCCATGAACAAGAAGGTCAGCGGCAGGCTGAACAGGTCATAGGCCGAGTGCCCGGCGTAGAACGCGGCGTAGAGAATCGCGATGCCCGCGCCACAGACCGGCGAGGCGGTCGCCGGATAGCGCGGCCGGAAGAAAACCTCCGACCCGACGAGCGAGACCAGGCCCAAGACGATCAGAAAGGCGATTCGCAGAGCAGGCGGGATCAGGTTGTTTTCGATCGAGTACTTCGCGAACAGCGTGCCCGCGATGGCGAGCGCGATGCCACCCAGCCAGGCCGCGCCACGGACGCCGATGAACTTTTCGAGGTCGAAGGACTTGAGCTCTTCGGCTGGCTCGTCAGGCGGGGCGGGCAGGCTCGGGGCCAAGGACGGAAGGGGCGGAATGGTCGGCGCGGGCAGCGCTTCGGACTGAGGCGCTGCGACCTGAGCGTCCAGGGCTGCGGCCACATCGGGCGGGCTCGAAGCTGTCGGGAGTGCGGCTGCCTCCGCAAGCGTAGCAAGGGGCACTACGGCCGGTGCGTCGGGCAGCGCTTCAGAGGGGCTTGTAGCGACGGTGGGTGGGCTTGCTTCCGGCGACGGAGTGGCGGCTTTTGCAGGGGCCGAGAACAGCGGTGCGACGGCGCCAAACGCAGGCTGGGTTGCGTCGCTGGGGCGGGGGGCCGGCAGACTGGAACGGTGGCTCTGAAGCTGCAGGCGGAGCAGCGATAGCTCGTTTTCGTAGAGCTGAACTTTGGTGTCCAGCTCGTCTGCACGAGCCTCGGCGCGCTTTGCTGCGCGATAGGCCAGGCCCGGCATCAAAAACCAATAAAAGAACGCCCCGACGCCCAAGAGAACGAGTAGCGGTTCCAAGGTGGGCCCAGCATATCACGCTGTCGACGGAGCCTTCCCAGCTTGCGGCTTTTGCGCTACGGGCGAGCCCGCCGCTGTGTTAGCGTGCGCCCGCTTATGCGACTTCGTCGAACAGACTTTTTGCGTCGGGGACGGGGGACTGGCTGGGGGGCCGTGGTGCTGGCGGTGCTACCCGCTTCGGCGGTGATTCCCTGGGTTCCCGACGGCGGAATCCGGGCAGCCTGGGCGGTGGGCGAGCAAAACTCGCGCCTGCGCGGCTCAGTTGTCGAGGCAGGCACCAACGTGCCGATGCCCGGGGCGAAGGTGGAGCTGCGCGGAGAAGCCCTGATCGGCGGGCCCCGACGGGCCACCTCCGATGAGGAGGGCCGCTTCGACTTCCCCATCATCCCGCCCGGCAGCTACGAGATCATCGTCCGTTACGAGGGACTCAAGCCCACGCGCCGTCGCGTCGCGCTGGAGCTTGGCCAGACCGAGACCCTGCGCATTCCGCTGTCGGCCGAGCAAGAGCAGGCCGAGACCCTAGTCGTCGTCGAAGAGCGCAAGCGGCTGGACAGCGACAAGGTGTCGACCGGTCGCGTACTGAGTGCCGAGTCGCAGGCCAAGATCGCGACGACTCGTCGCTATCAGGACGTCGTGCAGCAGGTCCCCGGGGTCAGCGGCGGTGCCAACCCGGTTATGGCCGGCGGCAGCTTCCGTCACAACCGCTACCTCGTCGATGGCCTGGATATCACCGACCCGGTCAGCAACACGTTTTCGGCCAACTTCAACTTCGACGCTATCGCGCAGATGGATCTACTGCTGCTGGCCGTCGATGCGCAGTACAACTCGCTGGGCGGCGTCATCAACCTGGTGACGAAGCGGGGATCTGACCGTTTCACCGTCGATGCCAGCCTGTTTGTAAACCACCAGTCGCTGTCGGTGGGCAGCCGGGCCGGGGCGCAGATCTTTGAAGGACGCTTGCGCGATCAGTCGGATCCGCCGCCGCCCAACGCCAGCTATCAGGCCAACCTCAACGTCGGTGGGCCGATCGTCAAGCAGAAGCTGTGGTTCTTTCTGTCGATGCAGTATTGGTACCGCCTGTCGTCGGTGGTGCCGGGACCGCCGCTCAACTCGCAGCATCCGTCGCTGGATCGGCACGATGTCTATGCTCGCCTGAAGCTGACCTGGGCCCCGGCACCGCGGCATCGCGTCGAGCTTTCGCTCAACGCCGACCCGGCCTGGATCAGCAACATCCGCAACCTGGCGCCCGCCAACGGCAACAGCAACTCGTACGCGCCCGAGTCGGAGTTCAACCAGCGTCAGGGCGGCGTCTTCGGCATCCTGAACTACGACTGGTTCCTGCGGGACAACCTGATCTTCGGCGTCCAGACCGGCCTGCAGCTAGTGACGATTACCAACGCGGCGCAGAACGGCGATCCGATCAGCGCGTCTTACTTTGATCGCGCCAGCACCATTACCTGGAACGCTGCCGATGCCGCCACCTTGGTCGACGATCAGCGCTGGCGCTTCCAGCTGGATCCGACGCTGACCTGGGTGAAGCGCGGCTGGCTGGGACAGCACACGTTTAAGGCCGGGGCGCAGTTCCAGTATCTGCGCTACTACCAGCTCAGCGGCACGCCGGGAAATTCGAACTACACCGACGACACCGGGCAGGCGATGGACGGCGGCGCTCTGCAGCGCGACGCGACTTCGGCGGATCGGCCGTACGGCTGTAACCCACTGCAGCCGAACCCGCGATTGGGATCGTCGGCGACGCCCTGCGCCCGTTTCACGCAGTACGAGCCGCAGCGCGCCCAGGTGCGCACCGGCTATGCCCTGGGCTTGTTCATCCAGGACCAGTGGAAGCCGACAGACTGGCTCACCATCGTCCCCGGGTTGCGCGTCGACTACGGCACGGCACAGAACTCGCGCGGCGAGGTCACGCACAACCTGCTGGGCTTTGGGCCGCGCATTGGTGCTTCGTTTGATCTCTTGCGCGACGGCAAACTGCTGTTCAAGGCGGCGTACGGTCGCAGCAACGAGGTCGGCACCCTGCGCATCGCCACCAACGCTGACGCCGGAGCGGCGCAATCGACCTGGGAGTGGACCCGCGGCAGTGGCTCGGTCGGTCGCTTCGATCGCTTCGTCGGATCGCAGGGCGGCGATCGCGGCTTTGACCTGCGCGGCTACTGTCCCGACGGCAGCTTAAGCGTCGAGTGCGGCAACGCTCGCCTATCGCTGCGGCCGCCGACCGCCGACTTCTTCACCGCCTCGCTGGAGCGCGAGGTCGCCCGCAACGTCTCGTTCGCGCTGACCTATACCTATCGCCTGCTCAGCAACCTGTGGGAGGACATCCAGGTCAACGCCCTGCGACGCCTCGACGGTGGCGACACCAGCCTGTTCTTCGACAAGAGCCGCGGCGGCGTGTCGGCCTATCGCCCGACGGCCGAAGCGACGCGACGCTACAGCGGCCTCGACTTCGTGCTGGCCGGCGCGCCGAGCCCCAGCTGGCAGTTCATGATCGCCTACACCCTGTCGTGGCTCGATGGCAGCGTCGATGACCAGTTAAGTACATTTCGCGATGACCCGCCGCGCGACTTCCGCTTCTACGGATACCTGTCCGATGACCACCGCCACCAGATCAAGGCCAACGGTAGCTACACCTTCCGCGGCCTGAGCCTGGGGGCCAACCTCGCCTTCCTTAGCGGGGCGCCAGCGACGCGGCTCTATGCTGGGCCGCTGGGCTACGTCGTCCGCTATGGCTGGCGGGGTGTTGATCCCGCCGCCGACCCTAACGACGTCCGCAAGTGGACCGAGCTACGCAGCCCCGACGTCCTCGATATCGCCTTCCGCGCCCAGTACGACTTCTTTGGCATCACGCGGCAGCACTTGTCGGCGATCGTCGACTTGTTCAACCTGCTCGACCTGTCGTCAGCGACGAACACCGGCTCAAACACCACCAACCAGGCCGGCTTCGAGGCGCGCAACAGCGTCTCGTACGGCGCGGCCACCAACCGCCAGGTGCCGTTCCGCGTGCAGTTCGGCGTGCGCTACCAGTACTAGCGGCCAAGGCCGCCAAGCCGTCGACTACTCGTCGTCCTTGTCTTTCGACTTGGACTTGGCTTGGACGGTCAGCGAGAACGTCGTCTTGTAGTCGCCGTCCTGGCGCGGGTACTTCCACTTCTTAAGCGCCTTCTGCACGCACTTCTCGGTCTTGCTGTCTAGGTCGGCGCCGGCCAGCGTCACCTCGCTGGCCTTGCCCTTGCCGGCCACTTCGACAGTGACCTTCAGCTTCGCGCCAGCCAGCGACTTGTTCTTCTTGAGGGCCTTGCCGTAGCACTTCTCAAGCGCGCTGTGCCCCGACTTCAGCAGGTCGTCGAGCACCGACATCGGAAGCTCGGTGGTCTCGCCAGGTTTGGTGCCCGTCGGCGTATCGGTCTTGCCGGGGGGCGTGGCCTTGGCGCCCGCGTCTGCAACCGGGCCGGCATCGACGCCAGCGTCGACTGCGCCGGCATCCGCGACAGCGGGCTTGGCGGGCGGAGGACGCAGCACGAACCAGTAGGTCGCGCCGCCACCCGCGAGGATCGCGAGCAGCAGGATAGGAATCCACGCCTTCGAGCCGCGCTTGCCTTCGATGCCGGGGTCATGCCCAGGGTCGGCTGCCGGCACAACGCCAAACGCTGCCGAAGCCGGCGGTGGTGCCAGCGATAGATCGGCGAGCGCGGCAGGTGCTGCAGGCTGCGGCATCGGCTCCGGCAGCGGGGCAGCCGGGGCCGGTGCAGGCACAACGGGCGCCGGGGCTGGCGCGGGGATCGGCGCCGGAGCCGGGCTAGGTGCGGGTGCCGGCGCTGGGGCGGGTGCCGGGGCCGGCGAGGGAGCCGGAGCCGGAGCCGGAGTCGCTACAGGAGCCGCGGCCGCCGCCTTCGCCGCCATCGGCGCAAACTGCGATCCCAGCGGCAGCGTGCGCGACAGCGCTGCCGGAGCCTTGAACGCCGGCGGGGCGGCTTTGGCTGGCGGCATCGGCGGAGCAGGCTTTGCGGGGGGGCCCTTGGCCGGTGCTTTGGCCGGCGCCTTGGCCGCCCCCTTGGTTCCACCCTTGGTGCCCCCGGCGTCGAGCAGGGCCTCGAACGCATCGTCGCCCAGCATCAGCAGCGAGGCATCTTGGACGTCGTCGTCGTCGCCCTTGCCTTTGCCCCCTTCGCCGGGGATATCGAGAGCACCGATCTGGGTGGCGTCGCCCGCGTCGTCGTCTGGTGGGGCGACCGAGGGCAGGGGCTTCAGGGCCGCCTTGCCGATCGCCTTGGCTGCTGCCTTGGCGACGTCCTTGGCCGTCGCTTTGACTGCCACCTTGGCTGCCGCTTTGGCGGCATCTTTCGCCGCGGCTGTGGTTGCAGAGCCTTTGGCCGCCGCTGGGGGCTTGGCTTGGGCTTGCGCGCCGCTGCGCACCTTGTTGACGGCGGTCTGCACTTCTGGCACTGCGTCCGGAAGCTTCCAGCCGTCGAAGCCCTCGTGCCAGACGTAGAGCTCGGCCGAGGTGCTCGCCTGATCGAGGATGCGCTGCGCCAGGTCGCTTAGCGGGTAGGGCCCGCCCTGGTTGCCATCGATCGACAGGTGCCATTCGTCAGCGGGAGGCGTCTCGGTCCCGGGCAGCTTGCCGAAGAAGTCGGCCATGCCGCCGATCATCGTGGCGTCGCCCCCGCCGCCTCCGCTTTCGCCGGCAAGCTGGTCGCGCATGTCCAGGCCAGCCGTCGACTGACCGGGATCTGCTGCTGGCTCGCCAACGCGAGCGGTGCGGGCCCCTGCCTCGCTGACAGAGATCAGGCAGCCGCAGGTCTTGCAGCGGATTTTGAGAATCTTTCCCCGAACCCGTTCATCCGGGATCGAGTACTTCGTCTGGCACTGCTCGCAGGCAAAGCGCATTCAGTGTATAGCGCCATACTATAAATCAATTCGTTGATGAAACGATAGGTTGAGTTGAGAAAAGCGCGGCCCGCGTGAGAACCCGCTCTGAGTCGGGAAGAACCCTGTGCTGCCAGGTCGGAGCCAACCAGAACTTGTGAGATTTTTTGAGTAACGAAAATCTCTAAATTGTAGAGATTCAATCGTCGAGCGTTTCGAGCGACTCAGAGGGCTACGGCGTCTCGCTGTCGATGGGCAGCTCAATCGGCTGTGGGGCGGGAGTTGTTCCGTCGCTGGCCGGGGCTGCGCCGGCCGCGGGAGGTGCGCTGAGCGTGCGCAGTCTAGCCTCAGCCTCGCTGCGGAGCTCGTCGTCGGGGTGATGTTCAAGGCAGGCGCGCAGAGCATTGCGCTCGGAGGCCGGCTCACGCAGGGCACGATGGGCGCGGGCTTGCGCGCAGTAGATGGCGGCGCGCTCCGGGTCTTGGAAGCGGGCCCGCTGCAGAATCTGCAGAGCGCGCTCTTCCTGCGCTGTTCGGATCTGGAGCGCTGCGAGATCCAGCGCCAGGTCAACATCGTGGGGCAGAGCGGCCTGGGCCCGCGAAAGGACGTCGGTGGCTCGCCTGAGCTGACCTTCGGCGATGAGCTTGGCAGCCTCGGCCCGCAGCGTCTTTACGCGCTGCATCTCGGGGCTGTTTTCGCGATACATCTGGGTCAGCGTCGTGTCCTGGCTTAGCGTCAGGCCGCCGCCGGCGAACCGGAAGGCCAGCGGCGCGATCAGGCCGTGGATGACGACGTCCTTCTGGCCATCCTTATCGATATCGACGATCTCGACGCGGTTGTGACCCTCGCGCAGGCGACCGGCGACCGGCTCGGCGCGATGGGCGCAGAACGAAAGCAGGGTGCGAAAGCGCTGGCCATCAAATCGTCGCAGACGGGCGATGCTCTGCGTGCGGCCGCTGCTTTCGACGATGTCGTAGCCGTCGCGCAAGAGCGGCGCGCTCCCCGGGGCAGCGAGTATGACGCTGGCCATGGTCGGCTCGGCGCGGGCCGGCACTGCCTGATAGTCGGACAGCACAAAACCGGCCTCGGTGCTGCGATAGATCGCCGCGTAGATCTCGGGCCGGGGGACCTCACGGCGGCCCGCCAGCGTCAGATCGGGTGAGCCGTCACCATCGAGATCTTCCCCCACTTCGCCAGCTCCCCGGCTGATCTGATCAGCACTCACGGGACCACAGGGCAGCCCAGGGTGTTTACACGGGATCGGCGGCTCAGGTGCCGGCTTGGCAAGCTCGATGCCGCACCAGATCGCATCGGCAACCGGGCCGGCCGTGGTCGATGGGCCGGCCACCACACCGCCTCCCGGGGGGGGACTGGCTGCGGGCGCGGGCACAGCGGCGGGGGCACTGCCAGCGGGATCGGCGACGAGCGCGGGCCGCAGCGGCGGGAAGCGCGTCTCGGAGGCTTGCCCGTCTGGCGGGGCCACTCCCCACACGGAGCCCGTCAGCACCACCAAAGCACAGAGCCTAGGAAACCTCATAATTCCCCAGTATATGTCGAAGACCTCGCCGCGGCGGCGAATCCTATGGCTGGCGTGGGCACTCGGCGCCAGCCGGCCTACACGTCAGGCTGCGGCATTCCGCCAGAAACCCTAGACAGCGCTTTCCCGATACCTTTTGTTGGCGATAAGATCGCACGGGGGAAAGCCGATGTCTGACTCACACGACACGCGCTCTGAGGCCCGCTCACCGCGGGCGCCGGGACGGCCGACGCCGACGCCGGCTCCAGAAGACGAGGCGAGCTTCCGGCTCGATAAGGAGATCGCACTCAAGTACGATCCATCGACGCTGTCTCGTCACATTATGCGGGATGCGGGACGCGGAGAGCCGCTCGATCTGCATACCCGGTCGCGCATGGAGCGACGGCTCGGCGGTGACTTCGGCAATGTCCGCATCGTCCGCGGTCCGCTTGCCGAGGAGATCACCAATCGCTATCGCGCCGACGCAGTGACCGTCGGTGGCACCGACCTCATCATGGTGCGCGAGGGCTGGCAGTCGAACTTCCAGAGCGCCGAAGGTACGGCACTTCTCGCCCACGAACTTACGCACGTGCAGCAGCAGCAGCGCGGTCTGCACTTCGCGCACTCGGGCGGCGACGACGAAAACAGTGAGCACGAGCGCGAAGCGTACGGCATGCAAGCCATGGTGCGAGCCGAAGAGCAGGGCCGTCACCTGGCGGAAGAAGCCACCAAGCGCCGCGCCCTCGCCGAGAAGAAGCTATGGCACGAGGTCGAGAAGCTGGCGCGCAAGCTTCTGAAAAAAGAAGAAGAGGCCGGCGAAGTCCGCGACGGCTCGTCCAACCTGCAGGCCAACACACAAGCCACCTGAGCCTCCATGTCTGAAACTGTCGAGAGCAAAGAACTCCTCCTCATCAAATTTCGAGATCGCGAGCTGCGGGGCTGCACCTTCCGAAAGCTGCGGCTGTCAGGGATGCAGCTCGTCGGTGCCGACTTCAGCGACTGCACATTCGACTCCTGCGATATGGACGGCATGACGCTGACCGGGGTGAACCTCAGCCGTGCGACGTTTACGCGTGTCGATCTGCGACGGGCTCAGCTGGATCGTGGACTGCTAAAGCGCACGCAGTTTACGGACTGCAACCTCACGGAAGTCGACATGCAGCGCGCGCTCCTGGATGACGTTCGCTTCGAGCGCTGCGACATGGACAACGCGGTCTTCGATCACGCCTACCTCGGCAACTGCAGCCTGCAGCCGAGTCGAGCCTATGGGCTGAAGCTCCGGCAGGCGGTGCTGATTCGCTGCCGCTTCTCGGCTGACCGGGGGGCGACGGAGCTGACGCGAGCGCAGCTCTCGTCGGCGGTGCTCATCGACTGCGACTTCCCCGGCGCGTGTCTTTTGCGTGCCGATCTGCGCGAGGCGCTGCTGGTGAAGGATAACTTCCAAGGCGCGCTCTTGCGTGACGCACAGGTAGACCGTGCAGCGACGATCTCCTGCAACGTACAGAGCGCCGATCTGCCAGCCGGTTGGTCCTCCTCTCAGCGGGGCTAGCCACGTCGCGGCGGGGACAACTCAGCGCGCCGCAACCTCTCCGGATCTACTAAGATCACTCTGAATCTTCAGCGAGAACCCTCATGAGCGATCGCCACGACCTACGCCGTCAGACCAAAGAGATCCAAGACGCGCTCAGCCGCTACGAGCGCGAGCAGCTAATCGACATTCTGGTGCACGTGTTTCGCACGTATGTGCTGGAAGGCGCTTCGCTGGCCGCTGCTCCAGTGGCGTCGAGCACCGGCGATGACTTCGCAGGCCTGTCGTTTGCCCAAGTCATCGAGCGTTTGCAGCTACGCCTGGAACTGCCAGAGCTTCAGCTCTTCGAAGTGCAGGGAGGACGCGTGCAGGTGCGGGTCGATGGTCGGCTTCAACCGCTTGAACTGCCGGCAGCGCGGAACGATGGCGCGTCGCATCTGCAGGTTGCGGTCACGCCGGCGGGCACGCCTCCCGCTGTGGCACCGACGCCGCGTGCGCCGGGTGTCGAGGTCCGCGAGGTGGTGATTCCGCCGTCGGCGGTACCGCCGCAGGCGCCTGCGCAGGCATCGTCAAGCCGACCCGATCCGCGACCGGGCGCGGTGCGCGCTACCTCTGCTGCATCGAGCGCTCGCCCTGCGGCCCCGCCGGCTGCGACGCCAGCTCCGGCAACGGGCGGAACCGCCGCCAGCCCACCCCCTGCAGCACCGGCGGCGCCTGCCAAACCAGAGCGCGCGCCGGAGCCGACTGGGACGAGCGGCGGTGGCCGCTTTGGCTTGTTGGAGATCGACTGATGAGCGCGCTCATTGCCCGTCGCTATTACCTGCGGGCTCTCGACGAGATTCGTCGCAATGAGCTCGATGACGCCTGCCAGGATCTGCAGGCGGCCCTGCAGCTAATCCCTGGCTACTACGAGGCACGCGTGGCCTATGCGGCGGCGCTGCTGCGACTCAAAGATCCGCCGCGCGCCGTGCAGACGCTGCGGGCCGGTCTGCACTACAACCCCAGCGGGGCGGGGCGGGCCCAGCTGCAGCGGGCGCTTGGCGATGCGCTCGTAGCCTCGGGGGACTTCCTCGCTGCTGAGCAGGCCTTTGCCGAGACCAGCGCCACGACTGCCGCTGACTCGGCTGATCTGCACGATCGCATCGCTCGTCTGCGGGCCCGCACAGGGCGCTTTCAAGATGCCTTCAACGAACTCCTGGCTGCTGCCCGCCTGTCGCGGTAGTACGCCAGGATGGTGGCGGCTAGTACGAGCTAGCCTACGCCGCACTGCTGTTCGTGCTGCGATAGCTGCCGACGGAATAGAAAAGGGCGCTGAGCGCCAACAGCGCGAAGCCCATGATGCTGGGCGACATCGCCTCCGCCAGCCCCTTCATCAGCACCTGCGGCCCATCGGGCTTAAGGATGTTGAGGTCAGGAAAGCGCTCGCCAGCGAGGGCTGCGAAGACTGCGCCGAGGGCCGCGGTGGTGCCCGCCAGGGTCGCCATCAGCGTCGCTAGAGCCAGCCCTCGGGCCAGCGCCGCGTAGCGCTGACTGACGCTCTTGGCGTAGAGCGCGGCGGCTGCTAGGCCAGCCAGGCCGAAGCCAACGATAAACCACATCGGGAAACCACCTTCTTGCATCAGCTTGGTCAACATCGGGTGCTCCTTCGTTTGCGGGCCAACCAGCCACTTCGTTCCGTTGGCCTGTTTGACCTCTACAACTCGCGACCCACCGAGCTGTGACGAAGAAAATGGAAAAAGTTTTTTGTCACAGATCCCGGTTTCGCGAGTTGATCAGCATGTGAACGGCAAGCTGCCCGCTGCAGAAGAAGACTCGCCCAGCGCGGTGGAGGAGAGCGCATGGCTGGCGCAGCTTCAGCAGGGGGATCGGCAGGCCTTCGCGCGGATTTACGAGCGCTATCGCGTCCGCATCTACTCGTTTCTGCTGCGCCTCTGCGGTCGGCGTGATCAAGCGGATGACCTGCTGCAAGACACTTTCGTTCAGCTGGCACGGCATGCGCCGCGGCTGCGCGCAGAGACGCAGCTTGGTCCCTGGCTGTACACCGTGGCGCGCAATCGCTACCTCAGTCAGCGACGGACCGCAATGTCGCGACTGGCGCAGCTGCGCGACTTCTTTTTCGGACACAACCCCGGGGCGCTGCAGCTAGCGAGCGGGCCGCAACACTCGGCTAGCGAGCGGCAAGAGATCAGGCAGCTCGAAGCCGCGTTACAGCACCTGTCACCGCCCCTACGCGAGGTCATCTTGTTGGTCGCTGTCGAAGAACTCGATCAAAACCAAGCCGCCGAGGTTCTGAGGCTGCAGCCGGCCGCCCTACGGAAGCGACTCGAACGAGCCCGGGCCCAGCTACAATCGATCCTGTCGCAGAGCGAGCGAGGTGGACGCGATGGCAATCCTTGATTCCGACGACCGGCTGGTGCAGCGGCTGCGCGCACTGCCGCCGTACGCTCCTGATGCTTCGCTGGATGCCCTCGTCGTTCAGGCGGGGTTCGACGCTTTGGCAGGGCGGCAGCCAGGTTCGTCCGAGCTGGGCCTGTTCGGGCGCATCGTGCTGCCAGCGTTCTTGTCGCTGACGACGCTGAGCTATCTGTGGTGGGCACTTAGCGCAGCGAGCGCGCTGTATCTTTAGCGGGCTGTTACGGGCGCAGGCGGACAGCTTCGGCAAAGCGGCGCTGATCACCCGCGGCAGCGTGGAAGGCTTCGAGGATGTCATCGGCCGGACAGCGACCCGCCGCCACGTAGGCGCGCAGCGGATCGAGGAGCGCTGCACTTCCCGGGGCACCGACGCGAGCGACGCCTTGTCGCGCAATGTCGACGAGCTCAAGGCAGAGCGGCGCGATGGCGCGACCCCGCAGCTGGGCGCCTAGGCCAGCCCGGGGCACGGCGACCCGTAGCTCAGCGATCTCAGCGTGGCTATAGCCGGCCATGAGGTCCGTGGCGGCGCGCTGCGCATCGGCACAGTACAGCCAGCCCCACCACAGCGATGCCAGGCCGCGCACCGTCGACAGTGGTCCGGCATCGGCAGTCCGAACCTCGATGTACTGCTTGAGGCGCGTGTCGGGAAACAGCGTCGAGAGGTGCAGCTCCCAGTCGGCCAGCGTCGCGCGCTCGCCGGCGTAGCCATCGTTCATGAACTTGCGGAAGGTCACGCCTGGCGCGGTGATGTAGCGCTTGTGGCGATAGATAAAGAACAGCGGCACGTCGAGCGCCCACTCGACGTAGTCTGCGAATCTAGCGCCGGGCTGGAAGACGAAAGGCAAGGTGCCGCAGCGATCGGGGTCGGTGTCCAGCCAACAAGCGGCGCGAAAGCTCTGGTAGCCAGCCGGACGGCCATCGACCAGCGGTGAAGCAGCGAACATCGCGGTAACCAGCGGGCCCAGCGCCAGCGACAACCGCAGCTTCGCCATGGCATCAGCCTCGCTGGTGTAGTCCAGATTGGCCTGCACCGTCGCTGTCCGTTTCATCATCTCGACGCCGAGGGTGCCGCGGGTGGGCAGGTACTCGCGCATGATGGCGTAGCGGCCCTTGGGCACCCAGGGCACATCCGCCCAGGTCCCCAGCGGTCGGAAACCACAGCCCAAGAAGGCGACCGATGCCCCATCGGCAAGCGGCAGGAGTTCGGCGAGATGTGCATCCAGCTCGGCCACGGCTTCGACATCGCTGCTCTGCGGGGCTCCCGAGAGCTCGAACTGCCCGCCAGGCTCCAGGGTGACGGAAGCACGGTTGCGCCGCAGCGCGATCACTGCACCATCGACGCCGCCTTCCGAGCTAGGCTGCCAGCCTTGCGCCTGCAGGCCGGCGAAGAGCGTGCGGATCTCAGAGGGTCCGGCTTCGGCAGCGTAGGGCAGCGGCAGCACACGACCATCAGCGGAAAGGACCACGCCGATCTTCTCGTGCTCAAGGCCGACGCGGCGGTCAGCTTCGGCCTTGCAGCCACGCTGGAAATGAGCGAGCAGGTCGCCAGTCGTAAGCGGCGCGGCTGGGTCGGTAGCAGAGGGCGGAGAAGCCTCGGCTGCCGAGGGCGATAAGACCTGTTCGGACATGTGTTTCCTCTCTGCGCGGCGGCGAATAGGCGGCCGGGCCGTGGACAGATTTTGTTGATGCGACGAGGCAGGTTGGCGGCGGTGAGCGGTTCAGCGCTGCCGGCGCAGCATGCCTTATGGCCGCTGGGCTGGCTACGGCTTCATGAGGGCTGCCCGCACCACCTTCCCGCCTGGCACAAGCTGCGCGATCTGGCTTTCGGGAACGCCGACGCCGTGCAGCAGCGTGCGAGCAAAAGCCGAGAGCGATTCAGCTACTGGAATATCGCCGCGCTCGTCTCCCCGACCACTCTGTGAGTCGATCGGCAGGGCACAGAAATCGCCTTCGCCGGGGGCCACGCCGCCGATCACGCTGCCTCGGAAGCCGCGGCCAATCAGCAGGCCCGTGTGGTGATGCGCCCAGTGCTCGCGCCCGGCGATTCCCCGCTTGCGCAGCGTCCGACCAAAGGCGTTGAGCATCGCAAACGTCGTGCGCTCACCCAGACCGTACTGGTTGAGCTTGTTTAGCAAGAGGCTGAGCTGCCCCACTCCCGCCACCGTGCCGGCTGTCTCGTGCTGTAGGCCGTAGTCAAAGTGATTGTCGCCACCAAACGGGATGCGCAGGGTCACCAGCGGTGCGCAGCTCATCCGCAAGAGCGCGACGGTAGCCAGGATCTGTGCCTCCGGACCGTCATCGCGGATGGCGGCCAAGTCGGCGCGTAGTTGCTCGCCCAGTGCCTTGGCCTGGCGTTTCGACAGCGCGCGGTCCTCGATTTGTCCCGCGAAAGTGCGGCCGCCCCGCTCGCGCAGGATCGGCAACAGTCGGCCCAGAACCTGATCGCGAGCCGCCCCCAGCGTCGCAAGCGGTCCTCCCGGACCCGCCAACAGATCGCGCAGGTCCATCGGCGTGACGTGGGTCACCGGGTGACCTTCATAGGTGAGGAGCGTGTTGCTGCGATTGCCCGGCGGTGGTGGTCCGACGTCGAGCGGTTCGGGCTGACTTGTCCCCAGACAGCCGGCCGTGTAACGAGCGATGAGCGATGGCAGCATCTCGCTGGCCGCCGGTCCCCACAGCCGCAGGACCTTGGGTAGCTGCGGGTGGGCGTTCACGCGGGTCGACAGGTGGAAGAAGCAGGTGTGATCCAGCACCTTCTGCGGCAGCCCGGCCCAGGGCTTGGCAGCCAGCACCGGCTGACCCGACAGTACGAGCCGGGTCGGCGCCATCTGCGGATCGGCGGGATGACTGATGCCCGGCTGTTCATAGGTGCCAGGCGCATTGACGTTGACCGGATCGCCATCAATCGATGTGCTGAAGATCACGTACTGCGCCGCTGCCTTGTCGGCGCAGGTCAGCTCCACCACCGCTGCCGTTGTTTCGGCAGCGGTGCGGCGTGACCAGGCCAGACTTAGAAAGGCGGCCGGCAGTCCACTCGCAAGAGATCGCAGTCCAACCAGGCCACCACCAAACAAGGCACGCGCGATCAGCTGTCGCCGCGATACCGCCCCCGCAGGCATCCCCGTACGTCGCGTCATGGAGAGCATCCAAACGTTGCGTCGTCACCGGCTAGCGTAGCACGGTGCGTCGAGGGGCTGTCGGAGATTCTTGCGCGATGATCGGGAGTTGCCTGGCGCCTCGCTCCTCATGCGCCAAGCGGGCTAATCGGCTGCGCCCATGGGCGTCAGGAGGCGGGCCCGCCCGGCGTACTAGAGGGTGAGCACGCCGGCATGCACGCAGGCAGGCACGCAGGAACTCAGTAGAGGAGCAGAGGATGCGCCAAACGATTACGCAGCGCCCAGTAATGACCGGCATGACCGCCATTCCGTCGCTCTGGCAGCTGCGCACGCTGTACGAAGGGGAAGTGGGGGTTGCCGATTCGACCCAGGTCATCGAGCTTGGTCGGCGACAGCTGATCGGCATTGGACGTCGCGAGGACTGGGTCGGTGACGAGTCCTGGGGGGATAGCGGGGACGTGGCCGCCGTACCCACCCGCTACCTTGGGCTCGACGACGGCATGGTGTCACGCCGGCACGCCCTTTTGCGGGTGGGCAGCGACGGTCCGGTGCTGCAGGACATCGGCAGCAAAAACGGCACGCTGATCAACGGCGAGCGTCTTCTGCCCGGCCAGGAGCGTCGCCTGCAGAGCGGGGATGTGCTGCAGGTCGGACACTCCTTTCTGATCTGCCGCTGCGAGCCGCCGGTGTTTGGCGATCCGGGCGCCGATCCGCACGGCGATGCACAGAGCCAAGCGCTGACCGGACTGCTGGGGGTGTCGCTGGGCATCTCGCGACTGCGGGCCGAGCTTCCGTCGCTGGCTCGCCTGCGCAGCCGCGTTTTGGTGCTCGGCGAGAGCGGCACCGGCAAAGAAGAGGTGGCGCAGGCCCTGGCCTCGCTGGCCCGCCTGTCGCGCAGCGCCGCGGGCCCCGGAGCCCGACCGCAGCGTCCGGCCGGTGGCGAGCCGCTGGTCGTGATTGATTGTTCTGCGCTTGCGAACAATCTGATCGAGAGCGAACTCTTCGGCCACAAGCGGGGCGCGTTTACCGGAGCCACGGCTGACCACATCGGCGCCTTCGAGCGGGCGGATGGGGGCACCGTGTTCCTGGACGAGATTGGCGAGCTTCCCCTGGAACTGCAGCCCAAGCTGTTGCGGGTTTTGGAACAGCGTGAGGTCCGTCGGGTGGGTGATACCGTCGTGCGGCCGGTCGATGTCCAGGTGATCGCGGCGACCAATCGCGACCTCGAAGCGGCGTCGCGGGGCGGCCGCTTTCGCGAGGAGCTCCTGGCTCGCTTGGCCGGTGCGGTGCTGCGCCTGCCTGCGCTGCGTGAGCGTCGCGAGGACATCCTGCTCCTTGCCCGCCACTTCGTCGGGCCCAAGCTACGCATCTCGCCGCAGCTGGTCGCCGCCCTGCTGAGCCACGACTGGCCACTCAACGTCCGCGAGCTACGCAACTTAATGGTCGATGAGCTGCCGCGAGGCGAGGTCCAGGTCCTGCGCCGTCTGGCTCACAAGCGGCCCGTGCTCGATGCGGGAGGCGAAACCCCGACGCCCGGGAGCAGCCTCAGTCGACCGCCGGCCGAGCTGCCGCGTCGTCCTGCCCACGCCCCCGGAGAGACGCCGCCCACACGCGAGGCGTTGGACGGGCTTTTGCGCGACCACAAGGGCAACCTGAGCCTGCTAGAACGTCTGACCGGCTACTCACGCCGCCATCTACGCCGCCTGGCCAGCGTCGATTATGGGCTGGACCTTCAGTCCTATCGCGACCCCTCCACGCCAGCAGCGAGCAGCAACAGCCAGGGCTGAGCGGGCTCGGGTCCTGACGAGCGCGATATACTAGGCGGGTGCTGCCGAGCATCGCGATCGTCGTCCCGGTCCTAAACGAGTCTGCCAGCGTCGAGAAGCTGGCCCCTCGGCTGCGCAGCTTGGCCCCGCACGAGACGTTTTTGGTCGATGGCGGCAGCCGCGACGACACCGTGTCCAAGCTGCGGGCGGCTGGCTTTGCCGTCGTCGAGTCCGCCTGCGGTCGGGCCCAGCAAATGAACGCTGGGGCTGCACACTGTCGCACCGACGCGCTGTTGTTTCTGCACGCCGACACGACGTTTACCGCCGAGCACGTCTTGGCCGCGCAGCAGGCCCTGGCTTCGGGGGCTGACTTTGGTTGTTTTTCCGTCTGTATTGATTCCGAGGACCCGGTGCTGCGAGTGGTCGGCAGCCTGATCAGCTTGCGCAGTCGCTTGCTGGTCTCGGCGACGGGTGACCAGGCGATCTTTATGCGCCGATCGCTGTTTGCCGACCTGGGCGGCTATCGCCAGATGGCGCTCTGCGAGGATCTCGATCTGATTGCCCGGGCCCGGGGACGCGGACGCTTTGTCTGTCTGCATCGTCAGGTTTTCACTTCGGCTCGGCGCTGGCAGCAGCGCGGAGTCTTTCGCACGATCTTGTTGATGTGGGCGCTGCGCATCGGCTGCCACGCCGGCGTCGATCCAGCAGCGTTGAGGCGGCTATACGAGGACGCAAGATGAAGTTCCACTACACGCCTTCCGCGAGTGAACTTGAACACAAACAGCGACGGCGTGAGCAGCGACTCGCTGACACCGAGCCGGCGTTTCGTCGGCCCAATCAGGTGCTAGGGCAGCGATCGACCATTGGCTGCGTCGCGCTAGAGATCACCCAGCGCTGCAATCTCGACTGCACGCTGTGCTACCTGTCGGAATATTCCGAGTCGGTGCCCGACCCGCCGATGGACGAGCTGAAGCGCAAGCTCGACTACGTCAAGGACCGCTTTGGCGTGCACACCAATGTGCAAATCACCGGCGGCGATCCGACGCTGCGACCCCGCGCCGAGCTCGTCGAAATCGTGCGCTATGCGGCCAGCATTGGCCTTTATCCCGCGCTGTTTACCAACGGCATTCGCGCCTCGCGGCAGATGCTGACGGAGCTCGCCGATGTCGGCCTGGTGGACGTCGCCTTCCACGTCGATCTGACGCAGGAGCGCAAGGGCTACACCAGTGAGATCCAGCTCAACGAGGTGCGCGAGAAATATCTGGAGCGCGCCGCTGGCCTCGGTATCGCCGTCATCTTCAACACCACCGTCTTTCAGGGCAACATCGCCGAGATCCCCGACCTGGTGCGCTTCTTCGTGCGCCACGCCGGCGCGCTGGGCATGGCCAGCTTCCAGATGCAGGCCGACACCGGTCGCGGCTATCTGCGCAAGCGCGAGGACCTGATCACCAAGCAGCGCATCTGCCGTCTGATCGAGCAGGGCTGCGGCAACACCCACCTGTCGTGGGAGTCGGTGCTGTTTGGCCATCCCGAGTGTCACAACATCGCCTACACCGTCGTGGCCGGTGGACAGGTCATCGATCTGTTTGATGACGTCGATGTCCTAAGTCGCTGGCTGACCGACTTCGGCACAGTGGCGCTCGATCGCACCCAAGCTGTGCAGTCGGCGACGCGCGTGCTTTCGCACATGCTGACCAAGCGTCCCGACTGGCTGTTGCATGGCGGAGCGTGGGCGGGGCGCAAGCTGCTCGAAGTCGCGCCGCACCTGGCTCGGCAGATCCTCGCCGGCGAGCGGCCGCAGCTCGGCAAGCTGAGCTTCTTCATCCAGAACTTCATGGACGCCGACAGCTTAAAGGGCGATGTCGAGAGCTCGCGCATCAAGCACTGCTCGTTCCACGTCGCCACCCGCGAAGGCAGCCTGTCGATGTGCGAGCACAACTCGCGCCGCGACGACTACATCATCCCCGCCAGCCTGATTCGCGGACGCGACATCCTGCCCAGGCGCCCGCCGATTGCCGCCGTGCTTCGCCCCGACGGGCAGCCCACGACCAGCCCCGAGACCCCATCCTAGATCCACAGCCCGCGCTCGCCGCTTTGCCAGGCGGCAGGATCGACGTCCGGTCGCAGCGGACAGAGCATCGGCACCGCCTCCGCAGCCTGGGTATGCCCGCCGGCAGGCCACGGCAGGTGACGGTTGCTGTCGTTTTCCCACAGCTCGATAAAGCCCAGGTGTTGCCGCGCCGCCAAGTCCTGCAGCGCGCTCAGCACTCGTTGCAGGTCGTCCGCGTTGCCGTCGCTGCAGACGCACAGCACCCGCAGCAGGCTCTCGCGCGGCTCGTCGGCGCACAGGGCCCAGGTCTGCCCGCTTTGGGCCCCCAGGCAGGTCTGGGGCGGTGCGCCCAAGCAGGCGGCGTGAAACAGACCGCGCTCGATGTGCCAGTGCACGAAGTGGGCATCAAGCTTCAGCGTCAGGGCATCGGTGGGCTGCGGCAAAAGGGCGTCTGGAATCGGCGGAAACGACAGCCACTGCACCTGCGGCTCGGCACCCCTTGCCCGCGCCCGATAGCGTCGGCTGATCACTGGCCGGGCGACGTAGCCGAGCCGCTCGTAGATCGTCGGTGCGACCTCCGACATCAGGTAGGTGCAGACCGCGCCGGCCTGGGCAAGCTGTGCCTGTACGCCGCGCAAAAGCGTGCTGGCATAGCCGCGTCCGCGCAACGGTTCGGCGACAAAGACGCTGGCCACGCCATAGGCGGTGCCGTCGCAAGCGGGCTGGCCGGCCGGTCTTAGGCGCGCGCCGACGGCGTAGGTCTCGCAGCTCGCCAGCACCTCATCTCCGTCGCGCAGGAGCCACAGCCGCAGGCCGCGCTGACTAAACGGATGACGCCAGAGCTGAGCCTCGCGCGCCAGGTACTGCGACAGCGGCAGCGTGCCCCCCCAGGAGGCATAGTTCAGCGTGTCGCGGGCGATCGCCTGGGGGACGGTCTGTGCGTGATCTTTTGCCTGAATACACTCAACGCGCATAGCTGAATAATTGCCTATTTAAGGCTGGCTTTTTCTTGGGTAATTGGATCGATAAACTCATAATCTGGGTTGTAATCGTAATATCGTTGATAGAGCTCTTCATTCTTGGCAATATCGCGCAGTGCCCGCACCGGTCCAGTGCTTGATAAATTCGGGGTGTCCGAGTGATTGCAGAACCGCATATTATCGACCTCTAGCGCCCATCCTCCCACAAGCTCGGACGGGGGGCGTCCCAGCTGCTCCGCCAGCATGGCCAAAGGGAAGCCATAGCAGCGCAGGAATGCCTGCGCGCTCGGCGGGAGCGTGGCAAACAGCGCGGCCTCGCAGATGCTGTCGAAGCCAGGCACGAAACGAGAGACCTCCTGGCCTTTTACGATCGGCTCGGCGGCGAACAGGCCCAGGCCGTGGATCGAACTCTTCCCAACGTAGGTTTTGACCATCAGCATGGATTTATGCGGCTTTGTGCTCGATACAAGAATCGTATTAGACGTCGCCCACAGTCTTGCAAAGATTCAACCGACAGTCCCACTGCATTATAAGGATTTGAGTCTGTGGATTCTGCGGTAATTTCCGGTTTGATGATTTGATCCAGCAGGAAGGTGGCACGGTAGCTGAATTGCGGTGAGGTGTCATGGGCAATGACCCGCTCAATCACCGCCTTGGCCTCGGGTAGGCGTCGGGCCTGCGTGCGGACCAAAAGATCGATGGTGTTGTGACAGTGCAGAAGTTCGTCGCGGGCCATGCGCCGCAAAAGGAGGCGGGCGGCGGCTCCCAGGGCGGAATAGCTCACGGCGTCGTGGGCGTAGGCCCGGGTGCTGGCGAGTTCATCGAACGCCAGGACCACGCACAGGCAAAACTCGTCGCACAGCAGGGGGGCCAAGAGCGAGAAGTCAGGGCTGCGCTCGCTCAGCCGGGCTGCGATCTCCGCCTCGGAGACGTCGTAAAGCCGGGCGTACAGAAAGGAAAGTCCGCGGTAGTGGTTGGCTTCGTCCTCGGCCCAGGCTCGCTCCATGGCCCAGAAGGCAGGGCTGAGCGCGATCGGCTGCTGACGCAGAAAGGCCGACAGGTGCCGGGCGTCGTACTCGGTCGCTAGGCTGTGCCACAGCGAGTCGTGCAGGGCGGCTTTGGCGCGCGGGCAGGGGGGGGCGGCTTCGTTTTCCCAGGCTTCCTGTAGATCGGCCGTGATCCAGCGGATCTGGCGGACGCGTGGCCGTGGCAGGCCGACCGGCGGAAGCTGCGCCGGGGCACAGGCCGCGGGGGAGGGCGATCCGGGACGCGACATGTAGGCCGACTCCAGAATGCGGCGCCTGGAATTATACTGGACCCGCTTTGTCACCTGCATACCTCGCTGACATCACCCAATGGCCTGAGCTTCCGACGGGGCAGCCCCCTGCCGAGGGACCCCCTGGACGCGTCGATCTGTGGTGCTTTGACTACGAGACGGCGCTCGCCGGCGCGGTGGTTGGGGATGAAGAGCCTCCTCACGCCCTGCGACAGGCCTATCTGGAGCTGCTGCTGCCCGATGAGCGGGCCCGGCATGACCGCTATATTTTTGCCCGGGACCGCCTGCAGTATCTGGCGACGCGGGCGCTGGTGCGAACCGTGCTATCGCAGTACGCCGACGTTGTGCCTACGGCCTGGCGGTTTGCGACGGGCGAGCGTGGCAAGCCGTACATCGTCGGCCCCGACCCCAGCCTGGCCCTGCACTTCAACCTGTCGAATACCCGTGGCCTGATCGTCTGCGCCGTCAGTCGGGCGCATCGCCGGCTGGGCTGCGACACCGAAGACATCACCCGAAGAACCGAGACCGTGGCCATCGCTGAGCACTACTTCTCGCCGCTTGAGGTCGCGGCGCTGACCGCGCTGCCCGAGAGCCGCCACCGCGAGCGTTTCTTTTCGTACTGGACGCTCAAGGAGAGCTACATCAAGGCGCGCGGCCTGGGCTTGGCGCTGCCCCTCGACCAATTTTCGTTTCTGCTCGATGGACGGCCCGAGATTGGCATCGCCTTCGATCCCCGGCTCGCTGATGATCCCCGTCGCTGGCGCTTTGACCTGCGCCGCTTTGGCGCGCGCCACTTCGTCGCGCTGGGCGTCGATACCGAAGGTGCCGGGCTGGACGTCCGGGTGGCGGGCTTTGTACCGCTTGTGGGACGCGTGCCGCTTACGCCTGGGCTGGCTGCGAGCGTGGATACCGACAGATGAAGCTCTGGGCAATTAGCGATCTACACGCCGGCCACGCCGACAACCGCCGGGTCATCGAGGAGATTCCCGCGCAGCCGGGCGACTGGCTGGCGCTGGTCGGTGACGTCGGTGAGACCGCCGAGGAGCTGGCCTTCGTCCTCGACACGCTGCGACCGCGCTTTGGCCGCCTGCTGTGGGTGCCCGGCAATCACGAGCTGTGGACCTATCCCAAAGACAGCCCGCTGCGCGGCGAGGCCAAGTACCAGCGGCTGATCGAGGTCTGTCGGGCCCGCGACACGCTGACGCCGGAAGATCCCTATCCCATTCTCGATACCGGCAGCGGTCGTTACCTCGTCGCGCCGCTGTTCCTGCTCTACGACTATTCGTTCGCGCCCGACGGCATGGGGGTCGAGGCGGCTCTCGATTGGGCATACGAAGAGGGGCTGTACTGCGCCGACGAATTCATGCTCAACCCCGATCCCCACCCCTCGCGTCAGGCCTGGTGCGAGGCGCGCTGCCAGCTGACCGCGGCCCGGCTGTGGGAGGCCCAGCGCGAGCACGATCTGCCGACGGTGCTGCTCAACCACTTCCCGCTCGTGCAAGAGCACGCGGTGCTGCCGCTGATCCCGCGCTTCACGATCTGGTGCGGCACGCGGCGCACGGCCGACTGGCATCGCCGCTTTCGCGCCGCGGCTGTGGTGTACGGGCACCTGCACATCCCCAAGCTGCGACTGCTCGACGGCGTGCGCTTCCACGAGGTCTCGCTGGGCTATCCCCGCCAGTGGCGCTACCGCCCCGAGATCTGCACCCGCCTGCGCCAGATCCTGCCCGTCCCCGTCGAGCCCACCGCCGCCCGCTGAGCCGCGAGCCTTCGGTGTGCAACCCGACCTGGCCGCCCGCCCGGAAGCGGCGCTTTCTGCCAGGACTACGGATGCGGAGTTCTTCGGTGGGCGTCGCCAAACCTCGCCGAAGCACAGCGCAATCGTCGGCTCGTCGAGGCCATTGATTCAAGAAATACGGTGTTAGAAACTACAAATATTATGGAACCTGCGAAAACTTCCCAGCGTGACGTCCAGGCCTTGGCGGGGCTCAGTAGCGCGGCGCTGCCCGTTGTGATGGCGCGGCCGCAGATCATGCGAGCACTTGAGCTGCGAGCCTATGACGGAGTCTCTCTGGTCTATGTCAACAACCGCCCGGTGCCGCAGCCCGGTCCCGGCGAGGTGCTGGTGCGCGTGCAGTGCGCGGCGGTGACCGAGGCGGACCTGCTGCTGCTCAACGGCCGCTATGGCGTGCAGCGCAACCTGCCCATCGTGCCGGGCATCGAGTGCAGCGGCTTGGTGGTGCAGAGCGGCGGGGGCCTGCTGGCCCGGGCGCTGGTTGGACGGCGCGTGGCCTGCGTCGCCAGCTCGCTTTCCGATGGCACCTGGGCGGAATACGTCTGCGTGCCGGCCTGGCAGTGCGTGCCGCTGCGCAGCTTCGTCAGCTACGAGCAGGGGGCGAACCTGCTCAGCACCGGCATCATGGCCTGGGCGCTGCTCGACACGGCGCGCGCCCGTGGCTCGCGCGGGGTGGCGCATACCGCAGGCGACTCGCCGCTTGGACGCATGCTGGCCCAGCTGTCGCTGCGTCGCCGCGTGCCGATGCTGCATGTCATCGATCGCGCCGAACAAGGCGAGGCCCTGTCGGGACTTGGGGCGACGCACATCCTCAACAGCGGCTCGACGCTGTTTCCGCAGCAGCTGGCGAACTCCTTTGAGCAGCACGGCATCAGCGTGGTCATTGAAGCCAACGCGGGGCTGAACAGCGACCTCTTGCTGCGGGCCCTGCCGACGGGCGGCAGCCTGATCATGTGCGGCAGTCAGCCCGATGTCGATTGCACCTTCGACCCCAGCGAGCTGGTCTACCGCCACAAGCGCCTGGAAGGCTTCTTGCTGTCCGACTGGCTAAGTCACGCCGGCTATGCCCGCGTCGTGCAGGCCGCGCTGGTCGTGCAGCGCCTGCTCAGCAACGACTCGCGCGGGGAAGCCCCGTCGCTGATGTCGCTGGACAACTATCACACCGCGCTGGAGCTGGTCTTCCGTCGCCGCATGAGCCCCGGTCGCATTCTCTTCGTTCTTCACCGCGACAACTAGCCCGCCCCGTCTTCCCCCCGTCCGCGTCGCTGGCTCTGGCCTAGCTGGCCTTCGGTTGGCCGGGGGGCAGGCGGCTCCGCTGACTGTTGATCCAGGCGCGGGCCTCTTCCTCCGTGCGGGTAAACACCGTCGGCATGGTGTCTGGCTGCAGCCGCCGAATGGCCGACAAGGCCAGCGTCGCGGCGGCTCTGCCAACCGTGCTTCCGCCAAATATCACCGCCCCCGAGGCCCGATGGCGCTTGTTCCAGTCGGCAATGAAGCGCCGCACCTCGGCCGAGGTTGAGCCGCTCTTGCTCTGGTCGACCATGATGAAGGCGCGCCCTAGGCGGCCAAGCACGCCTTCGATCTCGGCGTGCGTCTTGATCGCATCGTCGAGGGTGTAGTCGCCGTCCTGGATCAGGAAGACGATATCGTCTTCGACCTTCAGAAAGTGCGTCCCCAGAGGCCTTGCCCCCGCCGGGCTCGACGTTGAGTCGGACATCGCGCTGCCCCCCGCAGCCTGACGCTGCAAACCTGCTCAGGATCTCACGAGCCATGCACGGGGGAAAGCCCTTAGGCAGCCCGTCGCCGGGGAGATCTTTCAACGCCTCCTCGCCCTCAGAGCCCGGCGTCGGGGCTGCTGACTCGCAATCCGTCCGCGACGGGCGCGCAGGTTGTCCGGCCGGCCGGGCTTTGCGTTATGGTGCCGACGTCCTTTTTCCAAGGAGGTGCACATGCAGCCGTCCGCACTGAACGTGAAACCCTGTTCGCAGTTGCAAACGACCCCGTCCACCCGTCGGAGCTGGGGGGGCGCCTTCGGCTTTGGCCTGGGCCTGTCGCTGCTCTTCATCGGCAGCTGTGGCCTGCAGCCGGCGAGCGCGCCGGGGGCCGAGACCGAGGCCGCTGATACGGCGGCGCTCCACTTGACCGATCCGGCCGCTGAGAGCGCCGCGCCCGCTACCGGTGAGACGTCCAGCGATCCGGCTGCGAGTCCCACGCTGTTCTCGTCGCCGATCTACTGCAACGAGGCCCCCCCGGCCGGGGCCAAGGTCGCGCCGGCGCCACCCAAATACACCGGCGGCACCTGCCCGAAGCTGGTCTCGGGCAAGAACGCGATCAAGAGCACCGGCCACGATCGCACCTTCCTGCTCGTCATTCCCAAGGATCTCAAGAGCGATGAGCTTCTGCCGGTGGTCTTCCTGTGGCACTGGCTGGGCGGCAGCGCCGATTCGTTCCTGCGCAAGGGCGAGGTGCAGGCAGCAGCCGACAGTCAGCGCTTCATCGCCGTTCTGCCCGAGTCGAAGTCGGACATGATCTTCCGCTGGCCGTTCAACGTCGGTGACAGCGCCGCCCGCCAGGAGGAAGAGTTCAAGTTCTTCGATGACATGCTGTCCTGCGTCTCCGAGCAGTTCAAAGCCAACAGCAACTGCGTGTCGTCCGTCGGGGTCAGCGCCGGAGCGCTGTTTACGTCGCAGCTGGCGCAGGGGCGGGCGCAGTACCTGGCTTCGGCCATCTCGCTGTCGGGAGGCGTTGGGGAAGAAGGCAGTGGCGTCGTCAAACCGTGGAAGACGCCGGCCCGCAAGGTACCGATGATGGTGCTGTGGGGCGGCCCCTTCGACTGGTGCGTCGTCATCAACTTCAACACCGCCTCGCTGACCTTGGAGACGGCGCTAGCGAAAGACGGCAACTTCTTCATCGAGTGCGTCCACAACTGCAAGCACGGCGAGCCGCCGATGGACACCCCGCCGCCTGGCTTGTCGAAGTACAGCAGCCTGTGGCGGTTCGTCTTCGATCACCCCTACTGGCTGGCTCCGGGCGCCTCGCCGTATAAGACCAGCGGCATCCCCAGCGGCGCTGGCTTCCCGGCCTGGTGTGGCATTGGCAAGGGCAGTGCTCGCATGCGCACCGGCATGTGCCCGGCGGCCGGCTGCTAGGCCCGCCAGCCCCCGCTCGCTCCCGCCAGCTTCCGCCTAGTTCTGTCCGCTGCCCGTCTCGCCGGTATTCGCCGGCTCCCCTACCTCATTACGCATAGACCCTAGGCCTATCCGACGGCCTACGGGATTCGCATAGGCTCGACGAGGATTCCGCCATCGCGCAGATCTGCGCTGCGATAGCGCAGGCGCAGCATCTGCCGGGGGGCGGCAGGGTCGCTGGGCACCCCGCACAGCGGACGCAGCAGCGCGAGCGCGTGGGGGAACAGCCGGTAGTTCAAAACCTCGATGGAAATCGGCGAGTCGGGGTGGTAGCGAGCCAGGCTGCGAGCGACTTCGATCTGGTTGCTCAGCGTCGCGCCGTAGTGCAGCCCGCGGGTCCCCGACGTGGCGTGCAGCCGCAGCGCCAGATCGCTTGTCACCAGGGACAGCGAAAACGCCAGGCCCAGCCCGACCGCGCCGCGCAGCCCCGGCCGCCACAGCCGCCCTGGCCAGGGCCAGGGCCAGGGCGCATCGCTGCTCAGCGCGAGAGCGACGAAGTACACCAGGCAGATCCAGCTGCCGTTGTAGTAGTGCGGGTGGGTGTGCCGACGCAGCACGATGTGCAGCACGGTCTGGACGGCAAACGTCAGGACGCAGATCAGCGCAAGGTGCAGATCGCGTCCCACGAGAGCCCCGGTCCGCCATGCACTCCGCACGCGCTGCACCGCGATGAAGAGTCCCAGCCACAGCAGGCCATGCGCGACGGCGCTAAAGACCCTCGGCAGCCACAGGATCTCTCGGCCGAGCCAGAAGTCTTCGCCAACGAAGTAGTGCAGACCCAGGCCCGAAAGCTGAACGCCGCCCAGGAACGGAAAGAAAAGCGGCGTAAAGAACGACACCGCAGGCTCAGGAGGGAGGAGCTCAGCGGGAGGCGGCGGCGGGCCGGCGGCGACCGGCAGCGCACCGTGCAGGCGCAGCCACAGGCCCTGCAGCAGATACGACAGCCACGGCGCCGCGAGCAGCAGACACAGGAGCGCCAGCCCCAGCACCAGCCGGCGCTCGGCGCGCAGAAAGCCGCGATGAAAGCGCAGCGCATGCCACAGCAACACCAGACCCAGCGGCATCACCATCGGGTGAATCAGCACTGCGAGCGCCAGGCCGATGACCGCCAGCGCAAACGGCCCCCGACGGGGCTGGCCATGGAACGACAGGTACGCGGCCAGCGAGAGCCCGCCAAGCGGCATCAGCCAGGGGTTGTCCCAAAGCTGCCGCGAGTAGAGCCAGGCATACGGCGACAGCAGCACCAGGCACAGCGAAAGCGGACGCAGGCGAGGCACCAGACGCGCCAGCCACAACAGCGCCGTGCAGGTCAGCGCCGACCACAGCAGGGTGCGCAGCGCGGCGATGCCGGTGTCGGTCAGCACTGCCGAGTCGAGGCCGAAGAAGGCATCGGCATTCATCTGGATTTCGTTGCGCACCACGACCGGCTCCGACGGCACGTCGCGGGTGACTTCGCGCTTCTGCTCGACGCTGTCGATGCGTTGCGTCGGGCGGAAGGAGTCGCCGCCGAATTCGTAGCGATAGGTCAGCCAGCCGCGGGTGTCGCTCTTGTCGGTTTCGAACACGCCATCCTTGTCGAGGGCTTCGACATCAAGGCCGACAGCGCCGCCGTGCCCGCAAGCCCGCCGATCGTCTGCGAAAGATTGAACAGCGCCAGAAAGCTGACAATATAGGACGGCCCGCGCGTCAAGGCGCGCAGGAATCCCTCCATCAGCATGGGTCCGATGAAATAGACCGACGCGAAGGCGATCGCTGCCTGCGTCAGGTAGAAATCGGACGGCCGCGACATCAGTCCCGTCCGTGTGTCGGCGAAAGCCGCCACCGCGATGATCGCCAGCGATATCAGGGTCGAGATACGAAGATCGGTGGGATTGAGCCCGACCAGCGGCACGAATACCCCGGCCAACGCCGCCAGGGCCGTTATGGCATAGAAGGTCACGAGCTGGTCGTTGACATAGCCG
>CALFYE010000549.1 GCA_937952145.1 uncultured Myxococcales bacterium
AGGCTGGATAGGCATAGGGATGGGGTCAGGAATTTAGGGGACGCTGACCTAGGCCTCCCGGCGCCGCGGCTAAACGCACGTTAGGTGGCAGAATCGCCATTAAAATAATAAATTAGTAATCAAACTAAATTATCGTATATCAAATACGCGTGATCGCTCAATTTTGCATCGAAATCCACTTACCCCCAATCGATGCGTCTTGCTATCTATCTGAAATAATTCGCATTTTCCGACCAAAACTTTCTCTATGCCGGCGTGTTTTATCGGTTGATAACATCTGGCGACTGATAGGAGTTGGGAATGCCCAAAGTCAAAATTTTCGAATATTCGTACTATGAAGGCCGCAAGCAGGAGCTGGGGCCGGGGCGCTATGCCGGCGATGCTCTCACCGTCACAGATAACGCCGTCAGCTCGGTGATCGTGCCCGATGGCTGGAAGGCCACGCTGTGGTCGGACGCTGGCTTTACCGGGTCCAGTCGGGTGCTGGTGGCCAATAGCGCCACGCTGACCGGATTCGATGACACGCTGACCGCGCTGACGGTGACCGCCCCGCGCGATGAGTCGATTTCCGAAGCGACCGGCAGCATCGGCTTTTTGGCCACATCGGGCAGCCCGGCTTGGGTTAATGCGGGAACGCTGGATATCGACTTTTCCAGCACGACCCGCGGCTTCACCTTTGAGGCCTGGGTATGGTTTGACTCGACGGGAAGTTTCGCGCGCCTCTTCGAGTTCTACAAGTCGGGGGCCAACGGGGTCGACAACATCGTCCTCACCCGCTCCGGCAGCTCGGCCGATCTGTGGTTTGAGATCCGCAAGGCGGGCGTGCAGTTCAAGCTCTTGGCCCCCGGCGTGATCGAAAACGGGCAGTGGATGCACATCGCAGTGACGGTCGATGCCACGGGCTACGGCCGCATCTACTGCAAGGGGGCGCAGGTCGCCGCGGCTCAGCTAGCGGTTCCGACGCAGATTAGCCGCGACGCGTGCTGGATCGGGCGCAGCACCTATGCGCAGGATGCCTACTTTGCCGGCCAGCTTGCCGAGGTGCGGGTGTGGGGCCTTTGCCGCTCGGATGTCGAGATCCGCCGGGCGATGAACAGCCAGCTGACCGGCGCCGAGCCGGGGCTCTTGCGCTACTACCGCATGGACGAAAAGGCGAGCAGCGGGAGCACGCTGAAGGATCTGACGGGTCGCAGCAACGGGACGCTTTCCGGCAGTGTGCTGTATTCCCTCAATGGCCCGAAGCTAGCCGCGGCCGCCGACGCGGGAGGGGGCCTGTGGTTTGACGGCGTCAGCGACTCGGTCACCTTGCCGCCGGTCGATGCCGACTTCTCGACGGGCTTTACCCTGGAAGCGTGGGTCAACTTCGCCAGCAGTGGGCCCTACGCGCGCATTCTAGAGCTCTGCAACGGCTGGACGATCAACAGCATCATCCTGGCCCGCGATAACGGCACACCCGACCTCGGCCTCTGGGTCACGCGCGACGGCAACACCGGAATCTTGGTGGCGAAGGGGGTCATCCAAAACGGCGCGTGGATGCACGTGGCAGTGACCCTGAGCAATGTCTCTTCTGGCAGCGGCACCGCGACGATCTACATCGACGGTCAGGCCAAGGCCACGGGCAGCATCCTCGCACCGCGGCCGGGCGCGCGGAACACGGCGTATCTGGGCAAGAGCAGCGCGGCCTGGGATCCGCTGTTCCAGGGCCGCATGTCGGAGGTTCGGATCTGGAATCGCGCCCGCACGCCGGAGGAGCTTCAAGCCGCCCGCTATCAGCGCTTGGATCCGGCGGAGCCGGGCCTGGTCGCCTACTACCCGCTCGATGAACGCGACTCGACACTGGCGCACGATGTCTCGCCAAGTGGGCTCGATGGCCGGCTGCAGGCTGGCATCGGCTGGGGGGGAGCGCCGCCGGCTGACTACGTCCCGCGGTCGCCACCGCAGACCGCCTTGCTGTTTAACGGCACCGACACCTATCTGCAGCTTCCCACGGTCACTGCTGACTTCAGCGCCGGTCTGACCTTCGAAGCCTGGGTCTACTTCGACAACGTCGCGAACTGGTCGCGCATCTTTGAGATCTCGAACGGCCCGCTCGCCGACAACCTGATCCTGGCGCGCGCCAACGTCTCGCCGGATCTCAACTTTTCCAGCTGCCGCGGCGACGTCTATGACGGGTTCAACGCCCTGGGCGTCATCGTCACCGGCCGCTGGATGCACGTCGCCGCCACCCTGGGCGTGGCCGAGGCCGACGGCAAGGCTGCGGCAACGATTTATGTGAACGGCATCGCCAAGGCCAGCGGCCGGGTCAGCGCGCCGCGCAACCTGGCTCGCCCGGTTAGCTACGCCGGCAAGAGCGCCTACGCCGATGCCTTGTTCAAGGGGCGCATGGCCGAGCTGCGCATCTGGACGCGGGCGCGCACCCAAGACGAGCTGCGCTCGACGATGAACCGACCGCTCGTCGGCAACGAAGCGGGACTTCATCTTTACTACCCGCTGTCCGAGACCAGCGGCAGCGTCGCCAATGCGCAGCTCCTGCCCGCCGGAAGCGGCACCCCGCCCTGGCCCTTTGCCTGCACGATGCGCTTCAACGGCAGCGATACCTTCGTGCAGCTGCCCAGCCCCAGCGCGGCCGTGCCACAGCCGGCGCTCACTGCTGACTTCACCGCCGGCTTTACCCTTGAAGCCTGGGTCTACTGCGACGAGGCCAGCAGCTGGGCCCGCATCATCGAGCTCGGCAACGGCCCAAGCTCGGACAACATCGTCCTTTACCGCAACAACACCAGCAACCAGATCGTCCTCAGCGTCTTTCGCGGCGCGGTGGCCGAGTCGATCATCGGCACCAATGCCCTGGCGCCCGGTGGCTGGCTGCACCTTGCGGCCACCCTGGGACCGGCAGGTAGCGACGGCAAAGGCACGGTGACGCTGTACCAAAACGGCGCCGTTTTGATCAGCGGACGGATGTCCCTGCCGAAGGACGTCGTGCGCTCGCAGTGCTACATCGGCAAGAGCACCTGGGCCGGTGACTCGCTGTTCAAAGGCCGCATGACCGAGGTGCGCATCTGGACTCGCGCCCGCAGCCAGGCCGAGCTGCAGAGCACGATGAACAAGCCGCTGGTCGGCAATGAGCCGGGCCTGTGCGTCTATCGCTCGCTGGTGCAGAGCCAGACCGCGATGATTCAGGGCGCGGTGCAGCGAGTGCTGGGGGATCTGCCGACCACGACGGCTGGCGTCCTGGGCTTCGATGGCATCGATGACGCCGTGAAGCTGCCCACGCTGAGCGTCGACCTGTCGCGCGGCTTCTCGCTGGAGTTCTGGCTGTATCTCGACAGCCTGCCGGCGGCCGACACCGCGATCGTCGAGCTGGGGACGGCAAGTGGCGCGAGTCGGTTGACCCTGCGGCACAGAGGCAGCACCGGCAACCTATCGCTGACGGTCTGGGACACCGCGACGAACGGCATGTCGCTGCTCATGCCCAACCTGCTCAAGGCGGGCCAGTGGATGCACATCGCGGTCACGCAAGAGGCGAGCACTTCCGACGCAGGACTCGTGTGGTTCTATGTCAATGGCGAGCTGCGCGGCTCGAACCCGGTGCGGATTCCGGCCAATGTGCTGCGCGACAACTGCTGGATCGGGCAGGCGAGCTATGGCTCAGCCGGGCGGCTGCGCGGCCGGCTGGCCGATCTGCGCATCTATGCCGTCAATCGCTCGCAGGCCGAGATTCAGAGCGGGATGAAGACGCCCTGCGATGAAACCGAGTACGGCTTGGCGTATCACTTCCCGCTCGACGAAGCGGGCGGTGCGGTGGCCCGCGATGAGGCGCAGCAGGTGGGCAAGCTGGTGGGGCCGGTCGACTGGCAGGCGCTGCCGCACAAAAACACGCTGGGCTTTGACGGCACGAACACCTACGTCGCCTTGAATGCCGCCTCGGCACCGGGTGTCCCCGCCTACTTGTCCGGGCCGCTTACCGTCGAGGCGTGGGTGATGTTCACCAGCCGCGACTTCAGCACATCGATCCTGGATCTGGGCGCCGGTCAGGGCATCGACAACCTGCTCTTGGCCAGCGAGACCACGACCACCAACCTGCGGCTCTATACCTTCAGTGGCTCGACGATGGGCTACATCGAAGCGGTCGGCGTCATCCAGGACGGGGTCTGGATGCACGTCGCGGCGACCCTCGACAGCCAGACGATCGACGGGCGCGGCGCAGCGACGCTTTACATCAACGGCGAGATCAAGGCGCGCGGTCAGGTGCCGTGGCTGCAGGCCGTCAGCCGACCGAAGTCCTACCTGGGTCACTCGAACTGGTACTCGTATTACAAGCGTCTGCGCGGCCGCTTGTCCGAGGTTCGCATCTGGAACCGCAGCCGCACCCAGGCCGAGATCCGCGCCATGCTGGGCAGACCGCTGCAGGGCAGCGAGCCCGGACTTTATCGCTACTATCCCCTCACCGACGCTGGAAACCAGATCAAAGAGGGGGTCAGCGGCAGCCTAGAGTCGGTCACCGCGCGACCAGCCGTGGAGAGTGCACCGCCCCTGCCCGATACGCGCAGCCTGCGCTTCGACGGCAATCACGGCCTGGTAGAGCTGGCAGGACAGAGCGCGATCTTTACCGGCGGCCTGACCTTGGAGGTCTGGCTCTGCCCCAGAGGCGCAGCGCAAGGCAACGAGGTGTTCATTGCCCTTTCGGGCGGCACGCGCGGCACGTCGGTACAGCTGTGGCGCAACCACCAAGCCGATCGCTTCATGTTGTCGGTCGGCAGAGGTGCCCAGCTGCCCACGTTCCGCTTCGCCCTGCCCCGCACGGCCGAGACCTGGGTGCACCTGGCGGCGACGGTCGATGTCAGCAATCAGGTCGTGATCTACACCAACGGTGCGCGCGCCTTCGCCGGGTCGCTGAACACCTTCGACCCGTGCACGATCGCGACCGAGCTGCGATCGCGCTTGGGCATGGGCCTGGACAACAACTTCCCGTTTTCGGGACGCATGACCGAAGTTCGCCTGTGGAATCGGGTGCGCACGGCCACCGAGATCGCGGCGGCGTACAACACCCGGCTCAGCGGGACCGAGCTTGGCTTGTCCCGCTATTACCCGCTTACCCAGCTCTGGGGCCAGAGCGTACGCGACGGGCTGAGTCATGCCGCAGCGACGGTGCAGGGGGATGCGCCGCGCTTCCTGCGTCGTCCCCGCCGGCTGGCGCCGCTGCCCCCGGCCCGCAGCCTGGAATTCAACGGCACCACCACCCATGTCGCGCTGCCGATGCTCCGCGCCGACTTCTCGACCGGCTTTGCGCTTGAAGCCTGGGTCTATTTCGACGGCATCCAGGCCGGGGCCCCCGTCGTCGAGCTGGGGCGGGGCGAGCTCGCCGACAACATCACGCTTGGCCGCAGCGGCAGCAGCGCGGCGCTGTCCCTGCAGGTCGTGCGGGGGGCCGACACCCAGATCCTGACCACCCCAGATGTCATCGTCGATCGCACCTGGATGCACGTCGCTGTCAGCATCAGCTCTGGCTCACCGACGATCTATGTAAACGGCGTCGCCAAGGCCAGCAAGACCAATGGCCCGCAAGGTCCCGACTTCACCCCCGCCGCCGGCGTCGGACGTAGCAAGTCCTACCTGGGCAAGAGCAGCCGCGAGCTGCCGCTGTTCAAGGGACGCCTGGCCGATGTCCGCCTGTGGCGACGCGCCCGCGCGCTGGACGAGATCGTGGCCGACATGAACGGCAGCCTGATGCTGGATGACCCGGCGCTGGTCGCCAACTATCGCCTCGATGAAACCGACGGCCTGCGTGCCTTTGACGCTTCGTACGCCCAGCTTGACGCCGATGTGCGCGGCATGAAAGCGCTGTGGGGCGCGCCCAGCCCGGCCATGCTGCCCAGTGCAAATCAGGCCGGCTGTCTGAACTTCAACGGAACCAGCGACTGGGTCGAGCTGCCTGCCTTCACGTTTGCCCCCTTCACACCCGGCTTCTCGGCCGCCTTCACCTTGGAAGCCTGGGTCAACTTCGAGAGCACAGGGGCTTACAGCCGCATCCTTGAGCTGTGCAACGGCTGGAACGTCGACAGCATCATCCTGGCTCGCGACAACGCGACGAATAACCTAGGCCTGACGATCAAGGGCCCTGCGGGGGCGGGCGTGCTGTCGGCGCCGGGGGTGATCAGCAACGGCAGCTGGATGCACGTCGCGGTGACTTTCGGCAACGTCGAATACGGCACCGGCTGGGGCGCCCCGCCATGGCGGGGCACGGCGACGATCTACATAAACGGCCAGGCGGTCACAAGCGGCAGCATCGTCGCTCCCTATGCGGGAGGACGCAGCATCGTGTACCTGGCCAAAAGCAGCGCCAGCTGGGACCCGCTGTTCAAAGGCCGCATGGCCGAGGTCCGCATCTGGACCGTCTGCCGCAGCGCCGAGGAGATCCGCCGCGACCGCAGTCGCCGCCTGCTCGGCAGCGAGAACGGCCTGGTCGCCTACCACCGCCTAAATGAGAGCGAAGGCGAGCGCGTCGGCGATGCCAGCCGATCTCTGCGTCACGGCTGGCTGCGTGGAACGGCTGACTGGAACCAGCGAGCCCCGCTGCCCAGCATCAGCAAAGAAGGCGAGCCGGGGATCTTGCGTCTAGACGGACAGCCGTGGGCCACGCTGCCCGCCATCGTCCCGCCGACGACGCAAACAGTGCCCGTCGGCTGGTGCTTGGAAGCGTGGGTGCTGTGCAGTGATGTCACCCGCTCGGGCCACTTCATCGCGCTGGCCAACGGCACAAGCGATGCCCTTTACCTGGGGCACAGCGGAGCCGGGCTGGTCTTTGGCGTGCAGGTCGGCGGTGCCACGACGCAGGTGGCGACCGTCCCGGCGGTCTTTAGCAACGGGACCTGGGTGCATGTCGCGGCCTCGATCGACGAAAACGGTCAGCTGTGGCTGTGCAAAAACGGCGAGGTGCAGGCGGCTGACAAGAGCAGCCTCAGCCCACCCAGCTTTGGCGGGCGCAGTCAGGCCGAGCTAGGCCGCACCGCCACCGGCACCCTGTTTCTGGGATATCTCAGCGAGGCGCGCATCTGGACGACCCCACGTGTGCCCCGCCAGGTAAGCGAGACGCGCCTGCAGCGGCTGGGCAGCGCCACCCCGGGCCTTTCCGCCTGCTATCCGCTGCAAGCCACGCGCGGCCTGGCCGCACTGGATGCCACTGCCCAGCGTCGCGACGGCATCGTCTATGGCAGCAGTGCCCCGAGCTGGGATGGCAGCCCACCGCCCCTTTCCAGCACGCCCCCGGCGGCCGCGCCGACCCGCACCCCGGGCGCGCTCTCGCTCGATGGAGCCAGCGCCTACGCCCGCCTGCCGGCGCTGACCGCTGACCTGTCCTGCGGCTTCACGATCGAAGTCACGCTGCGCGCCGATGGCCAAAAGCCGGTCGGCACCCTATTCGATCTGGGGAACGGCTCCGCGGGAGACAACCTGCAGGTCATCGCCCGCGACGATGGCCGCGTGGCCCTGCGCATCTACACCGGACCTGCGACCTTTAGCGAAGTCGTCACCCGCGATCCTTGGCTGCAGCAAGACACCTGGCAGTCGCTCAGCATCGCGGTCGATGGTGCGCGACTGGTCCGTATCCAAGATGCCAGCCTGGCCTTGACCATCGATGGCACGGCCGGCACGACCCTGCAAAGCGGGCGGCTGCCAGCCGCCGGCGTGACGCGGGCCCTTGCCTTCCTCGGCCGCAGCAGTGCCCCGACGGGACGGCTGTTTAAGGGCTACCTCAAGGAGGCACGGCTGTGGAGCCGCGCGCTGAGCGACAGCGAGATCGCCAGCAACCGCAGCCTCAAGCTCTCGGGCCTCGAACCGGGGCTGGTCGCGCTGTATCCGCTCGACGATATCGCGGGCATGGTCGCGCGCTCGGCCGCTGCCGGACTGGGCGATGCCAAGCTGTTTGGCGACGCGATCTTTGGGGTGCCAGCGGCTTCGGCGCCGCCTGCCTCCACACTGGCCCCGATCCCCAGTCGCAGCGTCACCACGACTGCAATCGATCCGGCCACCCCGCTGCCCATCCTGGGGTCGGATCCCAGCGTCACCGGCACCGAGACCAGCTGGAGCGCGGGCATCACCACCGACGATGAGGCCATCAACAATGCGCTTATCGGCTTTGCCACAGCGGGTATCCAGTCGTCCTTCTTGGGCGTCTCCGCCACCTTCCGCTTCAGCGGCAACGTCACAGTCAAGCCGTTTGCGCAGGTGATCTCGTTCACCACCGTGCCCAGCCTGCAGATCGGCAGCAGCGCGAGCATCGCATTCCCTTCGACCACGCTGGCCATGCGGCGCAGCAGCCCGACGCCGGTCTACACCCTGTGCGTGCAGCCGGGCAGCGCGTTCAACGTCGTCAGCCTGGTGGCAGGCCTGGTCCAAGATCCGCTGCTGCAGGCCACCTACAACACGGTGCTCTTGCCGTTTCTGAACCTGCTTACGGGCTACGTGCTCATGGTCGCCAGCGACGATGGCAAGGACCCCACCTACGGCAGCTACGTCAAGGGCATGAACCTGTTTGTCACGCGCAAGATGTCCGAGCTACCCGTGCTGAGCCTGCTGCATGCCGCCCTGCCGCAGCTTGGACTCGACACGCGCAGCGTGATCCTCTCGATCGGCCTGCTCTCGACGGCGAGCTACCGCATCTCGGCGGGCGCGCTGCTCAACATCAAGGTCCTCGATACCAGCCCGGTCAGCTTGGAATTTAACGAGCTGGGCATAAAGCTCAGCTCGGCGCAGACCACGACCTCGATCGGCGTCGTGCATCGCTTCACGCTGACCCTGCTCAGCGAGGTCTTGGTCTTTCGCGGCGGCGTCACCGTCGAACAGACCGGCGGCGCCAGCGCGGTCACCGTCTGGGGCGCGCTCGATCCCGACCAGGCCCGCGGCACGACCTGGAAAGATCCCTGGGGCCTCAAAGGAATCGAAATCGGCGGCTTTGGCGTGCAGGTACGGGGCGGTACCGCCATCGGCATCGGCTGTCGCGGCGAGATCCACATCGGCGGCGGGCTTCTGGGCGGCAGCGTCGGTCTCAACATCGACACCGCAAACCCCATCCTGTTTATCGACAGCCCCGAAGGTCTGGATCTGCCCCGCCTGATCTCGGCGTTCTTGAGCGGCCTGCCGCAAGCAGCCAAGGATGCGCTGGGGGTGCTCAACACCGCGCTCGCCATTCGGCTCAAAGATCTCAAGCTGTACTTTGCGCCAAACGGCGGCGAGATTGCCGGCAAGATCTTCGAGCGCGGCATCTCGCTCGGCGCCTCGCTGGACCTGTGGGGCTACCGCGCCAACGTCTTTGGCCGCCTGGACGAGAGCACGGGCGCGGTCCTCAAAGGCCAAGCCGATCGCATCAACATCGAAGTCGGCGGAGTGACGCTGCTGCAGTTCTCGGATGTCTCGGGACAGAGCGGCCCCAGCGTCGATTTCGCGCTGACCACCAGCCGCCAGGGCATCTTCTACAGCGGTCAGCTTCGCCTGCTCGGCGGCGTCTACCAGGGCTATGAGGAGCTAGCGGTCGGCAGCGATGGCATCAGCTTCAAGGGCGGCAGTCCTTTGGGCGCGCTTTCCCTGACGCTGAACTGGCAGACCGGCCTGTTTGCGCTGACCATGGCGCCCCGCTTTGTCTACAGCTTCGAGGCGCTGGGCATTCCGGTGAACGTCGACATCGGCGCTGAGATCGCACAGCGGGTCGACAAGGCGGGCTTCCAGCAGTCGCTGAAGTTCTGGTTTAACGTCTGCGGCACCGGCTTTAGCGTCGGCCCGGTGAGCTGGAGCGTGCCGCTTATCGACATCGGAGCGATTGCCGAGGTCTTCGAGTCGTTCTTCGGCGATCTCGTGAAAAGCTTCTTCACCGACACCCTGGCTGGCGGGCTCAAGCAGGCCTACGAGTGGGTGCGTGACAACCTGACCGACGTGGCCGAAGAAGCCGTCGAGCTCTTCAAGAGCGTGGGCGCCGCGGCGGCCGACTTGGCCAAGAACATCTACGCGACCTTCGACGCGACCGCCCAGGAAGTGATCAGCTTCGTCGGCGGCACCATCAACCAAGCCGCGGATCTGCTGCGCAATACGCTGAGCTTGGCGGCTTCGGAAGCGGCGCAAGTCCTAGGGGCCGCCTATGGGGTTGGCGTCGATGCCGTCAAGGCTGCCCTCGGGGCGGCCGGCTACATCACCGCTGAGATCGAAAGCGTCGCTGGCGAAGTCTGGGACGGAATCAACCAAGCCGTCGGCTACCTAGACCCGACCTCCTGGTAAGTGCGAGGGGAACCATGCCAAGCAACCACCCAAGCCATCAACCCGGCAATGACGACAATCACGGGGATTCGCCTCGCGCGGCGGGTCCCGATAGCGGCCCCGGCGTGGGACAGACGCGTCAGCTTCTTTCCGCCGTCCACGGCCCCGGCGCAGCCAGCCATGACCGGCTGTACGACGAAGTCTGCCGACGAAACCCGGGGAAAGAATTCGACCCCAGCGAGCTTGTCGAGTGCTCGGTCAAGCTGTCCCGGCGTGGCTTTTCTGCCCAGCGCCATGGCGGCAGCATCAGCTGGTCGCCCGACGAGCGTGGCACGTTAGCCGCGTCTGCACTGCGAGCAGCGCCCAGCGACGCGGTGCAGCAGGCCCTGCAAGCGCTGGCAGCCGAAACGGACACCGGCCGTGCTGCCGATCCAGGCTCGGGCTCGGGGGGCTCTGCCGCCGAAGACTCCCGACTGGCCGCGCTGCGCGAGTGGGTGCAAAAAAGCACGCGCTTCTTTTCCGCCATCGCCTACGACTACGACGCCAAGCTGTACAAGCTGTACCTGTTTAAGCACCGGCCGGTGAGCTACTTCGAGGAGCTGGATCTGCTGGGCCGACTGCGCGACCTGCCCGCGCTGTCGTACATCCGCAGTATGGAAGTGCCATTCGACGCGCCCCATGCCTGGCACGAGGCGCTGTACTTCAAGCTCCGCTTCGCCGAGCTAGCGCCTGATACCGTCGCCGCCGGCCGCTCGGGAGCGCGGCGCAAGCTCACCGAGATCCTGGCTGCCGACTATCGCCCGCATCCGCTGCTCTCGGCCCGCTTGCTGGCCGATGTCCCCAAGCGTGACGCGCTCGTCGAAAGCCTGAGCAAGCTGCTGACCGACGTGCAGGCCGGAAGCGATCCCGTCATCAAGCTGGTGCCTCCGGATCCCCCCAGCGCCGATGCTCCCGCTGACCAGCTACGCCGGGACTTCTTGGCGCTTGGCTATGGCGTCAACGTGAACCTGCTCGACCCGGCGCGGATTCGCTTCTTGGAAACACAGCAGGCGACGGTGCTCCAGATTGCCGAAGCCCTGGGGTGTCAGGATCAGGCCAAGGCCTGGCTTAAGCAGGTCGCCCGCTTCGACTGCTTCATAAGCTACCTCGGGCTCGGGCCCGACTCGGTAACCCTTTACTACCGCAGCACCAACCTGCACCGTCGGAAGCCAGCGCCGCACTTTCGCCGCGGCTAGGTCCCTCTCCGCCGACCGCGGCAACCGGCCCTGCTGGCCCCCCTGCCGACAGCCCCATCGCAGCGCTTCGCGCCACGCCAGATGGCCATGCATTCTTAGTGCAGCCGCTCAGCGAGGCGCTGCGCAGCGCGGCTGACTACAGCCATGATCGTGAGCTGCGGGTTTACGGCGGGCGAAGTCGGGATGACGCTGCCATCGCAGATGTACAGGCCCGGCAGATCGTGCGCCGCCAGATCGGGATTCACCACCGACGTGGCCGGCGATACGCCCATGCGCGCCGTGCCCAGCGGATGATAGGCGGTCAGATCGAACTGACTTGGCCGCAGGTCCAGCTGATGTAACCGGGCCAGGTCATCAGGGTGATGCAAGAGCTCAAAGCCATGTGCCGGGGTCAGCACCCGCTTGGCTCCGGCGGCGAAGAACACGCGGCACAGGACATCGATGCCACGCTTGAGGCGCGTCACGTCGTGGGCCGTCAGGTCGTAGCGCACGAGCGGCCGACGCAGCGGACCGGGAGCCACGCTGCCGCTCGCCGAGTCCTCCAGCATGAAGCCAAAGCAGGCCAGGTGGGGATAGGCCTCCATGGTCTCGACGAAGCGACGCCCGACCATGGTCAGCTGCAGCGCCGACAGGTCGACCGGCGTGGCCGCGCCCTCAAACAGCAGGCCCTGATCGTGAAACTCTTCGATGGCGTAGCTCTGCGGGATCGACGGAGTGGTGGTGATCAGCTCGGGCATGATGGCGAAGATGCCCGCCGCCGGGTGGATGGTCAGGTGCTTGCCCAGAGCCTGCGATCGCGACAGCGCCCGACGAGCCTGTGGGTCGGACTGCAGGAAGACTGGCGTGTTCAGCGTGCCGCCGGCCATCACCACCGCCCGGGCGCGGACCTGGAAGCGGGGATGCCCGCTCTGGCCGCGATGCTGGGGATAGGCCGACTGCACCTCGACACCGACCGCCCGGCCGCCTTCGATGATCAGCCGCTCGGCACGCGCCCCAACGACCAGCTCGGCCCCAGCGCGCAGGGCCAGCGGCACGTAGCTTACGTTCGTCGAGCGCTTGGCATCGGTTGGGCAACCAAAGCAGCACAGCCCCTGACCGTCGCAGTCAGGAGCGTTGCGGCGCAGCGCCCGGTGTCGCAGGCCCATGGCATCCGCTCCCCGCGCTACCGCCGCCGCCACCGGCCCCAGCACCGCCGGCGGGCCGTAGTCGACGCCCAGCACCTGCTCGACGCGCTCGAAGTAGGGCGCCAGCCCGTCGGGACCGTAGCCCGATAGGCCCAGCTGCACCTCCCAGCTGCGGGCGACGCGGTCGGGTAAGCGATAGCAGGTACCGCTGTTCACCGTCGTCGATCCCCCGACCGAGCGGCCCGTGGGCAGAAAGATCGCCGCGTTCCCGAGCGTGCTGGTCATGCCCATATCGCGGTAGAGCAGGTGCTGCATGCGGAAGGTGCTGCCCGTGAAGTCCTGGCGACCGTAGTAGAGCCCCTCTTCCAGCAGCAGTACGGCATGTCCGGCCGCCGCTAGCTCGTAGGCCGCGACGGCCCCGCCAGCGCCCGAGCCGATCACCACGGCGTCGACTTCCAGCGTCTCGCCGTTGGGGATGTCGCAGGCTCGCCGCGTCCGGGCCCGCACATAAGCGGGCTGATCGTCGGGCGTCAGACGGGCCAGCGTCGCTTCTTCGCTGGGGCGGCCCTCGCGATAGCGCTGACCGAGCCGGGCATAGATCGCCGGATCGTCGAAGTACAGCGCCTTGATCGGCGCCGCGATCGCCCGCAGAAACAGCCGGCGGGCAAAGCCGCCATCCAGCAGGCCATCGAGCAGCGCAGCGAACTGATCCGGCTCTAGATCGGCGAGACCGCGGCGATAGCGCAGTCGGCTCAGCGCGCCCAGGCTGTGCAGCAGGCCGCGATAACCCAGCGCAAACGGCGACCCCAGCTCAGACAAGAGGCCCTGCAGGCGATAAACGATCTCGGGACCGGCGGCGGGCAGCATCGGTCCGCCGGGGATCACGGCCCGGCACAGCGCGGTCAGCGCGGCCTCTTCGCGGGCGGTTAGCAACGCAGCCGACCCGGCGGGCAGCTGAATATAGGAAGGCTGCGGACGGTCGGCGACACCCAGCCCGGCGCTGCCTGCAGGAAGCTGGCTGGCCCCCGGGGCAGCAGGGGAGGAAAGGGGTGGAACCGACGTCGGCACGATGGGAAGAGAGGAAGACCGCATAGCTGACTCCATAAGGGGGAAAGTTTTAGGCGAAAGGCTCACTGGTTCATCCATTCAATCATTAACAGGAATCCAGCCGGCGCGCATGGGGCGGCAAGGTGTCACTAGAGTCCGGCACAGGCAATTTCCACCTCTGCAGCGCGCGCTCGTATGCTTTGGCGATGCACGACTTCGACTTCGATCTGTTGGTTCTGGGAGCTGGCTCGGGTGGGGTGGCGGCCAGTCGGCGCGCCGCGGCGCTGGGTGCAAGAGTGGGCCTTATCGAAGCTGGCCGCGTCGGAGGCACCTGTGTCTTGCGGGGCTGTGTACCCAAAAAGCTCTTGGTCTACGGCAGCCACTTTCGCGACGATTTGGAAGATGCCGCCGGCTTCGGCTGGAGCATCCCCAGCGCCAGCCTCGACTGGTCCAAGCTGGTCGCGGCCAAAGATCGCGAGGTCAACCGCCTAAACGGCGTCTACCTAAAGATGCTGGCCGATAGCGGCGTCCACCTGTTCTTCGGCTGGGGCCGCCTGATCGATGCGCACACCGTCGAGATCCGCGGCGAGGGCGGCAGCCAGCGTCTCACGGCTCGCTACCTGCTTATCGCCACTGGCTCATCGCCGATTCGGCCAGCAATCCCGGGGGCCGACCTGGGCATCACCTCGGACGAGGCGCTGAGCCTGCCGGGTCTGCCACGGCGCGCCGTGATCGTCGGCGGGGGCTATATCGGCGTCGAGTTCGCCGGCATCTTCAGTCGGGCAGGCGTCGAGGTCAGCCAGGTCCTGCGCTGCGACAACATCCTGCGCGGCTTCGACGAAGAGCTACGCGCCGCCTACGCCAGCGAGCAGAGGGCCCGCGGCATCGCCCTCCACCCCAACCAGACCATCCTGGCTGTCGAGCCGACCACGGATGGAGGGGCCCAGGTGCTACAGGTTCGGCTCGCTGATGGCACACACTTGCTTACCGATCTGGTGCTGTTCGCCACCGGTCGGCGCCCCAACACCACCGATCTGGGGCTGGCCGAAGCTGGCGTCGCGCTGCGCGGGGCTCCCGACCGCCCCAGCGCCATCATCGTCACCCCCGAGTCGCGCACCAGCGTCGAGAACATCTACGCCATCGGCGACTGCACCGACCGGCTGAACCTGACCCCAGTGGCCATTGCCGAAGGCCGAGCCGTCGCAGCCACCCTCTTTGGCGGCCAGCCCACCGCCATTGACCACCACAACGTGGCGACCGCCGTCTTCGGAGCCCCGCCACTGGCCAGCGTCGGCCTTAGCGAAGAACAGGCGCGCGCCCGCTACGGCGAGGTCGATGTCTACGTCAGCCGCTTCCGGCCGATGAAGCACACCCTGTCAGGCCGCGACACCCGCACCCTGATCAAGCTGATTGCCGAGCGGGGGAGTGGCCGGGTCCTCGGCTGCCACATGCTCGGTACGGACGCCCCCGAGATCATCCAAGCGCTGGCCGTGGCCATCCGCTGCGGCGCCACCAAGGCTCAGTTCGACGCCACCATCGCCCTGCACCCCACCGCCGCCGAAGAATTCGTCCTCCTGCGCGAGCCGCGCAAACCGACCCCGGCCCACAGTTAAGCAACTCAACCTAAGATTTCATCGCAGCGTCGCTGGTAGCGGGGGGCGGCATGAGGGCCAAGCGCTCGTCGCAGAGTAATTTTCTATGGTTTTTTTGTATCAGCAAACACCTGAAACTCTGCCTATAATCAGCGAACATCTCCTCCGAGCCATGCGAACTCGAACCCTTGGCCCAGTGTCCACGGTTGTAAGTGCTGGCCTGCTGTTTTGGGGAAACAGCGGGCAAGCCGACCCGCACCGCAGTCGCGAAACCATCGCGACGACGGCGGCTGCCCCCTCGCCAGGCCCGTCTCGCGCCCCCTCCGAAGACCAGCTCCCGCGGCTGCGTCCGGTGCTGCGCGGAGTGCTGTATCGCTCGGGCACGCCCAGCGAAGAGGCGCTGACCTATCTGTGCGAGTCGGGCTGGAAGCGCGTCTATTCGCTGTACGGCGAGTTCACGACGCACATGGGTCCCAAGAACGTCAACATGCTGCGCCACGGTCGCGACCAGCGCGAGTGCGTCTCGTCCGAGGGCCCGCGGCAGATTGAGTGGCGCCCAGCCCCGTCGAGCCGGATGCGCAACCTGCCGACCATCTTCCAAGATGTCATCGACAGCATTCGCAATCCGGACCGCGGTCCGGTGCTGGTCCACTGCTGGAACGGGCTGCACTACGCCGGCATGGTCTCGGCGCTGGCGCTGCGCCAGTTCTGCGGACTCTCGCCTCAGCAGGCCGAAGCCTACTGGCGAGCCAACGCCAATCGCGGCGCCAACTACCCGCTGATCATCGCGAACTTATACAGCTTCAAGCCGCTGCCCAACCTGACGCTGACACCGGAAGAGCAGCAGTCGTTCTGCCCCAACCTCGCCAAAGGCTACCTCGTAACTCCCGATGCCTTCCCACCGCTGGAGCGACCACTCGACAACCGCAACGAGAACCGCAGTACGACGGTGGCCAGCAATGCTCCCGTCCCTGGCTTGGCCGCGCCCTCGGCTCCGGCTTACCTGCCAGCGACGCGCGACCCGCGCGCCTATCAGAACCCGAGTGAGCTCCCCGCAAGCCCGTCCACTCGCCGCGTCAAGCCCGCGCACTCGCCTGCTCCCTTCGCCCTGCCCAGCCAGAGCGCGCCTGCCCCAAGCCGCGAGGCGACCGGGCCGTCGGCTCCCGCCAAGGGCTAGGGTGGCGATGGCCCTCAGCGCCTTCCTGCTGTCGCTCATCGGACTCCTCCTCGGACTCCTCCCGCTGTGGCCGTCTGGATCGGTGCTCGGTGTCATCGTCGCGGCGCTCGGGGTCCTGCCGGCGGTAAGTGGGTTGCTGCTGGCCTTGGCGAACCGCAGCGAGGCCCTGCGGCAAGGTCGGGCCCTCCGCAGTGCCACCGTGACGCTGGCGCTCTCCGTCGCAGCGACCCTCCTTTGCGGCGTCTGGCTCCTGGCCTTGGTGGTGGTCTTTCGCAGTCCGCGCGGACGGGGGCCAGGGGGCCCGATGCCCTCGCCACAGACCGCGGAGCTTGTGCCGGCTCGCGCCACAATTTCGGACATTGAGCATCCCGCTGCCGAGCAGTGCGTGCTGACGAACCACCACTTGCAGTACACTCTCCCTACCTAACGTCCCCTGTAGGCTTGCCATGCAGCGCGTCCCGATCCACGATCCCGACTGGTTTTCCGTCGTCGGAGGCCCCCCTCCCGGCGATGTCTTTGCGCGTGAGCTGTTCCTCGCGGTTGCGGTGCTGGTCATCACCGTGGTCTGTGGGCTGCTCATGCCGCCGCCGTGGCGGTTCTTCCACCTGCTCGGTGCGCCGGCCGTTGCGACTGCGACCTTTCTGGCCCTGCGCCAGACTTGGCGACGCAGCCAGCAGGTGCGCGTGCTGGGCAGCGTGCTCGAACATCGCGATGGCTCGCGCCTCGTCCGGATCGCCCTGACCCGCGCGGTGCTGTCGGTGGCGGCCGATCCGATGGGACTTCTGGTCCTCATCCTCGATGACGGCAACAGTCACGTCAGCGTGGCCCGCCGCGCCGAAGAGCACGAGCTGTCCGATCTGCCGCCGATCGCCGGTCCCTACCTGGAGCTCCTGCCGGACGACTTCGAGGCCGTTCGCTTCGCGGCCCAGCGCACGTATCCCCAGGCCTAGCTCAGGCCGTCGCTCCTCCTCGCCCCGTCGTCCCCGCCTGACCTCGCCCCCAAACGCTGCGCATTGGCGCGACTCTTGACAGGCTCGCGCCGGCAGTGATACACGCACGGCCCTCAATCGGCCCTCGGCCCTCCCCCTGGAGACTCTATGCAGCTTGCCCCGCTGGCACCGCTTCTGCCTCTGCTAGCCGCCGCCGCTGGTGGTGAAGAAAAAGCCCCGCCCGTCATCGATATCGACGGGACGGTCCTGATCCAGTTCGCCATCTTTGTGGTCATGTACTTCGTGCTGCAAAAGTTCCTGTTTGCGCCCTATCTGAAGATGCGGGCCGAGCGAGCCGAGCGCATCGAGGGGGCCGAGCACAAGGCGCAAGAGCTAGCCAAGAAGCGCGCCGCTCTCGACAGCGACTATCAAGCCCGGCTGGAAAAGACGCGCGCCAAAGCCGAAGAAGAGCGGCTGCGCATCCAGAACGAAGCCCGCGCCCGCGAAGGCGAGCTCCTCGCCGAGGCCCGCACGCGAGCCCAAGCCCGAGTGCAAGAGACCCAGCGCACCATCGCGAGCCAAGTCGCCGCCGCCGAGAGCGAGCTTGGAAAGCAGGTGGAACCGCTGGCCATGGCGCTCACCAAGAAGCTCTTGGGACGCGAGGTCTAAACATGGACGCGTACCCTCTGATGCAATCCTCCCCTTCGTCTCGAGCGGGTCGCATGTTCTCGCGATTGACGCTGACCGCGCTCTGCTTGTCGGGAGCGATTTTTGGCCAGCCAGCCTTCGCCCAGGCTCCACCAGCAGCGCCGGCCGGCAACCAGGCACTCCCGCCGCTGCGCACCGGTAGCGGTGCCACGGCGGCCGACGTTGCCCCCGCCCTGCCCGCCCCGGCAGTGCCCACGCCCGAGGTAGTGCCCAGCCCGCCGCAGCTTCCTGCGCCGACGGCTGCGGCTGCCCCGGCCGCTGCGCCTCCTGAGGCTGCCGCCCCGACGCCCCCTGCCCATGGCGAAGCGGCCCCCGCACACGAGCCTGTCGCACACGACGCCCCACCGACTGGTGCGCACGACACCGCCACTGCGCCACTGCCGCCTTTCCCCGGCCACGAAGCCGGTCACGAAGCGGCTCATGGCGCGGCTGCCCATGGCGGCCACCACGGCGAAGCCGGCCCGGTCATCGAAAACTGGGTGAGCTGGGACTACGGCCCGGGCAAGACGCACCACAACCCGCCGTTCCTTTTCGCGCTCATCAATTTCGCGGTCTTTGCCTTCATCCTGTCGCGGCTGTTCGGCAAGAGCTTCAAGACCTTCCTTGAGAACCGACACGGCGAAGTGCGCCACGCCCTAGATCGCGCACGCCACGTCCAGCAGGAAGCCGAAGAGCAGCTCAAGAGCATCGAGTCACGCATCGCTGGCCTCGAAAAAGAAATGAACGAGCTCTTGGCCAGCTATCGCAAGCAGGCCGAGGCTGAGCGGCAAGCGATCGTCAAGCGTGCCGAGGAAGAGGCCGCCGGTCTGCTGCGCGATGCCGAAGCGCAGGCCCAGGCTGCCATCGCCACCGCCCGTCGCCAGCTGGAAGAAAAAGTGGCCCTGATGGCCGTCGACTTGGCCGAGAAGCTGGTGCGCAGCCGCCTGCGTGATGACGATCACAAGCGCCTGACCGAGCAATATGTCGCTCAAGTCGAAGGCCTCTCGCACCCGAAGGAGTCTGTATGATCAGCGGCTCTGTCGCGCGCCGATATGCCCGAGCCCTGCTCGCTATCGGCAAGGACCAGCAGAAAGACGACGTGATCGCCGTCGAGCTTGAGCGGCTCGCCCAGGTCTACGAGCGCAGTCACGATCTGCAAGACGCGCTTCGCAACCCAGTGTTCAGTGCCTCGCAGCGTCAGGGGGTGCTCGATGGCATCACCGCGCGGCTGGGCCTATCGAAGATCACGCAGGACACGGCTCGCTTGCTCCTGTCTCGCGGCCGTATCCCGGCTCTGCCGGGCATCGCCCGCGCCCTTCGTGAGCTTGTCGATGAACAGGCCGGTCGGGTGCGCGCCCGCCTGATCTCGGCGAAGCCGATCGACAAGGCCACCGAGGTACGCATCCGCGCCGCTCTGGGGCGGGGCACCGGCAAGAGCGTGGTCCTCGAAACCACAGAAGATCCATCGCTGATCGCGGGCATCGTGGCCCAAGTTGGCGATGTCGTTTATGACGGCAGCTTGGCAGCGCAGATCCAGGCGCTGCGAGGCCGCTGGTCGAACTAATTTTCACCCACAAGGCACGTTTCTCGGCGACGGACAGCGACAGATAAAGGGTCGGTCCCGCGCCGCAGATTGAGGGAGCTGTTCATGGAACTCAGAGCCGAAGAGATTTCTCAGATCATCCGCCAGCAGATTGAAAACTATGACCAGAAGGTCACGGTGCAGGAGACCGGTACCGTGCTGGTTGCCGGCGACGGCATCGCTCGTGTATACGGCCTCGCTGGCGCGATGGCGGGTGAGATGCTCGAGTTCCCGCACGGCGTCCGCGGCATCGTGCTGAACCTCGAAGAGGACAACGTTGGCTGCGCCCTCCTTGGCAGCCACGAGTCGATTCGCGAAGGCGATGTCGTCAAGCGCACCGGCCAGATCGTCTCGGTGCCGGTCGGCGAAGGCGTGCTCGGTCGCGTCGTCAACGCGCTCGGTCAGCCAGTCGATGGACTCGGCGCGATGGAAGCGAAAGAGATGCGCAAGGTCGAGATCAAGGCCCCCGGCATCGTCTATCGCAAGTCGGTGCACGAGCCGATGCAGACCGGCATCAAGCCGATCGACGCGATGATCCCGATCGGCCGCGGCCAGCGCGAGCTGATCATTGGCGACCGCCAGACCGGCAAGACGGCCATCGCCATCGACACGATCATCAATCAGAAGGGCCAGAACATGTACTGCTTCTACGTGGCCATCGGCCAGAAGCAGTCCACGGTGGCTACCGTCGTCGATAAGCTGCGCCAGACCGGCGCGCTGGCCTGGACGACGGTCATCGTCGCCGGCGCCAGCGAGGCCGCGCCGCTGCAGTTCATGGCGCCCTATACCGGCGTCACCATGGCCGAGTACTTCCGCGACACCGGCCGCCACGCCCTCATCGTCTACGACGATCTGTCGAAGCAGGCGGTTGCCTATCGTCAGCTATCGCTGCTGCTCCGTCGCCCGCCCGGTCGCGAAGCCTACCCTGGCGACGTGTTCTACGTGCACAGCCGCTTGCTCGAGCGCGCCGCCAAGCTGTCGGACGACAAGGGCGCCGGGTCGCTGACCGCCCTGCCGATCATCGAGACTCAGGCCGGTGACGTGTCGGCCTATATCCCCACCAACGTCATCTCGATCACCGACGGTCAGATCTACCTCGAAACCGACCTGTTCTACGCTGGTATCCGCCCCGCCGTGAACGCCGGTATCTCGGTGTCGCGCGTCGGTGGTTCGGCGCAGATCCCGGCCATGAAGAACATCGCCGGCAAGCTGCGCTTGGACATGGCCCAGTATCGTGAGCTCTCGGCGTTCGCGCAGTTCGGCTCTGACCTCGACAAGGCCTCGCAGGAAAAGATCAACCGCGGCGCCCGCATGGTCGAAGTCCTCAAGCAGTCGCAGTTTGCACCGCTGACTGTCGAGAAGCAGATCCTCATCCTGTTCGCTGGCACCAGCGGCTTCCTTGACAAGGTGCCGGTCTCGGAAGTGCTGCGCTACGAGCGCGAGCTGTACGCGTTCGTCGAGGCCCGCCCCGATGTGCTGCCTGCCATCGCCGAGAAGGGTCGCAACAAGAAGGCCTTCAACGAGCTCACCGAGATGATGACCAAGCTGCTGAACGAGTTCGCCAAGGTCTTTGTCGCCGAGCCGCAGAAGGCCGGCGGGCAGAAGAAGGCGAGCTAGCCGATGCCTTCTCTTAAGTCCATCCGCAAGCGCATCGCCTCGGTGAAGAACACGCAGAAGATCACCAAGGCGATGAAGATGGTCGCGGCTGCCAAGCTGCGGCGCGCCCAGGATGCGGCTCTGGCCTTTCGCCCCTACGCCACGCACCTCAGCCAGATCGCGAGCGATATCGCCGAGCGCCTGATGTCCGAGCCGCAGGTCGAGGACGTAGTCAGCGCTCCCGCGGTGGCCGAGGGCAGTGAAGGCAGCGCGGAAGCGAGCAGCGGCAGCCAGGCGCGCCTGATTCAAAAGATCCTCCTCGGGCAGAACGAGGCGCGCATCCGTCTAGTTGTGGTCAGCGCCGATCGCGGTCTAGCCGGCGCCTATAACAGCGGTTTGTTCCGTCGCTGCGAACGATTCTTCGTCGAGCAGCAGGGCCTGCCGAACCCGCCGCAGATCGATCTCATCGTGCTCGGCAAGAAGGGACGCGACTACTTCCGTCGTCGCCCCGTCAAGATCGCGCACGAGCTAGCCGGCGTCGAGCCCAAGACGGGAAAGGAGCGCGCCAAGGAGCTTGGCTCGCTGCTCGCCGACTCGCTACTGCGCAACGAGACCGACGCGATCTACGTCTGTTACAACGAGTTCAAGAGCGTGGCCAGTCAAGCGGTGCGCATCGATCGCATCCTACCGTTACGGCTGCGCCCGACGCTGCGCCGCGGTGACGAGCCCGCCGATGAGCCCAAGAACCTCGTCGACTTCGAGTACGAGCCCGGCCGCGAGGCGGTGCTAGAGCACCTGCTGCCGCTGTACCTGGAAGCCGAGCTCACGCGCATCTTGCTAGAGGCCATCGCCGCCGAGTTTTCGGCCCGCATGCGAGCGATGGACAGTGCGTCACGCAACGCCAAGGAGATGATTGGCCGCCTGACGCTGCAGTACAACCGTGCCCGCCAAGCCGCGATCACCAAGGAGCTTATGGAGATCATCGGCGGCGCTGAGGCCCTAAAAGGTTAAACACCGACGCAGGCGAGAGACTCTGCGACGAGATTGCTGAGAGGAATTCTGGATGAACACGCAAGCGAATCCGCAACTGATGGGTCGCATTACGCAGGTCATCGGCCCGGTCGTCGACGTCGACTTCCAGGGCACGCTGCCCGAGATCTACACGGCGCTGCGGGTGTCAAACCCCGCCATCGGTCCCGAGGCCGAGAACCTGACCATCGAGGTTGCGCAGCACCTCGGTGAGCACACCGTGCGCTGCATCGCCATGGACACCACCGACGGTCTCGTCCGCGGCATGACGGTGCGCAACACCCAGGTGCCGATTCAGGCGCCGGTCGGCCCGGAAGTCCTCGGCCGCATCCTGAACGTCGTCGGTGAACCGATCGATGAACGCGGCGCGGTCAACGCGCAGAAGTTCCTGCCGATCCACCGGCCGCCACCCAAGTTCACCGAGCAGAACGTCAAGGTCGAAATCCTCGAGACCGGCATCAAGGTCATCGACCTCCTCGCTCCCTACCGTCGCGGTGGCAAGATCGGCCTGTTCGGCGGCGCCGGCGTCGGCAAGACCGTGCTCTTGCAGGAGCTGATTCACAACGTCGCCAAGGCCAAGGGCGGCTTCTCGGTGTTCGCCGGCGTCGGCGAGCGTACTCGCGAAGGCAACGACCTGTATCACGAGTTCATCGAGAGCAAGATCATCAACCTCGAAGAGCCGCAGAAGAGCAAGGTCGCGCTGATCTTCGGCCAGATGAACGAGCCCCCCGGCGCCCGCGCCCGCGTCGCGCTGACCGGCCTCACCATCGCCGAGTACTTCCGCGATGACGAAGGCCGCGACGTCTTGTTCTTCGTCGATAACATCTTCCGCTTCACGCAGGCTGGCTCGGAAGTGTCGGCCCTCCTCGGCCGCATCCCCAGCGCCGTCGGTTATCAGCCGACCCTGGCCACCGAGATGGGCGCCATGCAAGAGCGCATCACCTCGACGAACAAGGGCTCGATCACCTCGGTCCAGGCCATCTACGTGCCCGCCGACGACTTGACCGATCCGGCACCGGCCACGACGTTTGCCCACCTCGATGCGACGACCGTGCTCTCGCGCGCCATCTCCGAGCTCGGCATCTACCCGGCCGTCGATCCGCTCGACTCGACCTCGACCCTGCTGCAGCCGCACATCGTCGGTGCCGAGCACTATCAGGTCGCCCGCGACGTGCAGCGCATCCTGCAGCGCTACAAGGAACTCCAGGACATCATCGCCATCCTCGGCATGGATGAGCTCTCGGAAGAAGACAAGATGGTCGTCTCCCGGGCGCGCAAGATCCAAAAGTTCCTCAGCCAGCCCTTCCACGTCGCCGAGCAGTTCACCAACACGCCCGGCAAGCTGGTCGCCCTGTCGGATACCATCCGCTCGTTCAAGGGCATCATCAGCGGCGAGTACGATTACCTGTTCGAAGACGCCTTCTACATGGTCGGCGCCATCGAAGAAGCGGTCGAAAAGCACAAGAAGCTCGTCGAGAAGAGCAAGTAAGGTCGGCCCATGCTCACGCTCTCGGTCGTAACTCCCGAAGGCCAGGTTCACACCCAGTCCGTCGACGAAGTGACGGTGCCGGGCTTGCTCGGCGAATTTGGTGTGCTGCCCGGTCACATCGCGCTCTTGTCGGCGGTGAAGCCGGGTGTGTTGCGCTATCGCTCAGGTGGTGAGCGCGGCCGCATCGCCATCGGTCCCGGCTTTGCCGAGGTCGATGGCAAGGGTGCGGTCGTTGCTCTGGTCAGCAAGGCGGCGCGGACCGAAAAGATCGATCGCGCCGCCGCTGAAAAGGCGCTACAGGATGCCGAGGCTCGCGCCAAGACCGGCGACCGCAGCGCCGAAGCCGACAGCGCCTGGGCGCAGGCTCAGCTCGAAACGCTGAAGGGCTAAGCCAGTGCCTACTCCGGCAGCCGACGAGATCGGGCCCTGGCAGGCCTCGCCGTTCCGGGCGGATCTGCTGCAGGGCAAAGTGGCGATCGTTACCGGCGGCGGCACCGGCATTGGTGCAGCGATCGTTCGCGAGCTAGCCGCTTGTGGTGCACGCGTCGCCATCTGCGGCCGACGTCCTGAGCCCATCGCGGCGGTTCGGCAGGAGCTGATTTCGGCGGGCGGTGACTGCCTAGCGCAGACCTGCGATATCCGGGAGCCGACGCAGATTGCCGCGTTTGTCGATGCCGTCAAGGCGCAATTTGGACGCATCGACATCCTGGTCAATAACGCCGGCGGTCAGCGCCCGTTCCTCGCCGCCGACATGAGCCTGGAGCACTTCGAGAAGGTCATCCGCAACAACCTCGTCGGCACCTTCGCGATGACGCAGACCGTGGCCCGCGCCGCGATGATTCCGCAGCGCAGCGGCACCATCGTCAACATCATCGCCGAGATCTATCGCGGCTTCCCCGGCATGGCGCACACCGGTGCCGCCCGGGCTGGCGTCGACAACCTCACCAAGAGCTTGGCCGTCGAGTGGGCCACCCACAAGATCCGCGTCAACGCCATCGCCCCCGGCATCATCCGCAGCACCGGCACCGACCGCTACCCCCCAGAGCTTGTCGAGATCTCCCGCCGCGAGACCCCCTGGAAGCGCCTCGGCACCCCAGAAGAAGTCGCCCACCTCGCCACCTTCCTCGCCTCCCCCGCCGCCGACTTCATCACCGGCGCCACCTACTACCTAGACGGCGGCCTAGCCCTCTGGGGCGACCTCTTCCCCATCCCCTAAGAAAACGCCAGAACCCCCGCCCCTGCCTCAAAAAACCGCCCCCCTAAAAAAACTCCGCCTTTCCTAAAAACCCCCCTTCGCCCTCGAAGGGGGGATGGGGGGGGAAGCCCATTTTCGAAGCCCACTCTGAATCTGCGCAGCCTTCCCCCAAAGGAAAGGAGAGCCCGAGAGGGAAACCACTTGGGGTTTCCCTCTCGATCCCCCATTGACGCAGTGCACCATCCCACGTCGAAAAATGAACACCCCGTCACCGACGGATTTCGGGGTTGCTTGGCATGCCCGCAGGATGCTAGCGATGAGAGATGGCCAAATACTCCCCAGAAAAATACATCTGGCTCGACGGAAAGCTTACGGCCTGGGATGAAGCCCAGGTTCACGTGCTCACCCACACCCTGCACTACGGCGTCGGCGTCTTCGAAGGCATCCGCGCCTATGAGCTAGACGACGGCAAGGGCGGCGCAGTCTTCCGCCTGCAAGAGCACATCGATCGCCTGCTGATGTCGGCTCGCATGTGCCTGATCGACACGCCCTACAGCCGCACCCAGCTGATGGACGCCTGCATCGAGACGCTGCGGGCCAACGGGCTGCGTGGCGCCTATCTGCGGCCGCTGGTCTTCCTCGGGGATGGAGCGATGGGCCTGGGCGCCACCGAGATGGCAGTACGCGTGGCGATCGCCACCTACGTCTGGGGGACCTATCTCGGCGAAGAGGGCGTCCGTCGCGGCATCCGCGCCAAGGTGTCGTCGTTCGCGCGGGCCAGCCTGCAGTCGAGCCTGCTCAAGGCCAAGGTCTGCGGCCAGTACGTGAACTCGGTGCTCGCCAAGCGCGAGGTGGTCAAGGCCGGCTACGACGAGGCCATCCTGCTGGACACCACCGGCCAGGTCGCCGAGGCCTCGGGCGAGAACATCTTTGCCGTGCTGCGCGGTCGCCTGGTGACGCCCCCGCTATCGGGCGCGATCCTCGACGGCATCACCCGCGACTCGGTGCTGACCCTCGCTCACGATCTGGGCATCCCCGCCGACGAGCGCCCGCTAAGCCGCGATCAGCTGTACATGGCCGACGAGGTCTTCCTGACCGGCACCGCCGCCGAGATCACCCCAGTGCGCGAGATCGACGATCGCACCATCGGCACCGGCCTGCCCGGCCCCATCACCCAGCGGCTGCAGTCCACCTTCTTCGATGCGGTGCGCGGTCGCCTGCCGCAGTACGGACGCTGGCTCTCGCCCGTCTAGCCCCTCTGCCCTGATGTCCTCTCCCCGCTCTTCGGTTCTGCCTTGACGCCAGCCGTCCGCCCCCCCGCACACAACGGAATCCCCGTCGCTGCAGCGAGGGGGACAGCCTACGGCCTGGCCGCTGGCCTGCTCTTGGGCCTGACCGACACCGCGCTTTCCGCCCGCGCCCTGCTGAGCGAGTTCGACGACGCGCTGACTTGGTCGCCGCTCGTCCTGCGTCAGCTTCTGCTGTCCCTGGGGCCGGGCTGCCTGCTGGGCTGCGGCCTGGCGCTGCTGCTGCGCGGCCTGGACTCGCTGTCGCAGCGGCAGGCCCGGGGACGCGCCGGACGGGCCGACCGCTGGCTGGGGAACTATCTTGCGGTGCTGGCCTTGCCCGGCCTGCTGTGGCTGGTGCTCCAACTTTTTGCCGGCCCGCGAGCCCAGCGTCTGCCCGGCCGACCGCTGCTGTCGCTCGCGCTGGTGCTGCTCGGCGGGCTCATGGTGCGCGCGCTCTCCGCCGGCCTAGCCCGGCTGTCAACCGAGGCACCGCGCCGGCTCCTGTCGCTTGCACCGCTCTTTGGGCTGGGGGCGCTCGCGGCCCTGCTCGCCGACCGCCTGGTGCTGCCCCGGCTGTATCCCTGGTTTCATCAGAGCCTGCAGCTTGGCGCGTTCCTGTCCGCGCTCACTGCGGCCTGGGCCATCGACCGCGGGCGCCGAACACAACGCAGCGCCGAGTCGGCGACGTCTCCGCTGCGGCACCGTGGACTCTTCAGCATCGCGCTCATCACCCTGTGCTGCGGGCTAAGCCTGTGGGCCCTAGGTCGCCTGTACCGGGCCTCACTGCTTCGCAGCTATGTCCTTGAGCACACGACGATCGCCGCGGCGCTGATGCGCCCCTATGCCGCCGAGCGCGCCAAGTCTGCGGCCGCGGCCTCGGCGACCCCGATGGGCGCGATTGCCCCGCTGCACGAAGAGCTCCAGCCAGCGCCCCCCGTGCCCCTCGGCCCCCGCCTGTCCGGTCGCGACGTTTTTCTGATCACCGTCGATGCTCTGCGCCACGATCGCCTGGCGCTCCTGCCCACCGTGCGTGAGCTAGCCGCGCGCGGTGTCGTCTTCGATCGCGCCTACACCCAGGTGCCGCATACCTCGTTCGCGCTGGCCACGCTGCTGACCGGCAAGCCGGTGTACGCCCTTGTGACGCTCGGCCAAGACGCAGCCAGCCACGAGACCCTGCCCACCGTGCTGCGGCGCTTCCGCTACAAGACCGCGGCGTTCTATCCGCCCTCGGTGTTCTATATCGAGCACGACAAGCTCAAGAGCCTAGAGGACAGTGCCTATGGTTTTGAGTATGTTAAGTACGAATACCTGAATGGCGCCGCCCGCACCGATCAAGTCCTGGCCTTCCTAGAGACGGAGAAGCCCGAGCGCGCCTTCGTCTGGGTTCACTACCTAGAGCCGCACGAGCCCTACGAACCTCACCCTGATCTGCCAGCCGGCCAAGCCACGACCGAAAAAGACAGCGACAGCCGACGCTACGACGGCGAGATCGCCTACGTCGATCGCGAGCTACACCGACTGGTCAGCTACCTGCAGACCCACCGGCCCGGCGCCCTGGTGCTGTTCTCCGCCGACCACGGCGAAGAGTTCAGCGAGCACGGCGGCCGTTATCACGGCACAACGCTGTACCAAGAACAGGTGCACGTGCCCCTGCTGCTCGCCCCCGTCCTGGCGCCGACCGCTGCCCCCACCGCACCGGCTGCGTCCCCGACGGCCCCCGACGGCGGAGCCGAGCCTGGCCTCTCGCCGACGCGGCTCTTGGCCCTGCTCGCTGAGAATACCAGCCTGCTGTCGCCGCAGCGGGTGACGGTGCCGGTCGGACTCATCGATATGGCGCCGACGCTGCTGGGTCTATTGGACATCGAGCGCTCGGCGCGCATGCGCGGCAGGGACCTGTCGCCGTGGCTGCTCACCGGCGCACCGCCGTCGCCCGGCGGACCGGTCTTTGCCGAAATCGGTCGCAAGAAGATGGTGGTCCTGGGGGCCGACAAGCTGATCTGCGACCTGTCTACCGAGGCCTGTCAGCTGTTCAACCTGGAGGCCGATCCCGCTGAGCGCCACAACCTGATCGGCGAAAAGCCCGCGCTGCTGGCGCGGCTGCGCGGCCTGCTCGATCGCTCGCTGGCCGAGTCTCGTCGCTTTGAACAGGGGGGTGCGGCGCCCCTGCCCGCCGGAGCCGCCGGAACGTCGCCGAGCCCCGCCAGCGTGACGCCGACCGCCCCCAGCCCCGCCATCGACGCCCAAAGCCTATCGCGAGCACGGCTGGGCGATCGCACCGTGCTGCCGACGCTGTTCAGTCGCCTGCGCGATCACCAGCTCAGCCCCGAGGGACGTCGCAGCCTGCTCAGCCTGAGCGGCCCCCTCGTGGCCACCCTACCGCCCCCCAGTCAGGTCGGCGCCGTGGATCCCCTGGCCCCTCTGGCCACCCCCGAAAACCTGGCGGCTCTTACTCAGGCCTTGGCCCAGGCCCAAGCTGGCGCGGATCGCGAGACCGAGCGCTGGGCCGCCGTCAGCCTGCTGCGCCTGTCAGCTCCGACCGGAACCGCGTCTAGCGAGCCCGCCCTGGCTGCCGTGCGCGCCCTGCTGTTCGATGCCAGCGTCGATGCCGAGGCCCGCCTGTGCGCCGCCCTGGCCCTCGCCGCCGTACCCAGCTGCCGACCGGGCCCAAAGCCCGCGACCCCTCCCAAGACGCCCGCCACCGACTGCCTGGCCCTGTGGATCGACAGCGGGATACTCCCCGCCGCCCTGGCGCTGCAAGATGCCGATCGCGTGCGCCCCCTCATCGACCTCTTCGGCCGCACCCGAGATCCGCGCGCCACCCGAGCCGTTCTGTCACAGCTAGAAAACGTCCTCAGCCGAGCCGATCTAGTACGCGCGCTGGGAACCCTCGGCCAAGTGATAGCCGTCCCCGCCCTCGTCGAGCGACTGCAGAGCGATCCCTACGTCCACGTGCGAGCCGCCGCCGCCACCGCCCTCGGCCAGCTCGCCCCCAGTTCCAAGACCGCCCGCGACGCCCTCAATCAAGCCACCCGCCAAGAACGCGAACCCGCCGTCCTCACCGCCATCCAGACCGCACTCCCCCCTAGCCCACCCCCCAAAAAGTAAACCCACCAGCCCCTTGCGAGAGGGGTGTTTACATATTCCTTCCGCCAAGAAACCGCCACGCCGCCCCCCCCCAGAACCTCTTCTCCCACGCCCCAACGAAAAAAGCAGCGAGTAAGGCTGGGGCCGCCCGGGACCTTTTCTATCCGCTGCCTCGCATTCCCCGTCGCTGAGCCTCATCGGACCCCCTGCCATGGTCCACCCACGGTCCACTTTGCGGAGGGGGCCGATCCGGGCATGGGATTGAGCGGTAGCCCGCGTGGCGGGTCGGCGGCTGCATGGCGGACCTCGCTTATCAGTGGCGTGGGAAATTCGTTGGAAGATTGTGAGCGTCGTGGCGCCGGGAGCGTGGGTACGCAGATGCCGGCGACCGCGCGCGTTACGACGCTGGCAGCCGTTGGTGCGCCAACACTTCTGACCGTGGGTGCGCCAACGGTCGCGACCGTAGGTGCGCCAACGCTTCTGACCGTGGGTGCGCCAACGCTGGCGGTCCGCGGTCTGGCGGCGGATTCCCTAGCAGTTCGGAGGACATGGCGGGCACCGAGCGCAGCCTGCGACCGTGGGTGCGCCAACACTTCTGACCGTGGGTGCGCCAACGCTCGCAGGTGCTGCGGAGCGCGAGAAGCTTGCCTCTCAACGTCCGATCATTGGTAGCAACGGAGTTCCAACGAAGAATCCACGGCTGGCTCCGCGCCATTGTGCTAGCGGCGCCGAGATGTCGCAGCTGGGCTTTCCGCGCGTCGCAGACGGCTCGCAAAAGCGGCTCGCAAAAGCGGTTCGCAAAAGCGGCTCGCGAAAACGGCTCGCAAAAGCGGCTCGCAAAAGCGGTTCGCAAAAACGGCTCGCGAAAACGGCTCGCAAAAACGGCTCGCAAAAGCGGCTCGCAAAAGCGGCTTGCAAAAGCGGCTCGTCCGCGCTGGGTGCACAAGCCATGCAGAGGGCTGGCAATGGGGCGAGATGGTTGGTTTTTTCGGGTTTGGCGACGGGTTGCACAAGCGGCCCGTGAAAGCGGCTCGCGAAAGCGGCTCGCGAAAGCGGCTTGGGCTGTCCGGGGAAGGGCGACTACATTCGCGCACAGCTAGCGCAAGCCCGACGGGGCGATCGGCATGCATGGGCGACACCGGGCTCACGCATGGGACTGGCGGGTGATCCGCGGGCGGGCTGAGCCGTCGGCTGCAGCTTGATGGACGCGATGAGGTTCTTGCGATGCGTGGCTAGCGAGTCGGGCGTCGCGCGGAGACTGGGAAGGGGATCACTTCTGCGGACTCGGCTGCGGTGGGCTGGGGCGCGGGCGGTGCGTCGAAGTTTAGGCGGGCGAGGTCGGCGGCGGCGAAGTCGGGGG
>CALFYE010000550.1 GCA_937952145.1 uncultured Myxococcales bacterium
CAAGCTAGTCGGCAGGGCGCCGTATTCCAGGCGGAGATCGCGGCGCGTCGCGACCAGCGCAGCGAACAGCGCGAACTGCAGGTTATCGACGGAGCCAGCGGCATCAGAGGCCCGGGTGCAGCCGGCGGCGCCGCACAGTGGACTGTCGCCCATCATGCAGCCGCCGCAGCTTGCCAGGTTGCAGGGATGCGCGCTGTTCTGCAGCAGGGCCACCGCCGAAGTCGCAAGATATAGCTGCGTGGCCCCGTCGAGATCTGGGCTCAGCCCGCGATGCGGCGCGCTGATGACGAGGGGACGGGCGCGATCGCGCTCGCCCGGTGCGCGCAGCACGAAGACGCCGTTTTTCCGCCCGGCTTTTTCGCTGAGCACCCAGTGATGACTGCGGCTGCGTGTATCGGTCAGCTCATAGGCGTCGTAGCCCATGTGCTCGGCAAAGGCGGCAAAGGCGGGGCAGTCGTCGTTTTCCCAGGCCAGGATGGCGTTGAAGCCCGACATCCAGCGCGGTGAGCCGCGGGTAATCGGCACCATGGCCTGCGGTCCCGGCTGCGTCAGGTCGCGCGCGCTGGTAAACGGGGTCGCCCGCACCAGCGCCACCAGATCGCCACTGCGCTGCGGCAGGCAGTCCAGGCGTGGCTCCGCCGCTCCGGCATCGGCGGCCGATGGACTCGACGGCGTCGCAGCCTGGGCGAGCGGCAGGGGCAGGATGGCGAGCAGGCTGCCGAGGACGAGCAGCGGCCGCAGCGCCAGCCAACGATATTGAAGTGGCGGCACGCGGCTCACAGGCCAGGGGCGGGATAGCGCAAGAGGTGCTCGCGGACTTCGGCGGCGATGGTCGAGAGTTCCTGCGCCTCGCCCGCTTTCTCGGCGATGAGGGCGCGATCGATCCAGGCGGCGACTTGGGTCATGTCGCTCTCGCCAAGGCCGCGCGAGGTCATGGCCGGGGTGCCGATGCGCAGACCGGAGGGATCGAAGGGCTTGCGCGGATCGAAGGGGACCGAGTTGTAGTTGGTCTCGATGCCGGCGCGATCGAGAGCCTGCGCCGCGCGCTTGCCGGTGATCTCTTTGTTCGTCAGATCGATGAGGATGAGGTGATTGTCGCTGCCACCCGAGACCAGATCGTAACCGCGCTCAAGCAGCGCCGCGGCCAGCGCGCGCGAGTTCTTCACAATCTGATGGGCGTAGCGCCGGAAGTCATCGCTCTGGGCCTCGCGCAGTGCGACGGCGAGGGCGGCGACGGTGGCGTTGTGCGGTCCGCCCTGCAGGCCGGGGAACACCGCGCGATCGATGGCCTGGGCGTGGTTGGCGTTGCACAGGATGAGGCCCCCGCGCGGCCCACGCAGCGTCTTGTGCGTGGTGGTGGTGACGACCTCGGCGTGCCCCACTGGCGAGGGATGCGCGCCGCCAGCCACCAGACCCGCGATGTGGGCGATATCAGCGACGAGGACAGCGCCGACGCTCTTGGCGATGGCGGCAAAGCCGGGGAAGTCGATGACGCGCGGCACGGCGGTGCCACCGCAGAACAGCAGCTTGGGCCGGTGCTTCTTGGCTAGCTCTTCGACCTCGTTCAGATCAACGCGCCCGGTGTCGCGTCGCACGCCATAGGCCACCGAGGTGAAGTACTTGCCGGTGATCGAGACGTTCCAGCCGTGCGTCAGGTGGCCGCCGGCCGGCAGGCCGAGCCCCATGATCACGTCGCCGGGCTTGCAGAACGCCAGGTACACCGCCAGGTTGGCCGGCGAGCCGGAGTAGGGCTGCACGTTGGCGTGCTCGGCGGAAAAGACGCTCTTGGCGCGGGCGATGCAAAGCTGCTCGATGGCGTCGATGTACTGCTGGCCCTCGTAGTAGCGCTTGCCGGGATAGCCCTCGCTGTACTTGTTCGACAGCGCCGAAGACAGCGTCTCGAGCACGGCCTGCGAGGTGTAGTTTTCCGAGGGAATTAGGCGGAGCTTTTCGCGCTGCCGACGATCTTCCAGGTCCAGCAGCGATGCCAGCTCAGGGTCGGTGCGATGCACAATGTCACGCAACATGCGGGGACCTCATTGCCTCTTTGCTTGGGGGGAGAGCGGCCATCGTTTAACAAGCGCGGTGCGGCTGTCAACGAACAGACGCGGGGCGGAACCGGAATGATCGGAATGAAATGATCGGAATGAAATGATCGGAATGAAATGATCGGAATGATCGGCGTTGGCCGCTCCCCCGCTCGGCCCTCACCGAGAGTCCCCACGGGGCGGCGATCCGCAGGTACGATGCACAGTAGGGGGAAGCGGTCCGCGCAGGACGCCGGCGGGTCGCGATATCGGCATGAGCACAGCGACATCAGGTCTTTCGAATGACATCGGCGAGGTCATCCGGCCAAGCCATGAGATCCCGATTCATCGCGAGGAGCTTGCCAAGCTCGGCGGCGGCGCGACGAGCAGCCAGCCGCTCTCGTTTCTTTACCTCGACTGCGGGCGCTGGGGCGGCAACGGCGAGCGCTATCCGCACCAGCGCAACTTCGGCGTGGTCTGGGGACGCTGGGCCCTGCTCTGTGACTTCGTGACCGATGGCTCGTCGTTTCCCGCCCGCTTCAAGGCCGATGCCGGACCGCTAAACGCGCTCTTGCAGGTGCTGACCGAGCCGGGTGAGAGCGCGGTGCGGATCGTCAAGAGCGAGTGGCTGCCGCCGTCACCGCTTGCGCCGGAGCCAAGCTGGGAGCACATCTACGTCTTTCTGCCCGACCTGCACCTGCCGCTCATCACCCGCCTACCCGATCCGCATCAGCCGGATGACGCGGCGGAGCTGGGCGGGCTGCGCTATCGCCACGACGGGCCACCGCAGGGACGCTTCCGCTATCCGCACCACGAAAACCAGCACCTCAGCACTGAGCAGGAGAAGTGGTTTCGCAGCTATCTGTCGAGCGACATCTTCCAAGGCGCGGCGGCCGATCTCGTCGAGTTTCTCGAAAAGCTGAGCCGCTATCAGGGCGATGCGCGACTGAAGCTGGTGCAGGTCGGCGATATGTACGATCTGTGGATCGGCCTCGATCGCTACTTCGACGTGCAGGCCGATGATGCGGTGCTGCTAAGCGAGGGACCCGATGCCCTGGGGTTAAGTGCGCAGCGCTTCATCGACTACTGGGTCGATCGCACTAATCGCTCGCGCCGCAACGCCCGTGCGATTCGCGCGCTGCACGAGTTTGGCGACGGTCGCCACGTCGCGGACTGGCTGTATGGCAACCATGACTGCTACCTCGGCGCGCATACGCCCAAGGGGGTGCCGCAGCGCAAAAAGTTTCTGCTCGAAAACGGCCTGTTCGCCGAGCATGGCCATCGTGGAGATGCCAGCAATCGCGATGGTGCCAAGGATGGCCAGTTCCTGACCAACGAGGTCTTTGAGTATCCCTTCCTGCGCAAGCTCGATCCGGATCGGCGGCAGGTGTTTCTAGAGGTCGCGGCCCGCTTGGCCGTCGAGACCGCGCAGCAGCGCCCCGAGCAGGCCTTCGGCGTCTACGTCATGGGTCACACGCACAGCGGCTATCTGTCGCGCGTCCAGCTCAGCCCGTCGAGCTTCCGCGTCCACGCGAACGACTTCTGGCTGAAGAACAGCGTCTTTAGCGTGCTCAACTCGCCGTTTCAGAAGTAGCTGCGACCCGGACGCGACAGCGCCAGGCCCAACGACAGCGAGAGTCCGGCCCAGGGGCCAGCGATCGCAAGGCTTGGCTTGCCGCCCACCACCGCCGTCGCTGACCACAGCAGGTAGCCACCCTCGACCGTCAGGTCGGCGCGCAGGCGACGCAGGCTGAGAGGTGCGAACGACAGGCCTAGCGAGAGCAGCGGTCCGCCAAACGGCGCCCACTTTTCGGTGGAGAGAGCCCCGTCTCCGGGCGCGCCAGCCAGACGTACGGCCCCAGCCCGCAGACCCAGGCCACCGCGCAGCAAGAGCCGTGACCAGGACACGTGCGCCTGCAGCGTGGCGCGCGAAGAGAGGAGATCGCTGTTCACCACGCCAAGCTCGGTGCGCCGCTGCGCGGTCTGCACCTGCGCGTCGAAGTCCCAGCCCAGATGGGCCCGATGATCGCCACCGACCCGCAGGCCGCCGCCGACATGCAGCGGCGCGCCCGGCCCGGCAAAGGGCACGAGCAGAGCCAAGCCCCCGACGAGATACAGCCCGCGCAGGGGCGGCGTCTTGGGCTCGCTGCCCGCGCTGACCGCGCTGACCGCGCTGCCGACACTGGCCGCGCTGATGCTGAGCGGCGGGAGGGCCGGGCTCGTCCCGGCAGATGCGGGCTTTGGGGCGGGCGACGGAGCGGGCGCATCGTCGAAGCGCTCGCTGTGCACGGCATGCACTAGCTCGGCCAGCGACAGCGCGATCAGGCGAGCGTGCAGCGGCTGGGCCTGCACCGACAGATCGACGGTGCGCATCAGCTGCCGGCCACTGCCGCGCTCTTCAACGGTCAGGTCAGCAAGCTGGGGGCTGCCATCGCTGCAGTCGAGCTGCGCATGCAGGCGCGGCGCCTCGCTTGGCGGGCTGGTTGGACGTGGCGGTCCCAGCTCGATGGCGACGAGGCGCGCGATCTCGGACTCATCGACCACCGCGGCCAAGCAAGGCGATACGTGCAGCGACAGGCCACTTGCAGGCGGGGGAGCCGGTCGCCCCGCGGCTGCCGTAGGCGGAGCCACAAACAGCCAGAGCCCCCCGAGGCCGCAGCCCGCCGCTTGTAGCCCTGTCCGTAGCCATGCCATCGCCCGCACGACAGTTGAACATGCGCGCCCCGCCGTCAACCCCTCGTTCGCAGCGCGCGGACGCGGCTCCGGGCCTCCCGGGGATTAATTATGGAGATATGGGTATGCGACTCTAGATGAGTACGCTATGTGCCAATCATTCCCTGCCGTTCTTGCGATTGATGATTGACAAATTAGACAACCCTGCGCGATGACTCAGACCGGAGGTGAGCCATGGAAATGCCCCGTGTTTCGTCGGAAATGCAGCAGCTGACCACGCTCTTTTGCGGCACCTGGGAGGGGGAAGAGACGCTCTATCCCTCCGAGTGGGATCCCCAAGGGGGCCCCGCGCACGGTCGCTGGACGGTGCGGCCGGGCGCCGATGGCTTCTGCTTGCTGGTCGACTATGACGAGTCGCGCGGTGGCCAGATCGTCTATCGCGGTCATGGCGTACACGGCTGGGATGCCCAGCAAGGCTGTTTTCTTGCGTATTGGTTCGACAATATCGGCGTAATGCCACAAAGCGGCAGTCGGGCCCAGCTACAGGGAAATCGTTATACCTATCAGGAGTCGAGTCCGATGGGCCACAGCCGCTTTACCTACGCGTGGTCAGAGGGCGTCTTCACCTTCCGCATCGAGCGCTCACCCGACGGCACAAGCTGGACACCGATGCACGACGGCCGCTACACCCGCAAGGACAACTGAGGGCGCTCTCCGAGCACTGCGGTCGACGCCGTTTGGCATCACTTGCGAGAGGAGGCGGACGGCTCGACGGGATCGCTGGGGCGGGCAGCAGCCCAGGCCATGATGGCGACGAGCGTCGTGTGATACGAGCGCTCTAGCGCCGGATGCGGCAGGCGAGGAAACCGCGTGGACAGATGATCGCCTGGGCAAGCGCATCGCAGCCCCGCCCCGCGAGATGAAACGGCAGGAAACAGATGGCCGCTGGCAGCATCCGCGGCTGGCTGATGATCAGGCGACGCAAGCTCTCGCCCCCTTCGATCTGCGTCCAGGCGTGATCCATCCAGCGCGTACCGATGGCGCGCAGCGCGGCCTGCGGGTGACGGAGCAGCCAGTCGGCGGCGTGGGCTAGCTCAGTGACCGCCTTGATCGACGCGAACAGCGAGTCGGGCGCCGTCCCGACGGCAAGCTGCGGCAGGCAGGCATCCAGATAGCGACAGGCCGACAGCAGCGGATCGGAAACCGGCATCGGGACGGGGTACCGCTAAAGCGTCGCGCGCAGGGTCTGGATCACATAGAGACGCCGACCGGGATCGCGAAAGCCGCGACGGCCGTGCAGGAAGCGACTGTTATCAAGCATCGCGACATCGCCTGCCTGCCAGGACAAGAGCTGACAGGTGGCAGCCAGGGCGGCGCGGATCTCGGCGGCGACAGCCTCGGGAAGCTCGCTGCCGTCTTCCAGCGTCACGCGCATCGCCTCAAAGCCCACGGCTCCGGCCAAAGAGAGGCTGCTGATGAAGGCCGGCCCAGCCGCCAAGCGCGGCTCGCGCACGGCTGCGGCCAGCCGACGCGAAGCCCTAAGCCGCCGGACATAGGCCCGCCACTGCCCCGCCCTGCCGAGGTGCCAAGGTACGCATGTACCAAGGTACAAGACCGAGCTTAGCGGCCAAGCAGCTGGCGGCTGAGCCACAGACCCCAAGCCCCCATCGCCAGGCAGCCGAGCAGGGTGACGGCGACATAAAGCAGCGCGCGGGGCTGCGCGCCGTCTTCCAGCAGGGTCAGGACCTCGTGATTGAAGGCCGAGTACGTCGTGAGTCCGCCCATCACGCCGGTCGTCAGAAACAGCCGCAGCGTCGGCGAGATCGGCGCGCTGCCCCCAACGCTCAGCGACAACCCAATGATCAGGCTGATGAGAAACGAGCCGAGCAGATTGACGCCGAGCGTACCGAACGGGAAGGTCAACCCCAGCAGGCGGGCAGCCAGCAAGCCGAACAGATAGCGCAGCCCACTGCCCAGCGCCCCGCCGAGGCAGACCAGAAGCAGCCGCATGACTTAGGGCTTGGCGAGCTTGGCCTGGCGCGTCCACTCCGCCGGCAGACCGATGTTCAAAAAGATGCTGAAGCGATAGCCCAAATAGCGGTCTTCGATCTTGCCGCGGACGCGATCGATCGCTTCCTTCGCGGCGGCATCGAGCTCACCGTTTGCAGCCAGACGCGGCTTCTCGGCAGCGATGCTGTCGCGGACGAAGCGCAGGTAGGCCTGCTGCTGCTCCAACAGGCGGGCATCGCCGCTAGGACCACGACCGGGATGAATGGTCTTGGGACCCAGACCCTTGAGCTCTTCGAGGCGCTTGATCCACTCCTCGGTGCGCGCTAGCTCCAGCCAGCTGTGGCTGCCGCTGGCGACGAGATCGCCGGTAAACAGATGATCTTCGTACTGCACGACGACGTGGGCATCGCTGCAGCCCTGACCGACCACGTGCGCCTTCACGTTGATGCCGGCCAGATCCATGTTCACCGACTCGCTGCCGAAGCTCTCGGGCAGGACAAGATCGGGGGGATAGTCATCCTTAAATCGATCGTAGAAGTGGCGGCGGCGATCGAGATCCACGCCCGGGATCAGCGCCAGCACCTGATCCGAGGTCATGACCTTGATGCCGCGCTTTTTGAAGACGGCGGTGCCGTTGAACTTGTCGGGGTTGGGATGCAGGACGAAGGCCGCCCGCGCCCGCTTGCCCGTCGCTGCCTCGGCCCAGTTGATGAACTCTTCGGCGGCCGAAGGCAGGAACTGCGTGTCGATCAAAACCAGGCCGCTCGGCCCTTCGATCCAGTACGACACCGTCGAAAAACCACGCGTCGAAGACACGTAGGAACCGACGCGCCAGTCACCGAAGAATTCATCCTCGTGGTGCAGCGCGGTAACCGCCTCGCGCGGCAGGCGACGGTTGGCGGCCGGGCGGTTTTGCGGGGTGGGTGCCGACGTGGCCAGCGACCCCACAGAACCGGCGAGCAGCAGCGAGACTAGACCGGCAAGCATCCACGTTTTTCGCATGCTGCCGACGATATCGCGAGGCACACCAGACAGGCAATGCGACTTTCGTCGGCGCAAATTCCGCGCGCCGCGGTAGCCTGAGCGCATGGCCGAGGTCGTCATCTACACCAAGCACTTCTGCGGCTACTGCACGCGCGCCAAGCAGCTCCTCACCAAAAAAGGCGTCGCCTTCCGCGAGATCGACGTCTCGCACGATCAGAAGACGCGGCGCTGGCTGGCCCAGGTCAGCGGGCAGTCGACGGTCCCGCAGATCTTTATCAACGGCCAGTCGGTCGGGGGCTGCGACGACATCACCGAGCTCGATCACGACGGAGAGCTAGATCCCCTGCTGCAGGCCCCCGCTCCCCCGCCCCCTAGCCGAAGCCGACCCTAGACGGTCAGGTGCTTCTCGATCTCTTCGACGGAGGCCCGCACCTTGGGATCGGTCGCGAGCAGTCCCTCGATGCGGCGGCAGGCCGACAGCACGGTCGTGTGATCCTTGCCGCCGAAGCGCTCGCCGAGCTCGGGATAGCTGGCTTTGCACAGCTTGCGGGCCAGGTACATGGCGATCTGCCGCGGCCGCGCCAGCTTGGCCTGCCGACTGGCGCTGCATAGGTCGGGGACCGAGATACCGAAGTAGTTGGCGACTTCCTTCTGCACCGACTCGGTCGACAGGTGCGGGCTGGTCTGGCCAAGGAAGTTCTTCAGCGTCTCTTGCGCGAACTCGACGGTGATCGGCTGCTGCCGCAGCGAAGCCATGGCGGCGACGCGGATCAGCAGACCTTCAAGCTCGCGCACGTTCGACTTGATGTTGGCGGCCAGGAAGTGCGCAACCTGCGACGGCAGATCGATGCCGTCGATCAGCGCCTTCTTTTCAAGGATGGCGATGCGCGTCTCTAGCTCGGGCGGCTGGATGTCGGCGATCAGGCCCCACTGAAAGCGCGAGCGGATGCGGTCTTCCAGATCCGGGATCTCGTGCGGGTACTTGTCAGCGGTGACGACGATCTGGCGATGCGACTCGAAGAGGGCATTGAAGGTGTGGAAGAACTCGTCCTGCGTGCGCTCTTTGCCGCCCAGATACTGGATGTCATCGACGAGCAGGACATCGACCTGGTCACGATACCTAGACCGAAATTCATCGATGCGACCATTACGTACCTGCTGCACGTACTCGTTTATGAAGGTCTCGGCCTTGAGGTAGACGATGCGCCAGCCGGGGTGTTGGCTGCGGATCTGGCTGCCTATGGCGTGCAGGAGGTGCGTCTTGCCCAGCCCCACGCCGCCGTAGATGAAGAGCGGGTTGTACTTGCCGGCGGGGTTTTCAGCGACGGCGCGACTCGCGGCTTCGGCGAGCTGATTGGATGGGCCGACGATGAACGAGGTGAAGTTGTACTTCTCCAGCAGTCCCGAAGTCACCGGGCCCAGCGCGGGCTGCGCATCGGCAGTCGGGGCTGCGGACGCCTGCGGGGCTACGGGGCTCGCAGCCGAGGCGCGCGGGCTGGCTGCAACCGATGGGGCCTCGCTGGCGCCGGGTCGCTTCCGACTGCGAGCGGCGGCGCGCATCGCCTGGGCCGAGGTCTGTCCCCGCCCGGACTGCCGCAGGCTCCCTTCGCCGGCGGCTCCATCGTTCGCTTGCCAGCTGACGTCGTAGTCCTGATCGGCGGCTGAGACACGGCGCACTTCTTCTAGGACGATGCGCAGGTAGTGATTGCCGAACCACTCTTGAATGAATGAATTGGGGGCCTGCAGGTGGATGGTGTGGCCATCGATCGCCGTGCAGCGGATCGGCCGGAACCACAGCTCAAAGTTCTGCGCCGATACCCGGCCCGAGACGGACGCCAAGGCCTGCGCCCAGAGCTCGGTGGCTGCGCTGAGCGCGCCGCCCGGATGCCCCGGATCAATCGGGGCACCGCCGCTGCCCCACGCTGTATCAAGGCCTGTAGTGGATTCCATGGCCGCCAAAAGGGCGGCAAACATAGATCAAGCGGCGAAAAGAGCGGCGAAAAAGCGGTGATTCGTGATAGCCCTCGGGTGTGCGTTCGCAAACTGCCTACTTGGTGGTGCTGATGGCCATGATGGCCTGTTTCGCGCTCTACCGTTTGGACGAGCGGGCCTTCGTGCTCCTGCCGGGCAACCTGGCGGTGTTCGTCGGTCTCGCCGGGGGAGCGCTGGCGCTGGGCCTGCAGCGGCGACTGTGGCTGCCGATCTCGCTCCTGGGCGCTCTGCTGACCGCGGGGCTTGGTCTGTTTGCGCTGAGCCAGAGCGGACGGCCGCTGTCCTGGATGCGCTTGCCGGGCGCGGCGGTGATGTGGGTGGTGATTGGTCTTTACTGTGCATTTCGCCTGGGCCTCATCTATCAAGCGGCGGAGCGCAAAAAGACCGAGCTGCGGCAGGACAAGCTGCGCGAAAAGCAGCTGCAAGACGAGGACGGGAGGCCGCCGGCGGCCACCCCGGGGCAGAGCGGTGAGCAGGCCAGCTAGCGGCCGAGGCCCCGGCTGGGTCCCGTTGTTCGTCGTCCTTTTGGCCGGTGCCTGCCAGCCACAGAGCTCGCCGGAGCGGGTCTGCGGCAGCTTCTTGCGCGCTGTGGCCGAAGGCGATGCCACGCTGATCTTTGATCAGCTCAGCCAGCCCACGCAGTGGGCGCTCTATACGGTGCAAAAAAACCAAGCTCGCATGCGGAAGCTGGTGCAGCAGAGCTATCCCGCCGGCGAGCAGGCTCAGGCGCTGTCCCGCCTGTATGCCGCTGACGCGGAGAACGGTCGGGAGCTGTTCGCGCGGCTCTATGCCGAGCGCTATGGCGCAAGCTTCCGACAGCGGCTAGGCAGCGGCGCGGTTAAGGCCGAGCTGATTCCATCGGCCCCGAGCGGCGGGGCCAGCCCCGTTGGAGGAGAGCTGCACTGTCATCGCGCAGCAGCCGGCGGCGCCGCGTTTCGCTTTGTGCGCGAGGCCAGTGGTCGCTACGGCCTGGTCGAGCTCGCGGCCGAGTGGGAAGCTGCCCAGCTCCGCGCCACGCACGACCTGGCGACGGTAGAAAAGAACGCTGAGATCTATCGCCAGGCCGGTGGCACAACGGGCCCCGTGCCCAGCCCCTCACCGACTGGGCCAGCACCGGCCGGCTCGACGACACGCTAGACGCGAGCCCGCGCCCCCTTTCGACTATCCATCTATCCATCCATCCGCAACGTAAGGAACGACATGCAGACCACGCAGGACTGGCAGGGACGACCGTACCCCTTTGGCAGCGCCGCCGCCGCCACGCGACGCCCCCGCATCGCCGTCATCCCCGGGGACGGCATTGGCGTCGAGGTCACGGCGCAGGCGCTCCGCGCGCTGCCGGTACTGGGGGTCGAGGCCGACCTGGTCCACTTTCCCTGGTCCGCTGAGCACTATCTAGCGACGGGCGAGACGCTGCCCAAAGGCGCGCTGCAAGAGCTGGCCTCGGGCTTTGACGCCATCCTGTTCGGGGCGCTGGGTGACCCGCGTATTCCGGAACAGATCATCGCCCGCGACGTGCTGCTGGGCCTGCGCTTTGGACTCGACCTGTACATCAACCTGCGCCCCGTCGAGCTGTTCGACGAGCGCCTCTGTCCCCTCAAAGGCAAGACCCGCCAGCACATCGACTTTGTCGTGCTGCGCGAGAACACCGAGGGACCGTACGTGCAGATGGGCGGATCGTTTAAGCGCGGGACGGAAGACGAGGTCGCGATCTCGGAAGACCTCAATACGCGCCGCGGCGTCGAGCGCATCGTGCGCGCCGCCTTCGCCATGGCCGCCCTGCCCCGCCCCGCTTTCGGCACCGAGAACCCCCGCCCGCCACGCGTCTGCATGGTCGATAAAGCCAACGCGCTGCCGCACGCCCATGGCCTGTGGCAGCGCGTCTTCAAGGAAGTCGCCGCCGAGTACGCCCCGCGCGGCATCGCCGCGAGCCACCTTTACGTCGATGTCGCGGCGATGGAATTCGTCCGCGCCCCCGAGCGCTTCGATGTCGTGGTGACCAGCAACCTGTTCGGCGACATCCTCACCGACCTGGGCGCCGCGATCTGCGGGGGGCTGGGCCTCGCCGCCTCGGGCAACATCCACCCTGGGCGGGTCTCGCTGTTCGAGCCGGTGCACGGCTCAGCGCCGGACATCGCCGGGCGCGGCATCGCCAATCCGCTGGCGGCATTTTTGACGCTGGCCCTGCTGCTGGATCATGTCGGACGCAGCCCGGCGGCTGACCGACTGCGCGCGGCGGTCCGCAAAGTGACGCTGGCGGGCGAGACGACCGTCGACCTCAGAGGCTCGCTGTCCACCGCGCAGTGTGGCGATGCCGTGCTACGCGCGCTCGCCCAACCTTAAGAGGCCTTAACGGAGGGCGCTCCCGACGGAGGCGAGCCAGCTACCCGCACAAACGTTTTGCGGACTCTTCGCAAGCTCTTTTTGTCGCGGGCGATTCAGTATACTGCGGCCACCCGGGACGCCCCCCGGCAACACCCTCCGGAAACAAGCGAGCACAGACGTGAAGATCCATTTCATCGGAATTTGCGGCACGGGCATGGGTGCGGTGGCCGAGCTTTTGAAGAGCGCAGGACATGACGTCCGCGGCTCCGACGAGCATGTCTATCCGCCGATGTCGACCCAGCTGCGGGCCGCCGGAATTCCACTCTTCTCGGGCTTTGGCGAAGCCAACCTGGCCTGGGATCCCGAGCTCGTCGTCGTCGGCAACGTCTGTCGCCGTGACCATGTCGAGGTCCTGGCAGCGCAAGCCAAAGGGATTCGCCTCACATCGTTCCCGGGCGTCCTGGAAGAGCTGCTCCTGCCCGGCCGACCGACGCTGGTCGTCACCGGCACGCACGGCAAGACGACGACGACTTCGCTTTCGGCATGGATGCTGGAGCAGGCCGGACGACAGCCGGGCTTTATGGTGGGCGGCGTGCCGCTCAACATGGGCTGCGGCGCGGCCTTGGGGGCGAAAGACGCTCCCTTTGTCATCGAGGGCGATGAGTACGACACCGCCTTCTTCGACAAGAAGAGCAAGTTCCTGCACTACCTGCCGCGCTTTGCCATCCTGACCTCGGTTGAGCTCGACCACGTCGATATCTTCAGTGGTCTCGACGCCATCAAGGACAGCTTCCGCGAGTTTGTCAGCCTGCTGCCGCCCGATGGCGCGCTGTGGGTCAGTGCCCGCTCGAAGGTGGCGGTCGAGATCGCCGCGACTGCCCGCTGCCGGGTCGAGCGCTACGGCCTGCGCCCCGGCTGCGAGCCCGACTGCGAGTGGCAGGCCGAGATCACCAGCACGCGCCCCGGGGGCCGCACGCTGTTCGAGGTCTACTACCGCGGTGCCCGCTTTGGCTCGTTCGATACCGGCCTGCCCGGCGGCTACAACCTGGAAAATGTGCTGGCGGTGATCGCCGCCTGCCACGGCTACGGCCTATCGCTGCCTGAGCTTGTCCGCGGTGTGCGCCTGTTCGCCGGGGTCAAGCGCCGACAAGAGCTGCGCGGGGTCGCCCAGGGCGTCGCCGTCGTCGATGACTTCGCGCATCACCCGACCGCCATCCGCGAGACGCTGCGCGGCCTGCGTGGACGCCATGGCGGGGGCCGCCTACTCGCGGTCATGGAGCCGCGCTCAGCGACGAGCCGCACCGCCGTCTTCCAGCGCGACTTTGCCGAGGCCCTGGCCCTGGCCGATGAGGTCCTCATCGGTGCGGTCCACATGCCCGAGAAAGCGCCGGCCGGCAATCGCCTGGACGTCGAGCAGCTAGCCGCCGATGTGCGCAAGCACGGCGTCCCGGCTCGCGCCATCCCCAAGGTCGAAGGCATTGTCGACTACCTGGCCAATCGACTGTCGGCGGGCGATACCGTCGTCATCATGTCGTCGGGAAGCTTCGATGGCCTGCACGACAAGCTCTTGTCGCGCCTGGGCGACGGGGTGACGCAGGCGACGCTCGATGATCTCAGCCCGATCAAGAGCTTGCTGGAGCGCGTCGGGTTGCCGACCGCTGGCATCCCCGAAGACGTCGCTGAGCTGTGGCTCATCCGCGATGACGAGCCGGCTGCCGCTGACAAGTCCGCGCCGCTCGCCGTGGGCTGCGTGGCGCTTGAGATCTATGGCGAGACGGGACTTCTGCGCTCGCTGGCGGTGCATCCCAGCCGTCGCGGCGAGGGGCTGGGCTGGACCCTGGCTGAGATCATTCAGCTTCGCGCGCGCCAGCGTGGCTTGACGGAGATCTGCCTCCTCACCGAGCACGCCACCGACTTTTTCGCCGAAAAGTTCGGCTACCACCCGGTCGAGCGAGGGGCGCTGCCAGCCCCGGTGCAGAGCTCCCGCGAGTTCCAGCGCAACCTGAGCGACCGCACCGTGGCGATGCGCCTAGTGCTGTAGCCTCTGCGCGAGATGCTATTCTCGCTCCTATGCTCAAGGTCCCTATGCTGCAGCGCCGCGATCGGGCGGTCCTAGCTGTCAGCGCCGGTGCTGCGCTCCTGGGCGTAGGTGTGCTCGCGATCTCGCCGGGCAGCGGGCTGCTCGTCGAAGCCGCGACGGCCGCCGAGCCCAGCCCGACGCCGCCCGGCCCCGCCCGCCCGACACCGCCGAGTGCCGCGCCCGATGCCGGCACTGTGACACCGCCCAGCCCCCCCGAGGGACCACGCGATCTCGGCGGCGACGGCAGCCCCGGCGGAGGCGATGGCGGAGCCGGCGATGCCAGTACCAGCGCCCCGGATCTCGCCGACCCGCGCGCCGATACCAGCGCCTTCGACGCGCAGAACGAGCTGTTTTGGAACCAGCTTGGCCGCCGGCACACCACGGGCCTGGTCAACATCATGAACGCCTATGGCAAGGCGCAGAACGGTGGCCCAGCTCTCAGCGACGGACAGCAGCGCGAGTTCGTGCGCACCCTCGCCGAGATGGTGATGTCACAGCCGCTGCGCCACGACGGCAGCGTCCATGCCGCGGTGTTCTCGGTCGATGGCAGCCGCGTCGTCACCGCCTGCTCAGACCGCCAGGCCCGCGTCTTCGATTCCAAGAGCAGCAACCTCCTTTCCACGCTCCGTGGCCACGGGGACGAGGTGCTCTCGGCGGCCTTCTCCATCGATGGCAGCCGCGTCGTTACCGCCAGCAGCGACCGCACCGCTCGCGTCTGGGACTCGCGCTCGGGCCAGTCGCTGGCCATCCTCAGTGGTCACAGTCAGGAGGTGCTGTTCGCCGCCTTCTCGCGCGATGGCACCCGCGTCGTGACCAGCAGCGCCGACAGCACCGCCCGCATCTGGGACGCCAAGTCCGGCCGCTTGCTGTTTACCTTGAGTGGCCACGAGGGACCGGTGCTCACGGCCGTATTTTCCGCTGACGGCGGCCGCGTTCTTACCGCCAGTGCCGATGACACCGCCCGGCTGTGGGATGCGCGCAGCGGCAAGGGCATCGTCTCTTTGACCGGCCACAGCGACGACGTCACCTCGGCAGTGTTTTCGCCGAACGGCCAGCGGGTGCTGACCGCCGGTCGCGACAAGCGCGCCAACATCTTCGAGCTCTCGTCGGGAAAGATCATCCAGAGCTTCTACGACGCCGAAGACGGCATGCGCACGGCCAACTACTCGGTCGATGGGCTGCGTGTCGTCACGGCCAGCAACGGACGCACCGCCCGCGTCTGGGATGCCATCACCGGACGCACGCTGTACGTGCTCAAGGGCCACACCCAGGATCTCCGCACGGCGCAGTTTTCGCCCGACGGCACCCGCGTCGTTACCGCCTCGGCCGACGCCACCGCTCGGCTGTGGGACATTCGCGGCGGGCGACTGACCGGCGTCTTTCAGACTCGCGCCGACCTGCACAGTGTCTCGATATCCGGCGATGGGACGCGGATCGTGACCACCGGAGCAGATCAGACGGGCCTGGTCTGGAACCTGGCGCTCGAACGCGTGCAGACCCTGCTCGCCGGCCATACCGATGAAGTCCTTAGCTCGGTCTGGGCCCCCAGTGGTTTACGCGTAGCCACCGGCAGCGCTGACAAGACGGCGCGCATCTGGGACCCCAAGACCGGCCAGAACGTCCTTACGATTAACGGCCACCAGGGGCCGGTGTTCTCGGTCGCCTATTCGCCCGATGGCACGCGGCTAATCACCGGCAGCGCCGACAAGACGGCCGGTGCCTGGGACGTCAAGACCGGCCAAAGCCTGGCGAGCTTCGTCGGCCACACCGCCGAGGTGCGCGCGGCTAGTTATTCCCCCGATGGGACGCGGGTGGTGACGGCAAGTTCAGACACCACAGCGGCCATCTGGGATGCGGCCAGCGGCCAGCGCTTGCAGGTCCTCACCGGCCATACTCAGGACGTACTCGCCGCCGCTTATGCCCGCGATGCCTCGCGACTGGCCACCGCCAGCGCCGACGGCACGGTCATCATCTGGGACGTCGCCCGAGCCAAGCCGCAGCTGACCATCACCGGACACAGCGGCGTCGTGCGCAGCCTCAGCTTCTCTTCGGATGGGGCCACCATCGCGACCTCAGGCGATGACCACACGGTGCGCGTCTTCGACGCCAAGACCGGGGCTCCGCAGCTAACGATTGACGATACGGCAGGCGCTGGCCGCAGCGTTAGCTACAGCCCCGACGGCAGCCGCCTGATCTTTACCGGCGGCGGTGGCACGGCGCGCAGCGTACCTACCAAGCTCGATGCCTACTTCCGCTTTGGCTGTCGAGTTCTTGGCGGTCTCGATCTGACCAAAGAAGTCCAGCCGTTCTGCGATAACCCGCCGTAGCCGCCGACCTGCCAGGCCGGTCTGTGCCGATGACTGCACCGCCCCCCGCGGACGCGGTCGGGCTTTTTTTGTGCGTCGGGGAAAAGGAAATAGCGCCATCCCCAATTCCGAGAGATAAAATACACATCATCACGCCACTAGATTGAGAGGCCGTAGGAATGGACCGACTCGACGAAAGCAAGACTTCGCGCAGCCGCTCTGAGATAGCTCCGGGGAGCATGATGCGTAGTGTTCCGGGACGAGCACTCATTGCCCTAGGTGGACTACTTACTCTGTCCCTGACCGGTTGCCCCAAGAACCCCAGCAATAGCGACAACGACCTGGGAACCGTGGGCGACATGGGCAGCACGACGGACATGAACACCGTGCGCCCGCAGCAGCCCGGCTGCAGCAAGGACGAGTGGTGCTGGCTGTTCCCGCAGCCTCAGGGCAACACGCTCTGGAGCGTCTGGGGTAGCTCGGCCAACGATGCCTGGGCGGCCGGCGAAAGCGGTACCCTGCTGCACTACACCAGCGGAAGCTGGAAGTCCGTCCTCAGCCCGACCAAGAGCCCGCTCTATGCCCTGTGGGGCGTGGACGCCAATGACATCTACGCGGTCGGCGATCGCGGCGTCGTCCTGCACTATGACGGCCAGACCTGGACGCCGATGACGATCTCGGGCAGCACGACGGGAGTCGGCGCGCTGTACTCGGTCTGGGGCAGCGGCAAAGACGACGTCTGGATGGTCGGCGCCAACGGCGTCGTCCTGCGCAAGTCGGGCGGCACGCTCAGCCGCGTGACCACCCCCGCGGACCCCGCCTATCAGGTCCTGCTCAAGGGCGTGTGGGGCACGGGTGGGACGATCTACGCGGTCGGAGCCAGCGGCTCGCTGCTCAAGTTCGACGGCAGCATGTGGTCGGCCAGCACCGTCGCCGGCGCGATGAACGAGATCCTGACCGGGATCACCGGCACCGCCGCCAACAACCTGTTTGTTTCCTCGCTCAGCGGGGCCATCCGCCGCTTCGACGGCACCAACTGGACCACCGTCAGTCCGTTTGGCAACTTCGGCATCTACTCGATGTGGGCCAGCGGCAGCGACGTCTTTGCCGTCGGGGACGTGCTGTACACCGACACCGCCACCAAGGATCCAACCAAGCGTCAGGGCATCGTCAAGAAGTGGAACGGCACGATGTTCGCCGACGTCCCGGGGACCCTGCCGGTGTCGCTCTATTCGGTGTGGGGCACAGCCGCCAGCGACCTGTTCATGGTCGGTGCCAGCGGCAGCATCCTGCGCTTCAACGGCACGGGCTTTACCAGCTCCAGCCCGGTCGACAATCTGACGGGAGTATCCGGACCGCTCAACGCCATCTCGGGCAGCGCCGCGGACAACCTGGTCACCGTGGGCGACTGGGGCGCCACCCTACGCTGGAACGGCTCGCAGTGGAGCAGCGTGACCAACAGCATCTACCTGCGCTTCCGCGGCCTCTCGGGCCCGGTCGATAACCTGTGGAGCGTGGCCTTTGACGCGACGCCCGCCACCGCTGGTCCGCGCATCTTCCAGTGGAACGGCAGCGCCTGGTCGAACGCGGGTATCAACCTGCCGGGCGGTCTGACTGCCGCGCTACAGTCCATCTGGATCAGCGGCAGCGAGGGCGTCGCCGTCGGCTTCAACGACACGGTGCTGCGTCGCAGCGGCGCCAACTGGGTGGCCGTCACGGTGACCCCGCGGGTCGGCACGGTCCTGCGCGCCGCCTGGGGTTCGGATGCGCAAAACGTCTGGATTGTCGGTGGTGGACAGGAAGGTCCGAACGGCGAAGACTTCACCGGCTTCCCCGGCAAGATCCTCTTTTACAACGGCACCGGCGCGGGCGAGCGCTACACCCTGCCCGAGAGCGACCAGGCGCTGCGAGCGGTCTGGGGCTCGGGACCTAACGACGTGTGGGCCGTCGGTGACAACGGCGTGATGCTGCGCTACACCGGCACCTGGAGCCGCGTCGATCCGATCACCACCTTCAGCCTGCGTGGCGTGTGGGGCACAGCCGCCAACAACGTCTACGCGGTCGGTCTAGGCGGTACGGTCCTGCACTACGACGGCCAAGCCTGGAAGCGCCAGGACTCCGGCACGACCATCTCGCTCATCGGCGTCTTCGGCGCTGGTAAGGATGTGTTTGCCGTGGGCTACTCCGGCAGCATCCTGCACAAGCTGACTCCGTAGGCATCCGCTCCGCTCTCCTCCCCACCTGCCCCCCGCTCTTCCCGCCTCGCTCTGTCCTGTCCCCCAGCACCGGCCCACCACTGGCTCACCAGCAACTCAGAAGTTGGCGTAGGTCACCTGGGTCTAAAGTGCTAGCCTGAGAGACAAAGAATCGTTATAAACCGCAACGCGAGGCGTCTAGCGCAGCCCGCTATCGCCACCTGTAGTCACCTTATTTCGCCGTCATGAATGGCGCCCGCGGCGGCGCCGGCAAGCTGGAGGCAGGAGCATGTTGGGTCTAGGCCCGATGGAATTGGTTCTGATCTTGTTCATCGTCCTCATCGTCTTTGGCGCTGGCAAGCTGCCTCAGATCGGCGACGCCCTGGGCAAGAGCATCAAGAACTTCAAGCGCGCCTCCGATGGGCGTGAAGAGCTGGATGTCACCCCGAAGAAGGAACTCGACGGCGACAAGCCGGCAGACAAGGCCTAAGGATCGCCGATGTCACACGCTCCCGGCGACCCGCGCGTGATCAAGCGGTACAGCAACCGCAAGCTCTATGACACGCGCAGCAGCCAGTACGTCACGCTAGAGCAGATCGCCGAGATGATCCGCCAGGGCGAAGAGGTACGGGTTCTCGACAACAGCAGCAAAGAGGATCTCACCTCGGTCACCCTGGCTCAGATCATCTTCGAGGAAGAGAAGCGTCAGAAGAGCTTCATTCCGCTCGGGGCCATGCGGCACCTGATCCAGTCGGGAGGAGCCTCGCTGCAAGAGCTTGCGCAGCAGGCGCAGGCCCGTGTAATGAGCGTCTTCCGCCCCGGCCGCGAGCGGGAAGAAGGCGACGAGTCCGGGCTCAGTCCTGAGGCTGACATTGCGCGGGCTGCCGAGGCTCTAGGCGCCGAGCTTGCAGCCGCAAGTGCCAGCCAAGTGGCCGCGGGGATTAGCGCAGCGCAGGGCTCCGACGACAGCCGCCGTCCCGAGTCAGGCCATCGCGTCCGTGAGCTCTTCGATCGCTCGCAGCAGACGCTGGAAGAGTGGCAGCGTCGGGTCGATGAGCGAGTGCGCCACATCGTCGACAGCCTGTCGCCCTTCGCCGGCTTGGCCAAAGACGTCGCGCAGCTCAGCCTGCGCGTTGCCGCTCTCGAAAAGCAGCTCCAGCACTTGCCAAACCCCGCGCCCTCCCCCGACGAGCCTTCCTCCGCCAGCTAAGGCCTGCTTCCCCGCGACAGCCAGCGCCGCGCCCGCTACACCTTAAGCCGCTGATCGACCAGCGTATAGATGGCCGCAAAGCCATCGCGCCACGAGATCTTTTTGCCTTCATCACTCGACCGCGGCTTGTAGCCAATGGGTAGCTCGACCACCCGCAGACCGCGCTTGAGCACCTGTGCCGTGACCTCGGGCTCGATCTCGAAGCGATTGGCCCGCAGCGAAAGTTGCGGCAGCACGTCGCGGCGGAAGACCTTGTAGCAGGTCTCGATGTCGGACAGCGCGCTGCCGTAAAGCAGGTTGGTCAGCGAAGCGAGTGCGCGATTGGCGAGGTAGAACGACAGCTGACCTTTGCGCCCCTCGACCAGCCCCTGCCCTAAGAAGCGCGAACCATAAACCACATCGGCCTCGCCGCGAGCGATCGGCTCGATCAGCTTGTAGATCTCCGAGGGCTCTAGCTCGAGATCGGCATCTTGGATGGTCACGATCTCGCCGCGGGCCAACGAAAAGCCGATGCGCACCGACGAGCCCTTGCCCAAGTTCACCGGGTTGTGATGCACCGTCACCCCGGGCTGCCCCTCGTACTCACGCAGCGCCTCGCGCGTCCCGTCGGTCGAGCCGTCATTGACGATGATCAGCTCTTTATCGAGCTCTAGGCGCGCCACCTTGGCCAAGAGTGTCCCAACCGTGGCGACCTCGTTATAAACCGGGATGACGATGGAGACTTTCAACCGGGAAACCATACACCAGCCACCGGGCGATGGGGAACCGATCTGCGAGGCCACAGCGCCGCGTGGCATGCGCTGCCGTGCCAGGGCATCCCGTGCTATACAGGTCAGGCAGCTTGCGCTTGTTAGCTGGCCACCACTCCACCGGGAAGCCCCTCGTGGAAGGCCAGCGCTCCTCTTCCGAAACACCCACATCACATCGCCCACTACCGGGCGAGTCGCTGTCCCAGGAGACAACCATGGCATCCGCAGATGTAAAGACCTTCACCGACCAGAACTTCGACGCCGAAGTGATGAAGTCGCCGACCCTCACCCTCGTCGATTTCTGGGCGACTTGGTGCGCTCCCTGCAAGATGATCGCGCCCTACGTTGAGGAGATGGCCAAGACCTACAAGGGCCGCCTGCAGGTCGGCAAGCTCGACATCGATCACAACCAGCGCGTTGCACAGCAGTTCGAGATCCGCTCGATCCCGACCCTGCTCTTGTTTCGCGGCGGCAAGGTCGTCGGCCAGCTCGTCGGTGCAGTGCCTAAGGCGAAGATGGAGCAGTTCATCATCGCCAAGCTCGACCAAGCGGCGAACTAGCCTTCAGCCGACCCGCTCCTCTTCTTTCCCGCCCCGCCAGCCTCTTGCCTGGCTCTCGCTCCCGCCGGCTGACGAGGGTCCGACCCCGCCCAGCCACCCGACAAAATGCGATAAGCTAGATTTCTTGAGTTACCGACCGACCACCGAGCTGGGCGCGTTGGCAAGTGGCCTGCTGGCGGATCTCGAGCGGATGCGTCCCGGTCTCTCTCCGACGGCGACCGAGGCCGAGATTAGTCAGCAGTGCCGCGAGCGTGCCGAGCTTCGCCTGCCGGAGCTCCACACCGAATACCAGGGCGAACCCGACCCCGACTCGCAGGCTCAGCTTGCGCTGTATCGCCGCGAGATCGAACAGCTGCTGATCCCGCGCTACGCCAAGCTCGCTGCCGAGCAGAACCGCCTAGAGCGCAGCCAGGGTCGCGGCGCGCTGTACAACCGCCTCGCCTATGTCGCGCTGTTTTTCGCACTGGGGCTGTTCGTGGTCTGGGCGCCGTTCATTCCCATCTGGGAAAAGTGGCTGCCATTCGCGCTGGCCTGCCTAGCTCCGCTCATCTCGCCCTGGCTGCCGAATCTTTATGCGGCGCTGCAGCTTCGCCAGCATCACCTGCAGCTGGGCCTCTTGAACATGGATCTCGACGAGGCGGGGAAGACCCTGCCCCTGCCCCCCACGGGCCTTGCTGCTCTCCCGCCACAGACCGCTGCTCCAAAGCAGGCGGATGCCGAGAGCGGCCGGCTCGCCGCGCGCGCCGCGCAGAACAAGGAATCGCATGGAAACTCTACTTAAAGTCCTGAAGTTTCTGCTCTGGCGACGGTGGGTCCTGATCCCACTCTGCGTCTTTTTCGGCGGCTATACCTTGGCCTCGTGCGCCACGGTCTACGTCGGTCCGACCGAGCTCGGCGTGCGTCAGGTCTACTACGGCGGCGGCTCCGGCATTCATCGCGAGCTGGTACAGACCGGGACCCATCTTGTCGTGCCTGGCTACGAGCGAGTGCACACCTTCCCGACCGAGATCCAGAACCTGGACATGAGCGCCTCGGGCGAGCACACCAAAGACGGCCGCCTCACCGAAGCCATCCGCATCCAGACCTCGGATGGCTATCGCGTGACCGTCGATGCCACGGTGCTCTATCGCATCCACGATCCCTACCTGCTCATCACCAAGGTTGGCCCCGGCAAGCTCTACGAGGACTCGGTGGTCATTCCGCGCTCGGACAAGGCGCTGCGACAGGCGCTCGGCGAGCTGAACTCCGAAGAGTTCTATCAGGGTCCCAAGCGCATCAAGCAGGCGCAGATCGCGTTCAACGCGCTCAAGCCCGAGTTCGAAGAAAAAGGCATCGAGCTGGTGAAAGTCCTGGTGCGCCGGATCACGTACGACGAGGCCTACCAGCACCAGATCGAGCAGCGCAAGATCCAGGACCAGATGGTCTACAAGAACCAAGCCGAGAGCGTTGCGGCCAAAGAGGAAGCTCACAAGCGCGAGACCGTCTCGGCTGGACAGGCCAAGGTGCAGGTCGAGCTGGAAAAAGGCCAGCAGCAGGTGGCGCAGATCCTCGCCGATGCACGGCTGTATCAGCGCACCAAGTCAGCCGACGCTGATCTGTTGGTGAAGACGGCGCAAGCGACCGGCACGGAGCTGGAAAATCACGCGCTCGAAGGTGCGGGTGCCCAGGCCCTCGTCGGACGTCGGCTGGCCGAGCTCCTGCGCGGGGTCAAGGTCATCATCGTGCCGTCGAGCGGACCGGGGGCCACCAATCCCCTGAACATCAGCGACATGCTGCGTCAGTTCGAGGTAGCCCGATGAAGCGCGCACTCTCTCGCCTCCTCTTTTCGACCGCGCTCTTATCGCTCGGGCTCTTGCTGGGCTCGGGCTGCACGGCCTTCTCCACCGACAGCACGGAAGTCGGCGTTCGGACCAAGAAGATCTTCGGCCCCGGCATCGAGCAGCACATCTATCCGCCGGGTGCGACGTACTTCTTTACGCCGTTTCTGTCGGACTGGGCGACGTTCGACATCAAGCTGCAGAACCTAGAGATGACCGCGGACAAGGATCGCGGCGATCGCAAAGGCGATGACGCGGTCGAGTTCAAGACCACCGATGGCAATGACATCCGCGTCAACGTCACCGTGGCCTGGCGCATCGAGCCAGAGCGCGCCCCGCACCTCTTGCAGCGAGTCGGTCGCTCGACGGCCGAGATCAAAGAAAAGCTCGTCCGCCCGGCCTGTCGGACCTACGTCCGCGACGTGCTCAACGAGCTCCACTCAGAAGAGTTCTACGTCTCTGAAAAACGCTTCCAGAAGGCGCAAACAGCGCTGGAAAAGCTGCGCACCGAGCTTGGTCCGGAGGGCATCATCGTCGAGCAGATGCTGCTTGGCGAGCACACTTTCAACACCGAGTATCAGAAGGTGATCCAGGATCGCAAGCTAGCCGAACAGAACGCCGAGCGGCTCAAGAGCGAAGCGCAGGCCGCCGAGGCCGAGGCGCAGCGCAACCTGGAAAAAGCCAAGGGTGATGTGCAGGCGCAGGTCGCCAAGGCCAAGGGTGAAGCCGAGCAGATCCACATCGCCGCCGACCGCGAGTTCTACGAAAAAGAGCGCGAAGCCAAAGCCATCCTGGCGGAAGCCACGGCTCGCGCTAAGTCGATCGAAAAGCAGAACAAGGCCATGGCCGGGGCAGGTGGTCGCACCGCCGTCAAGCTGCGCATTGCCGACGCGCTGCAGGGCAAGCCGATCATGATCGTGCCGGCCGGCAACGGCGCCGCGCTGCAGAAGCTGGATCTGAACCGCATGCTGGAATCGATCATCGCGCAGGAAGCCCGCAGCCCCAGCAAGTCTTCGAGCAGCAGCGACGACTAATTCCCCCCTTCGGTGCTCGCCCAGGCGGCGAGGCGCCGAGCGCCCCCTACCAGACCTGCACGCGATCTTTAGGCGCCAAGAACAACTTCTGGCCGGGCCGGACGTCGAACGCCGGATACCAGGCATCCAGGTTGCGCACCGTTTCAGCGCGGTATCGCTCGGGCGCGTGACCGTCGGTGATCAGCTGCTGGCGCAGCGCCTCTTCGCGCGACTTGCCGCGCCAGCTTCGGTTGTAAGCCAGGAAGAACTGCTGCTCGGCACTAAAGCCCTGCAGCTTCGGGGTGGGCTTCTGCACCTCGCTCTTGCGCCAGGCGTCATGCGTTGCGGATAGACCCGCCAAGTCGGCGATGTTCTCGGATAGCGTCAGCTTGCCGTTTACGTGCAGGTTGGGCAGCGGCTCGTAGGCGTCGTACTGCGCGGCCAGCTTTTCGCCGGCGGCTTCAAAGTGGCGCCGATCTTCTTTGGTCCACCAGTCGACCAGCTTGCCCTGGGCATCGAACTGCGCCCCCTGATCGTCGAAGCTGTGGCTGATCTCGTGCCCGATGGTGGAGCCGATGGCGCCGTAGTTGGCCGGCGTCGTCCCCGCCGGATCGAAAAAGGGCGGAGCCAGGATGGCGGCTGGAAAGTTCAACGCATTCTGCAGCGGCAGGTTGATGGCGTTGACGGTCTGCGGCGACATCGCCCACTCCGTCACATCGACGGGATGGCCGAGCTTGGCCAGGCAGCGCTGGTACTCAAAGCGCTCGGCACGATCGACATTGCCGAGGACATCACCGCGGACGATGGACAGCCCGCTGTAGTCGATGAAGCGCTCGGGATAGCCAACACCAACGTAAAGCGTCGCGAGCTTTTCCTTCGCCTTGGCCTTGGTGGCCGGCGCCATCCACGACAGCTTGTCGATGCGCTCGGCAAAGGCGGCGCGGATGTTGCGAACCATCTCCTGCACCATGGCCTTGGCCTGTGGCGAGAAGTGCTTCTTTACGTACAGCTTGCCGACCGCGTCGCCGAGCGCACTGTTGGTCAGCGCGACGCTGCGCTTCCAGCGCTCGGCGATCTGCGGTGTGCCGGCCAGGGCTTTGCCATGGAAAGCGAAGTGCGCATCGACGAAGGTCTTGGACAAAAGGGGAGCGCGGCGATCGATGGCGTGGAAGGTCAACCAGTCTTGCCAGGTGGCGAGCGGCTCCTCGGCAACCAGACGCGCCGTGCCGACCATCGCCTGCGGGTGCCACACCATCAGCATCGGCGTCTGCGAAAGCCCGGCGGCCTGGAAGAAGGTATCCCAGTGCAGCCCGGGGGCGCGCTTGGCAAACTCGACGCGGGGCCAAGGGTTATTGGCCTTGCGCACGTCGGCGGAGTCCTGCCGAGAGACGTGCACGCGGGCCAGCTTGGTCTCTAGCGCAACGATGCGGGCAGCGCGGGCCTCCCCATCCGGCACGCCAGACAGCCTCAGCATCGTGGCGATGTAGGTCTGATACCCGGCGCGTAGCTCGCGGAGCTTGGCCTCGCCCCCGACGTAGTACTCGCGATCGGGCAGACCCAGCCCGCCCTGCAGCAGGTACGGCGCGTTCTCCTTGGGCTGGTTGAGGTTGGGCCCGACCCACAGTCCGAAGAGGCGCGTGGTGTGGAAGTTGGTGCTGTTCAGCGGATCGACGTCGGCGCGAAGATCCTCACCAAGCAGGCGGGCCAGGGCCCCGCGATCTTTGATGGCGGCGATGCGCGCAAGCATCGGCTTTAGCGGAGCCGAGCCTGCTCCCTCGATCGCCGCTTCATCCATGAAGCTGGCATAGAAGTCGGCGGCCAGCCGAGCGTCCGAGCCCGCCGGCGCGGCCTGCGCCACCGCGTCCTTGAGCAGCCCGTGCGTCTTGCGGGTCACCTCTTCATCAAGCTCCCAGAAGGTGCCCCAGGCTGGCTTGTCGGCGGGGATCTCGGTGTTCTTCAGCCACGCACCATTTACGTAGGCAAAGAAGTCGTCGCCAGCTTGCACCGAGCGGTCGAGCCCGGCCGGGTCCAGCTGGGAAAAGCCCGGCGTCGAAAAATACAGGCTGGCGAACCACACAGAGACAACCGGCGCGACGAGGCGCAGCGCCTTGCGACAGTGGGGAGTATGCATGCCGCGAAACATCGTGTAGCGGGCGGAACAATTCAAGCCCTGGCCTCGATTTTCTTGCGCGCCGTCAGGTTGGGGGGCGGCACGGACGCAGGTTCGTGGCATGCTCGCGCCGTGTCGCTCATCCGCATTAGTCGTCGCCTCTCGCGCCGGGTTGACGAGCTGCAGTTCTCGTTGCCGGTGACCCATGTTTACAACCCGCTGCACTACGCCGCCGCGGTGCACGAGCGCTACCTTTCGGCCTGGGGTAAGAGCCGCGGCAGCATCATCCTTTTGGGCATGAACCCTGGGCCGTTTGGCATGGCCCAGACGGGGGTGCCGTTTGGTGATGTGGCGATGGTAAAGACGTTCCTTGGCCTGCAGGGCGAGGTGGAAAAGCCCGCTGTCGAGCATCCCAAGCGACCGATCGAGGGCCTAGACTGTCCGCGCAGCGAGGTCAGCGGCACGCGCTTCTGGGGCTGGGCGCGCGATCGCTTCGGCAGCGCCGAGCGCTTCTTTGAGCGCTTCTTTGTCCTTAACTACTGCCCGCTGGTGTTCATGGAGGCCTCGGCCCGCAACATCACGCCCGATCAGCTGCGCGCCAGCGAGCAAGCCCCGCTGTTCGCCGCCTGCGACGAGGCGCTGCGCGACACCGTCGGGCTGCTGGAGTCTCGCTTGGTGATCGGCGTCGGAGCCTTCGCTGCCGACCGCGCCGCGCAAGCGCTTGCGGGCCTGGACGTGCGGATCGGTCAGATCCTGCATCCCAGCCCCGCCTCACCCGCTGCCAATCGCGGCTGGGCCCAGGCGGCAGAGAAGCAGCTCTCAGCGATGGGCGTGGCTCTGTCGTAGGTCGAGGCGGGGGCTGGCTAGCCGAGGATCATGTCGGCGCAGCGCACGCCGATGGCGATCGAAGGGGCGTTGGTGTTGCCGGTGGTGACCGTCGGCATGATCGAAGCGTCGGCGACGCGCAGGCCGGTGACGCCGTAGACCTTGAGCTCGGGGCTGACCACGGCGTCGGCGCCGATGCCCATCTTGCAGGAGCTGGCAGGGTGGAAGAACGTCGTCGTGCTCTGGCGGATGAACTCGATCATCTCGGCGCGGCCGAGCTTGCCCGGCATGATCTCGCGCTTGCGGAACGGCGCGAAGGCCTGCGAGCCGCCGATCTCGCGGCACAGCTCGACCGCGACGAGCAGCGCCTGGATATCGGCATCGACGCCGAGGTAGTTCATGTCGATAAGCGGCGCCACGGTCGGATCGGCGCTGCGCAGCGTGATCGAGCCGCGCGAGCCGGGACGCACGAGGCCCGCGGCGATGGCGTACGAGTTCGGCGGCACCTGGGCAGCGAGCTCGGGCGTGACGAACGGCACCTCGATGATCACCGGCTGCAGATCCGGTGAGTACAGGCGCGAGTTCGACTTCCACCACAGCGTGCTCTCGGCGGCGTTATTGCGCGGCACCGGCAGCTCGCCGTTGCACTCGTAGTTGATGCCGGCGAGCAGGATGTGATCCTGCAGGTTGCGGCCCACGCCCGGCAGATCGACCACCACGCCGATACCCAGCGCAGCCAGTTCGGCGGCCGGCCCAATGCCCGACAGGAGCAGGAGCTGCGGACTGTTGATCGCCCCGGCGCTCAAGATCACTTCCTTCGCCGCGTGGGCCGTCTTGAGGGCGCCTTCGTGGCTGTACTCAACGCCCCGACAGTGGGTGCCTTCGAGGATCAGGCGCCGGCTGAGCGCGCGGGTCAGCACCGTCAGGTTCGGCCGCGACAGCACCGGCCGCAGGAAGGCCTTGGTGACGCTGAAGCGCACGCCATCTTTGATGGTCATGTTGAAGTAGCTGACGCCCTCCATCTGACCGCTGTTGTTGTCTTCGATGTAGGGCAGGCCGACCGACTTGGCGCCTTCGACCAGGGCCTGCGCGATGGGGTTAGGCTCGACGGGGGGAGACACCGGGATGGGGCCGCTGCCGCCGCGATACTCGCTCTCGCCGCCCGACCACGACTCGACCCGCCGCAGGCAGGCGCGGATGCTGCGATAGTCCCAGCCGGGGTTGCCCTGATAGGCCCAGCTGTCGTAGTCCGCCGGATGCCCATGCACCCAGGCGTTGGCGTTGTGGCTGTGACAGCCGCCCAGCATCTTGCCGCGCGGACAGTGCACGGCCCGGCCGGCGCAGTTTTTCTGGGGTGTGGTGTTGTAGCACCAGTCCAGATCTCCGTAGAATAGCGAGGTCCACTTCAGGGGGTCTTGCACGTCGGGCAGATCATCGGTCCCGCCGGCCTCGATGAGCAGCACGCGGGTGTCCGGATTTTCAGACAGCCGCGCCGCCAGCACGCACCCGGCCGAGCCTGCCCCGACAACGATGTAGTCATAGGTTTCACGTGAAGTGGTCACTGCATCCCCCTTGGTTGAAGCCACGAAGAAAACTGTCTTCTGGCTTTCACAAAAAACTACTGTATTTGTGCGGTGTACATTGCATCACGCCCGACACCCGGGTGTCAACGCAGGGAGCCAAGGCCCGGTATTCGACCTTATCACCGTCAGATATTGGGTAGCGATCGGGGGTCTGGCTGGCGGCAAGCCTAAAGATAGTTCACACTTACGTAATTCAGTAATGCACAAATCGGTTAAATTGTTCTGAGTGGATGAGATTGTCCTAACCAATCGGGCGCAGTCGGGGGCCTCGCGCGGCCCTGCGGACAGCGCCCCCACTCAAAAACCATGCCCCCCTCTTATGCGGCCCTGGGCCCACCGGGTTGATTGATGGACGCCGGCAATTACACGATCCTCGCGCGGCTAAGCGAGGGCTCTCTCGGAGTCATCTACGAGGGCACGCACAAGCAGACCCAAGAACGCGTGGTCATCCGTGTCCTCCCGGGCGCCATTGGTCGCGAGTCCAATGCGCTGGGACGCCTCCTGGCCCTGCAGCGAGCCCTGCATCGCTTGGAGGCCGAGCGCAGCGTCGTCATGCCCCTGCGCGGCGGCCAGAGCGGCGGCGACCCGGCGATCACCGGCATCCTGGAGTGCGGCCGGATGGCCGACGGCAGCCTGTTTGTCGTCAGCGAGTTCATAAGCGGCGAGAGCCTGTCGACCCAGCTGCGACGACACTCGGGCCTGCCGCTGCCCAACAAGGCGCTGCGCATCGGAAGACAGCTCTCGGCGCTGCTCGCCGTGGCCCATGGCTCCAACATCCATCACCTGGCGCTACGACCGGACAAGGTGCTCCTGGTTCCGGCGGTGGCGGCGCAGGAGGGTGAACAGCTTAAGCTGCTCGATCTGGGGCTCTTGACCGCTCTTGGACGAACGCCCAGCGGTGAAGACGTGCCGGCCTCGGTGCTGCCCTACCTGGCCCCCGAGATTCGCCGCGGCGATCTGGGCGTGGGGGCGGCGGCCGACGTGTTTGCCCTGGCGATCATGCTGTACGAGATCGGCGCCGGTGGCCTGCCCTCGACGAACCGCAACAGCTACCCCGGTCTCGCCGGTCAGGACGCCCAGACGGGGCTTATGCAGATGCTGCCGTCCTGGCTGCAGCCCTTTGCTGAGCTCCTCGACCGCATGATGGCGCCGCTGCCGGGCGAGCGGCCGGCGATGAGCCAGGTCGCCGCCACGCTGCAGCAGCTCAGTACGCTGACACCCACCGCTTCCGGTATCAGCCTGCCACCGCCGCCTGCCTCGGGCGTGACGCCGAAGATGGCGCCGCAGCTGGGGGCGGTGCCAGCCTCTGGCAACTCGTTCCGCGACCTGTCCGGCCCGGCCAAGACCTCGGGTGCAATCGCCGCGGTCGCAGCCCCGCCGGAGCCTGTGGCAAGGGTCGACTCCCAGGTCACACCGAGCGAGCCCGCGGCCCCACGCCGGGCCTCGCAGCGCACGCCTAGCTTGCCCACCGCGCTGGCTGGGATACCGGCCGCAGCGACGGCAGCGAGCAGCCAAGGTCCGACGACCGAGAGCCCGCACAGCGTGTCTACGCCGGCTCGGCCGGCGCCGGCCAGCGACAGCGCAGTCACCCCCAAGGGGGGCATCCTGGGCGAGCTTCTGACCCCGCCGCCCACCGCCCGGGCCAGTGCCGAGCGGGCGCCAGCAACCTCCGCCCCCATCGTGATCGACGCGGTTCCAGAGCTGCGCGAGAGCCAGGTGACGCCCACCGTCCCCGTCGCAGTGCAGCCGATCCCGGCCCTGGCCGACAAGACGGCCGAAGACAGCACCGCACCGGTCGCGATCGCCGCCACGACCCGCGAAGAAATCACGCCGCTGATCGCCGTACCCGCGGCGCAGCCAGTCGTCCTCGCAGCTTCCGAAAAGAGCCCAGTCGCAGCGGCGAGCCCGCCGCCCGTTCAGAGCGCACCGCCCGTTCAGAGCGCACCGCCTGTTCAGAGCGCACCGCCTGTTCAGAGCGCACCGCCCGTTCAGAGCGCACCGCCCGTTCAGAGCGCAC